>CAIWDB010000327.1 GCA_903911305.1 uncultured Methylococcaceae bacterium | reverse complement strand
TTGATCCGTAGGAGCGGGCCATGCCCGCGATTGTTTGGGCCAAGTCTTCAAAAATAGGCTATTTATCGCGGGCGTGGCCCGCTCCTACATGTTGCATATATTCATTATTAAGTAACTATTTGGTATTGAAAACGCTGTATTTGCTGTTAATATTTACATAGCCTAGAATGCCGCATCCAGATATACTGAATTAAAGCTTTAAAACAAACCTTTCTTCTTAACTAAAACCTAATACATTTTGTTCATCAACTAATTAACCGTTTAGTTTAGTGGTTATCTCCCTTATGAATGCATTTTGCGTAATAGGGTTTCCTGTAACGATGTCACTTTCTGGGAGATAATACATGGCACAAATCTTCATAAGCCATAAAAGCGAAAATGCCAAGGAAGCCCTTGCGATAAAGCAATGGTTGAAAGACAACGGGTGGGGCGATGTGTTTCTCGATTTGGACGGCAAATCCGGGATCAATCAAGGTGAGCGTTGGAAAATCGCACTGAGGAATGCGAAGGAAAGCTGCGAAGCGGTGCTGTGCCTCGTCTCGCCCGCTTGGCTGGAGTCGAACGAGTGCCAAAATGAATATCGCTATGCGGAAGAATATGACAAGAAAATCTTCTACGCCCTCATCAAACCCTGTGACACGCAGAAACTGCATTCGGAATGGCAGCGGTGTGAGCTATTCGTGGACAACGACCTAGCCCAGAAGACCATCGACTTCAAATTTGGAGAAATCCCGATTAAATATGCCTTTCGGTCGGATGGACTGGAGCGACTGAGGTCCGGTTTGGAGAAAGCCAGAATCGGTGCCAAGTATTTCCCTTGGCCCCCCGACAAGGATAAAGACCGCGCGCCCTACCGGGGGCTTAAGCCGCTGGAAGCTATCGATGCTGCGGTCTTCTTCGGGCGGGACGTGGAAATTCTGGAAGGCATGGAAACCCTGCTCGATATGCGCAGGAAAGGCATTGAGCATCTGCTAGTGATTCTTGGCGCATCCGGGTCCGGCAAGTCCTCCTTCATGAGGGCGGGTCTTCTGCCTCGCCTTGAACGCGCAGGCCGTGAGTTTTTCCCGATGCAAGCCATTCGCCCTAGCAACTCCGTACTGTTTGGTGATGAGGGTCTGGCATCGGCCCTTGCCCAAGCATTTGATTCTGTGGGACTTAAAAAATCGCTGGGATCCATCGAACAGCAACTTGACAATGGCCCGCAAGGGTTCAACGGGTTGTTGACCGACCTTGAGCAGCAGTTGAAAAACCGGAATGCGGATGAACCGGACTCGCTGCCACCCAGCATTGTCATACCCATTGACCAGGCTGAGGAATTGTTTAATCTCGACAGTGCCAGTGGGGAGTCGGAGAAGTTCTTTGCCATGTTGGCGAGTCAGTTGACCGAAACGGAAGCCTCGGGCAAAAGACGACCGATTGTCTTGCTGACCATCCGTTCTGACCGCCATGATCACCTATAAATGGTGCAGGTTCTATCCAGTGTGAAAAAACGCCTGTTAGAACTGAAGCCTTTTTCTGGAGACGGTACGGCAAAAGTCTGGGAAGGTGCTGAGGGCTGGAATAAGTTCGAGTTGAAGAAAACATTGCAGCATAATGAGGCGGTCTACAACGCCCAATTCAACCATGATGGAACGAAGGTAGTCACCGCATCAGGCGACGGAACCGCACAGGTTTGGGACGCGAATACAGGCAATCCTCTAACCGAGCCACTGATTATGCCCAGAAGCAATGGCGGAGCGGTTAATTTCGCCCAGTTTAGCCCCGACAATAAGCACATCGTCACCACCGCCATCAACGATTTTTATAAAACAAATAACAATCAAGCCCTGATTTGGGATATCGCCATTCAGCCTGCAAGCAAAGATAATCAACTGATTGCTAGCCTCGCGGAAGCCGTTGCGGGTTTTGAAATTGATCCAAACGGTAATGCCACGCCGATCAAAAATAGATTTGACAAGATCAAAAGTTTGCAGGATTCAACCTCTAAGGCCGCTCCAGAGAACGAGGAAAAATGGTTCGTACATTGGTTCTTGAAGGATCGTTGGAATAGAACAATCTCGCCGAACTCAAAGATCGAAGTGGCCTATATTCAGACGCGCATGAATGAGGAACATATACAAGATGCCTCGGTTTTATTCGGAGGCAAACAGGAATGGATGATTCCCGTAAATATTCCCGTCCCAGCAGTAGCAGCTACCCCCCCCAAACCGCCAAGGGCGCCGCTACCACCCAAAAAGCCGAAGGACGAGACGACATCCCCACATAAACCTGTAGCCAAAACTACTGAAGAGAAAAGCAAACGCATTCCCTCCTCCAAACACAGCCCTATCAACAACTGGAGTATCGAAAAATTAGACAAGTTTAATTAGGCTTAGACAGTTCGATCTTCATAATTTTGAGCACCCGTCAGTTTGCGAAACCGGAGGCGGGTTTTCTTCGATAGGTTTTAGGAGTCTAAAATGAATCGTCAAACGATCGCTTTGCTTTGTGTTTTTCTGAGTGCCTGCGCCCACCAACCAGAACCGCCAGTCGTTGCCCAGCTTCCCATAGAGTCAGATCAGGTCTGTTCCGAGAAATGGTCGGGCTCCCTTCTGTTGGCGGACGAACAAGCCGTTAGGAAAAAATATAGCTGCGAGAAGAATGCTTTGCCCTATTTGCGCATCGAAAGCCAAGCAGTTTCCCCCCAGAACCAAAGGTTGGTCAAGAATTTAAGCATTGCTTCATCTTTTCATTCTGTGATTCCGACCCACCAAGGCACGGCAAGGGCAACCTGAGCAGGATTATCCTATATAAAGGAAAAACGAAGACCTTGGAAAATGTGTCTAGAGATGTTGAAATTAAGCCTGGCAGATGGGCCAACATCTCGGTCATCAAGACTCCGCCAAAGACCAAGCCGGGAGATTACGTTTTTCAACTCAATATGAGCATCCCTAAAACCACCAACGATAAGAACGAATATCGCTTTACGCTCACCAAGTGATTTGGGCATGGTGATTTAAGTCCCGATTTTACTTTCCTCGCCCCGCAGGATGCGTTGGATATTGCTTCTATGCCGCCAGAACAATATGGAACACATCAATACGGTCGAGCCGGTGAGTACTGGCGAGCCTAGCACAAACCAGACAAATACTGGTGCAAGGGCCGCCGCCGTCAAGGCCGCGAGCGACGAAATTCTGGACAAGTACGCGACGGTGAGCCAAGTAATCAGCGCGAATAGGCCCACAAGCCAAGAATAGCCCGCTAGGACACCCAAAGCCGTGGCAGCGCCTTTACCCCCCTTAAAGCCAAAAAACAAGGGATAGAGATGCCCTAGGAAAGCGGCAATACCAACCAGCGCCAACACGTCATTGGGTGACGAAAACACCTTGGCGACTAACAGTGGAGCCACGCCTTTCAAAAGATCGCCCAAAAGCGTGAAGATCGCTGCCTTTTTCCCACCTAGGCGCAAAACATTGGTTGCGCCAGGGTTCTTTGATCCCTCCTCGCGGGGGTCGGGCAAGCCCATCAAACGGCTGGTTATCACCGCACTGGACAATGAACCAAGAAAATAGGCGAAAGGTACCAAAAGCCAATGCCACATGAACGTATTCTCATTAAATTAAAGTTGTATGGCCTACCCCATTTGTGATAACAAGTATGCCTTCACAACATAAAGACGGAGCCAAAGATGGATATTATATTTCTGCGCGGCCTACATATCGAGACTATTGTTGGCATTTTCGATTGGGAAAGGGTCAAACGGCGCAAGGTCGTGCTGGACTTGGAAATGGCAACAGACAACCGCAAAGCCGCCGCCTCCGACGCCATTGAAGATGCGCTGGACTATTCGGCGGTTTCCCAACGCATCACATCATTCGTCGAACAAAGCAGTTTTTTCCTTGTGGAAACCTTGGCAGAAAAAATTTGCGGCATTATTCTCAATGAATTCAATGTGGCTTGGGTTAGGCTAAGCTTGAATAAGGTAGGGGCCATCGAAGGGGCCAGCGATGTCGGGGTCATCATTGAGCGCGGTGAAAAGCCATGAAATTAACATCACAAGCTAGGCTTTGAATAGACTGCCAATCTTGAATATCGGAAAATCGAGGATTTTTTGACGCTTTGAAAGCGTACCAAACACCAATTAAAATCACCCGAATATTGCTTGTTGAGTTTATTGGTTGGGTTTAACGGAAAATAGTAGCGGGCAGTTAGCTTAGAACTGATAGACTCGATCACTCGATTGATCCGTCATACGATTCGTTCAAACTAGATTTAATCTATCTAAAACAATGAAGTTTTTTAAAACTATAAGGATTGAATTAGGAAGTTTGTGGCAAGCAAGGACTTTAACCCATGCTTGCCACATCACAAGTCTTACGGTTGTGGGTTGTTATCTTGGTCGTTAAAGACCCAGCGAACAAAGAATACCCCAACTGCAATAATCAGGATCGTGACAATGATTCCCGTAGGGGTTCTCATTTTTTCAACTAAATCGAGAATGGCTCCCATTTCTTGACCTACCTTAGCGTAATTTGATTAAGAGGCTTTTTTAATAGAGTTCAGAGGACATCTGTCCTCTATCACGTCGCCTATTCTTACCGCGTAACCACCGGATGTCAAGCAAACAGTTGATTACGCCCGTGTCGCCTAAAAATAAAACCCGGCGCTGGGCTTTGCGCAATGCCTTTGCTATGGAACAGAAAGGAATCATTCCCCCCAAAAAAACGCCCAGACCTTTGGGGTCTGGGCAAAAAACCCCAAGACGCTTGCCTTGTAATTATCTCGCTCAACCGAAAGGTACGGCGAAGTTCAGTGTTCCAGCGCCCAAGAGCAATCCGAACTTACAGATTCGGGTAAACTACTGGAGCAGAGAGCTTCTGCTTGTCGCCGTCCGGCGAATTGCCGCAACCCATCATGCCGATCGACAACAGAGCAACGCTGATAACACAAAGTACGAGCTTCTTCATAAAATATCCTCCTCAAAATTTGAACATTGGAAACATGCTTCTTTTCTAGGTAGTGCATTGAGCACAAGTGTTTTATAAAGAAGATTTTTGGAAATTGCAAGAGATCAAGTTCACATTCGTAATTTTTTTCATTCCATTTATATATTAATCAATAATTTATGCCTACTTATTATTCCACTCAAAAAGACCCTGCGAACCACTGGCCAAGCTTGTCCGCAAGCACTCTTCAAGCCTATGAAAACGTCATTTCACTTAATTTTTGAGAGGAATATTGCCCGTTTGGGAGGCGGTAACCCCTCAATGGTCATGCTAGGGTCATCGGGGTTCAGGCAATCGTGCAATGATTGGAAACGCATCCATTCCGTCGTGCGTTGTTCTTCTGTGGTGGTTGGAGTAACGTCTATCAGGCGTACATCAGAAAACCCAGACCGCTTCAACCATTTTTCAAGCATCAAGCAACTAGGTATGAACCACACATTCCGCATCCTAGCGTAGCGGTCCTCTGGCACTAGAACCTCGCCGACCCCGCCATCAATCACCAAGGTTTCCAAGACCAATTCACCGCCTGGGCGCAACAAGTCACGCAGATCAAATAGGTGATCAAGCGGGGAGCGCCGATGATAAAGCACGCCCATGGAAAAAACCGTATCAAAAGCCCCCATTCTCCTAGGCATGTCCTCTATCCCCATGGGCAGTACATGAGCAGGAAAATCCCCGGCAAAATGTTTGATGGCTTGAAATTGAATGACACTAAGCAAGGTTGGATCAATGCCTATCACCATTTTAGCCCCTGCCCCAACCATACGCCAACAGTGGTATCCATTGCCACAGCCGACATCAAGCACAACCCGCCCTTGCAAGGGGTTCAGGTGACCGCACAAACGACGCCATTTCATATCTGAACGCCACTCGCTGTCAATCAAAACACCGTGGACGAGATAAGGCCCTTTGCGCCAAGGGTGCAATTGCCTAAGCTTTGCCTCAATTGATTGGCGAATATCCCATGTGCTATCGACAGGCAGTCCGATGCCCGGAATATCGGCATCAAGTTCGATTTTTGAAGCCCTTAACTCAGGAAGGCTTTCTAGCACATGTTGCCAACGGTGAAGGTCGCCATGGGTTGATAGGTCAAAGGCATTAGCCAATTTGCCAGGCAGCATTTCGAGCAGAGGAGACAAGCCAAATTGACTGGGAGAGTCGATGAGAGTTGCGTAGCGCTTTATCATGGCATGATTATAGCCCATGGAAAAGCATTGTGAATTCGTACTCGCTCGGGCGAATGAGATTTGCCATGTGGTAGAATGCCCCATCGATTACCCTAACGAGGATTTCAAGTCGATGGACACACCCGTTTTAGAGTTAGTGGAAGATTATTTGAAGGACTTGCAAGATAGAATCTGTGTCGCATTGGAAGACGAAGAAGATGGACTCAAGTTTGCAGAAGATGCTTGGCGCTACGAAAACGGCAAAGGAGGCGGCAGAACGCGCGTTTTAAGCGCGGGCAAGGTGATTGAAAAGGGTGGGGTCAATTTCTCGCATGTCACCGGTCAAAGCCTCCCGCCATCGGCTACCGCACATCGCCCTGAATTAGCGGGCAGGGGGTTTCATGCCGTCGGTCTGTCCTTAGTGATACACCCCTGCAACCCTTATGTGCCGACTTCTCATGCCAATGTGCGATTTTTCATAGCCGAGAAGGAGAATGCCGAACCTGTTTGGTGGTTTGGGGGAGGCATGGACTTAACCCCATACTACCCTGTAGTGGAGGATGTCATTGCATGGCATGAAACATCTAGGGATGCCTGCTTGGCTTTTGGCGAAGACGTTTATCCCCGCTACAAAAAATGGTGCGACGACTATTTTTACCTCAGACATCGCGATGAAACCCGAGGAGTGGGGGGGTTGTTTTTTGATGACTTGAATGAATGGGGCTTCGAACAATGTTTCGAGTTTATGCGGAGCGTGGGCGACCATTACTTGACAGCCTATTTGCCGATTGTGAAACGCCGAAAAAACACGCCTTATGGCGAGAGGGAGCGGGAATTTCAAAGGTATCGCAGAGGGCGTTACGTGGAGTTCAACTTGGTTTATGACCGCGGCACGCTGTTCGGCTTGCAGTCAGGGGGAAGGACGGAGTCCATATTGATGTCGCTGCCCCCTGTGGCCAATTGGCTATACAATTGGCACCCAGAGGAAGGCAGCGCGGAAGACAATCTTTACAAGAATTTTCTCAGACCCAGGGATTGGCTAAACCCTAACTTTTAGGGGGGTTGCCACCCACAGGTTCTTTTAGGGCAGAACTGTTGCGCTGGGAAAGTTCTGATATTAGCTGTTCAAGGGATCCGGTGCGGGACACCTCGTTGGTAAAACTTGTGCGGTAGTTTTGAACCAAGCTGATTCCTTCAATCAACACATCGTAGACTTTCCAATCGTCGTTTAAATTAACCATGCGATAATTGACCGACACTGGCTTGGCACCAGACTGCAATATTTCAGTGCGGACAACGACCTTGTTGCTATCGCCATCGTTGACAGCCAGAGGTAAATAGCGAATATTCCAGTTGGCGTATTCGGTAAACGCCGTTGTGTAGGTACGCACCAACAGAGTACGAAACTCGTGTTTGAAACGCACTTGTTGCTCAGGTGTTGCGGTTTTCCAGAACTTTCCCAATATGAGCATGGACACCCTATCGAAATCAACATGCGTTTCAAGAATTTTATCCACAAACCGAGTGGCTTTGGAAAAGTCATTCTTGTACTCAGGCTTCTGTAAGTTTTTCTGCAACTCATCCGAAGTATGCTGGATGACCCTTTGAGGAGGTTGCAAGTCTTCCTGCCCATCAGCCATGGCCTGCAAAGAGACCAAGCCTAGGGTAAAAGTTAATAGCCAAGCCAAACTTGCCAGCCCCAAAGGTTTGTAAATCGCTTTCATCTATATCACTCCTGCATTTGTGACTTAAAATGCTTCTATCATAACCCGACATTGACGAATTAACTACCAGCCAGCTTCGCTAGCCCATAACATTTTCCTCTCCGAGCTTGACATGCATAATTTCATCCAAAACACTTTTTCCTATCCAAACACCCGCCTTCGCCGAATGCGTGCCGACGATTTTAGCCGCAGGCTTTTCCGTGAGAAAATGCTGACCGCCGACGACTTGATTTACCCTGTTTTTGTAGTGGAGGGCGAAAACCGTCGTGAACCCGTGGAATCCATGCCAGGAGTGGCAAGGCTGAGCCTAGACCTGTTACTGGCGGAAGCGGAGGAAGCGATGGGGCTGGGAATTCCTGCGATCGCCTTGTTTCCAGTCACACCTGCTACAAAAAAAAGCGCTGATGCAAGGGAAGCCTATAACCCGGACGGGCTTGCACAACGCGCCACGAGGCGCATAAAGCAGGCTTTGCCAGGCTTGGGAGTGATCACTGACGTGGCGCTAGATCCATTTACCAGCCATGGGCAGGACGGATTGACTGATCAATCTGGTTACGTGGTCAACGATGAAACCTTGTCGGTTTTAGTCAAGCAAGCCCTCTCTCACGCCCATGCGGGCGCCAATATCGTCGCGCCTTCTGATATGATGGACGGACGTATAGGCGCAATCCGGCAAGCTTTGGAATCAGAAGGCTTTGTCAATACCCGCATTTTAGCTTACTCGGCCAAATACGCATCCAGCTTTTATGGCCCTTTCAGAGATGCAGTGGGATCATCTGCCAACCTTGGAAGCGGAAACAAATTCGGCTATCAAATGGACCCTGCCAATTCTGACGAAGCACTCCGGGAAGTCGCCATGGACATCGCCGAAGGTGCCGATATTGTGATGGTCAAACCTGGAATGCCTTACCTCGACATCGTCCGCCGGGTGAAGGATAGTTTTAGCGTGCCAACCTTCGCCTACCAAGTCAGTGGCGAGTACGCGATGCTTAAAGCGGCTGCACAAAATGGTTGGTTAGACGAAAAGAAAACCGTGCTAGAGTCCTTGCTATCCTTCAAACGCGCTGGCGCAGATGGAATCCTGACCTATTTTGCCCTGCATGCGGCCCGATGGCTTAACGAGGAACGATGAATCCAGTCTTCCAGCAGTGCTGGCGACCGCCTGCGGGTTCACCTATTTTAGCCCATGGTATTGACGTGTTAACGGCATTGACAGTTTAATCGTACCAAGAATTTCTAATTTATTTTTCACTTGTAAAGCATATTCGCACTATGACGAAACCTGCACCCAAAAAAACCGCCGCGCCAGTCGAGGAAATCATCCTGATCATAATGGTGATTTTCTGCCTACTGGGTATCGCTGTAACCGATTTTTCACCCCAAGATGCCTTCATGTATTGGATGGCCATGATCTTCGTGTTTGGCATGGCTGCCATGATCGCCGGTTGGCACAATGCCAAACGACATTACGATCCAAACGGGGAAGGTAACGAAGTTAAAGAATTATTCAAAATGCAATCTTTGCATTGGCTGGGGGCGCTAGTTGCCGTCCTTTGCCTATTCAGTTTCGTCGAGGCAGGTCACATGACCCAAGAAGCTACCGGGCTGATGGTACTTTTAATTCTAGCCCTGACCACCTTCCTAGATGGAATTCGCATTGGTTGGAGGTTCAGTCTGACCGGGATCTACTTGGCGGCGGCTACAGTGGCAGCCAATTTGCTAGAGAGCTTCATGCCTTGGATGTTTGCCTTGGCCGTACTCATCATTGCCATCACTGTCTATCGTGAAAAGCGCAAGCAACTTTAACCACATCCATCGGCTATGAATATGCCCGTTGATCAATATGCCGTGTTCGGCCATCCCATAAACCACAGCAAATCCCCCCGCATACATACTGAGTTTGCCCATCAAACTGGGCAGTCCATCGAATACACGGCTTTGGATGTTCCGGCGACCGATTTCCAAAAAGAATTAATTCGCTTCGCCGTCAATGGCGGGAAGGGCTTAAGCTGCACTGTACCGTTAAAAGAACTTGCGTGGCAATTATCTAACGAAAAAAGTGAGCGCGCCGACAGGGCAAAAGCGGTCAACACCATCTCAATTGGCGAAGACAGAAAAATTTTTGGTGACAACACCGACGGCGTGGGCCTGTTGCGAGACCTGACCATCAACCTAGGCATATCAATCAACAACCTCAATGTCTTACTGCTTGGTGCCGGAGGCGCTAGCCGGGGCATAATTGAGCCTCTGTTAAACGAACGACCAAGGCGAATGGTGATTGCCAATCGAACGTTGGACAAGGCTGAAAAATTGGCGATGGAATTTTCAGCAATAGGGTCAATTGAAGCAATGGAATTCCATGCCTTGACCGGACAATCTTTCGATCTTATCCTTAATGCGACATCCGCCAGCCTAAGCGGCGACTTACCCCCCCTGCCTGATGGAACGCTGAATGCCGGAGGGGCTTGTTACGATTTGGCCTATGGCAAGCAGCCAACCGCCTTTGTCAGATGGGGGGAAAGATCGGGGGCCAGAACAAGTGTAGATGGGATTGGCATGTTGGTCGAGCAAGCGGCTGAGGCATTTTACATCTGGCGAGGCATTCGACCACAAACCCACCCAATCATCGAATTACTCAATGCAGAAAGGATGAGCGAACTGAATAAGGGAACCGACATATGACCCTGATAGCGCTTGTCATCAGCCTATTCATCGTAGCCACTGGGTTGATAGGCATTTTCCTTCCAGCAAAACTTCTTGAATTCGCCCGTCTGTTTGAAAATCAGACGGGGCTTTGGGTGGCTGGAGTGTTCCGCGTAGTGTTCGGTGCATCGCTCTTCTTCTCTGCCCCCACATCACACTCCCCACAAATCATCAGGACATTGGGCGTCATTATTTTTGTGGCTGGCTTCATCACTCCATTCATCGGCACCAAAAGGGTACATAAAATAATCAATTGGTGGGAAGCAAGGGGGAGTGTATTCGTGCGGCTATGGGCTGGCACGGCTTTGACCATAGGACTGCTTCTAGCGTCGGCAGTGGTGACTTGAACGATCTTCAAGCATCTGCATGAGATCGGATACCAATCGAAATAACCCAAAAGCATTCCTTTCACGAAATAAACATTCAAGACATGATGATCTAATTTTTATGCTTGGTAACCCAGGACCAATCCAAACAAACCCCCTTAAAACTCCTTCTGAGCCTCCTAGAGAGTCAGCAAGATGACCTTGCAAAATTGTCGGCTGCTCGCCAAAATACATCTATCTCCCCACAACGAAACGGATCCATGATGATTTTCCAACATGACACCCGTCGATAGGCTACAGGAGGATAATTCTTCGCGTATAATCTGTATCACTTTATCAAACCCCACCCATTCGATATGTTTATTTATCCAATTGCGTCTTGTTTCATAGCAATACTGACAATTGCTGTCATGCTTGGCCTAAAGCGTTCGCTACCATTGGATCACCCAAATGACCGTTCTTTGCACGAGACACCCACACCAAGAACAGGTGGTTTGGCGATAATGTTAGGTGCTGGATGCGGATGGGCATTAATTTGGCCCTCGTCCATTCAGTTGTTGATGATAATTTTGTTGGCCCTTTCCTTGAGTGCATTTTGTTTTTTTGACGATCTTTGGGGGTTGACTAGAACCTTGCGCATTATTATCCATATGGCAGTGGCCGCGATTTTGATTGGCTTGATTCACAACCAGGCTGATTCCGACTTTGTATCTGCGTTTGCCTTGGTTGCCGTAGTCTGGATGACCAATGTATATAACTTTATGGATGGCGCTGATGGACTTGCCGGCGGCATGGCCATAATCGGATTTGGATTTTTCGCCTTAGCGGCTTATCAAGGTGGAATGCCCGAGTTCGGGGCGATTGCAGCCAGTATTGCATCCGCATCGGCTGGATTTCTCTGGTTTAATTTCAATCCCGCTCAAATATTTATGGGTGACGCCGGATCAGTCCCGTTGGGTTTTCTAGCCGCTGCCTTGGGCCTCGCAGGGTGGCAAGATGGATTATGGCCAGCCCCTTTTCCGATCCTAGTATTCTCCCCTTTCATTGTTGATGCTACAGTGACTATGGCTAATCGCGCTCTGAGCGGAGAAAAATTCTGGCTGGCTCACCGCGATCATTACTATCAACGCTTAATCCGCATGGGGCTAGGGCACCGTTACACATCCTTATTAGAGTATGGCCTGATGTTAGCTTCTGGCGTTACCGCCCTCCTGATCCGAGAAGCATCAGTAACGGTTCAATTGTTTGCGATTATCGGTTGGATCGTTGCCTATGGCTACATCATGTACTTCATCGACAAGGTTTGGGAGAGGCATTCAAAGGGACATCCGACGGCATGAGATACCGATCTTTTCTCGTCGTACTTCATGACGCTGTTGCGGCGCTTCTTGCATGGTGTCTTGCCTATCTGCTGCGATTTAACTTTGACATCCCCGACCACTGGGTGAAAGGGATGATTGATTCATTGTGGCTGGTATTGCCCGTTGAGATAGCCTCTTTCTGGGTATACGGCTTATATCGTGGCATCTGGCGATTTGCAAGCCTACCAGACCTGAAACGAATACTTCTAGCCGTTGGACTCAACTCAGTGACTGTGCCAACCACATTATTCATGTATCATCGCCTTTCGGAAACTCCGAGAGCAGTATTAGTACTATCCCCGTTACTACTTATTTTCTTGATGGGAGGGAGCCGTTTTCTATATCGGTCATACAAGGACGGACACATTTTCTCGTTTCGCTCGATCGAACCCACACCCGTGATTGTTATGGGAGCCGGGTCTGCCGCATCCTTGCTGCTTAGGGAACTTTCTGGCAATTCAGCCTGGAGAGTGGTCGGACTGCTTGATGACAACAAAAAAAAGTTAGGTCGTCAAATTCATGGCATCAACATTCTGGGGCCACTCAATGATGTCGGTAAATTTGCAAGACACCTTGATGTGGGCCAAGTGATCATCGCAATGCCCTCAGCCTCGGCTGGAACCCGCAGACGAGCCATGGAACTGGGGACGGATGCCGACCTTGCCGTCCTAACCGTCCCAGGATACGACGATCTATTGTCGGGGAAAGTTTCAATTTCACAAATACGCAGGGTAGAATTAGACGACCTCTTAGGGCGCGAACCGGTCAGCTTGGATATAGTAGGGCTTCATGGTTTGCTAAAGGGAAAAGTTGTAATGGTAACTGGTGCAGGGGGTTCAATTGGATCTGAACTATGTAGACAAATCGCAATATTCGATCCAATAAAATTGATAATGATGGAAATGAATGAGTTTGCCATCTATAAGCTAGAACAGGAATTCAACGAACGCTACCCTACCCTTCCGATTGTTTGTGCATTAGGCGATGTGAAAGACACAGCTAGAGTGGGACAAATCATGCAACAATTTCAGCCAAAAGTAGTATTCCATGCCGCTGCTTACAAACATGTTCCCATGCTGGAAAATCTAAACTCGTGGGAAGCTATTCTTAACAATGTACTGGGAACCTATAACATAGCCAAGGCATCTATTGATGCAAATGTCGAGAAATTTGTACTAATATCCACGGACAAGGCGGTTAATCCTACCAATGTCATGGGTACTAGCAAACGACTAGCCGAAATGGTTTGCCAAGTTCTACAAAATAACTCTATCACAAGGTTCGCTATGGTTCGATTTGGAAATGTACTAGGAAGCACCGGCAGCGTAATCCCAAAATTTAAAGAGCAAATTGCGCAAGGGAAGCCTATTACAGTGACACACCCGGAAATCATTCGCTACTTCATGTCGATAACCGAGGCTGCACAGTTAGTTTTACAAGCTGGCGTAATGGGTAATGGCGGGGAGATTTTTGTACTTGATATGGGAAAACCAATTAAAATATTAGATTTGGCAAGAGACATGATACGACTGTCTGGATTCCACGAGGATGAAATTAAAATCAGATTTACAGGGTTGCGTCCTGGCGAAAAACTATTCGAGGAATTGCTTGCCGATGATGAATTGACTGAAAAAACCCCGCACCCCAAACTAAGGATTGCAAAAGCACGAACTATTGAGAGTAAGATATGGTTAACAGATTTGCTCGATTGGATGAATCAGCAAACAATTCCAACTGAAGCAAATATACGCATTTCATTAAAAGAATTGGTATCAGAATACACACCTATGACATCAGATACTTCTGAATAATAAATTATTCATGACAATATTTAATTATTTTACAATCAACCACTAGTAACATCCATATAATAAAAGAACTAGAATATTTTAAACCTTTAAACTCAGTATATTGACCTATCATAATTATATAGTTATATACGTGTTTTAGCGATAGAACCTCAGGCGCAACCATTTGTGATCATTCACTTTAATTTAGAATAGCAAAATCGCACGCTGAACTATTGATTTATAATTTTACTTTATAAGTTTCAAAATTTTGATAAACCAATCCCACACTAGATACAAAATATGATAAAGTATGTTTCTTTAGTTGTGATTACAAACCTTCTTTATGCAAGCACATCTTGTAATGATCTTAAACGACTATACTCAAACCACTTAATTTTAAATGAAGATTGGAAACTTGACGATGGAAATCAATGTTATTAGGATAACTGCATCTAAAGAAAATACGAATATTCTTAACTTCGAAAGGCTAATGGAGGTCTCTCTATAATGCGAAACTTTTCAATATCCCCAAAAGAGATGTTGGTCAGCTTTTGGCGGAACAGAAAACTTATCAAAACGTTAATTAAACGTGAAGTTATTGGCCGATATCGGGGTTCCGTGATGGGAATGATGTGGTCATTTTTTAATCCCATACTAATGTTAGCCGTCTACACTTTTGTATTTAGTGTCGTATTTAAGGCAAGATGGAGTGCGGGGAGCGACTCAAAAACAGAATTTGCACTTGTACTCTTCGCTGGTCTTTTAGTTTTTAATTTATTTTCCGAATGCTTAAACCGATCACCCACTTTAATTTTGGCAAATGCCAATTATGTTAAGAAGGTAGTATTTCCTTTAGAGATTTTACCCTGGGTTACTCTTGGCGCAGCTATGTTTCATATGTCAATTAGCTTCTTAGTTTGGATCATATTTTATATAATTTTCTTTGGCCAACCCCATATAACGCTTTTATTTTTTCCAGTAATATTAATCCCATTGGTTCTAACTACAATGGGATTGTCTTGGTTGTTGGCTTCATTAGGCGTCTACTTAAGGGATGTCGCTCAGATCATAGGATTAGTAACAACAACACTGATGTTTTTATCTCCCCTTTTTTATCCGTTATCTTCACTACCTGAAAATTATCAAAAAATGCTTCAACTAAATCCTTTAACAATAATATTGGAACAGGCAAGAGCAGCACTAATATGGGGACAAGTCCCTGAACCGATGAGCTTGGGACTTAGTATATTGATCGCACTTATTATTTCATGGATAGGATTTGCCTGGTTTCAAAAGACACGTAAGGGGTTCGCAGATGTCCTATGATACAGCCATAAAAGTTGACAATTTAAGTAAATGTTACCAAATCTATAACAAGCCTAGAGATAGACTATGGCAAATGATGGCTCGTGGACACAAGAAATTTTATCGAGAATTTTGGGCACTAAACAATGTAAAATTCGAAATAAAGAAAGGTGAAACTGTAGGAATAATCGGAAGAAATGGATCAGGGAAATCGACTCTCCTTCAATTAATATGTGGAACACTGAATCCGTCATCAGGAAGTATTCAAGTAAATGGACGAGTAGCCGCACTTTTAGAACTCGGAGCAGGATTTAATCCTGAGTTTACGGGAAAGGAAAATGTTTATCTATCAGCATCTCTTTATGGGCTTACCCATAAAGAGATAGAAGATCGATTTGACCAAATAATAGAGTTTGCAGATATTGGACAGTTTATTGACCAGCCGGTAAAAACGTACTCCAGTGGTATGTTTGTACGCTTGGCATTCGCAGTAATCGCACATGTTGATGCAGACATCCTAGTTGTGGATGAAGCATTATCAGTTGGTGATGCTTATTTTGTCCAAAAATGTATGCGTTTTTTAAGGGATTTCATGCAAAAAGGAACCCTTTTATTTTGTAGTCATGATACAAGTGCTGTAGTAAACCTTTGTAGTTCAGCAATCCTACTAAACCAAGGACGATTAGAAATGATTGGGAATCCGAAAGAAGTAGCTGAACGCTATCTTGCCGCTCTTTATGAATCTTTTCAAGGGGATATCAATATTAAAAAAGAAGATACGGTTGCTGTCAACAATATAAAAGAAATTATTGAAAATACGTTTAAACCAAATGAGTATCGAGATGCTAGAGAAGCATTAATAAATTCCTCTACTCTAAGAAATGACATCCAAATATTCCGTTTTAATCCTGATAGCAATGCATTTGGAACTGGTGCAGCAAAGATATCTTCAGTAAAATTATTAGATGAAGATGGCTCACCTCTATCTTGGGTAGTAGGGGGTACAAACGTAATTCTTGAAATAAGATGCATTGCATATCAAACAATTTTGAATCCTATCATAGGCTTTCATTTCAAAGATCGTCTGGGGCAAATTTTATTTGCCGATAACACATGCATAACGTACATGCTTGAATCCTTCAAAATAGAGTCAGGGCTTGAATGTGTGGCAAGATTTTCATTTACCATGCCAATATTAGCATCAGGAAGCTATAGTATATCGCCAGCGATAGCTGAAGGAACACAAGAAAACCACATACAACACCATTGGATACACGATGCCTTAATTGTTGAAGCTCATGCCAGTTCAGTTTGCTTTGGCGTTTTTGCGGTACCAATGAAAAGTATAAAAATGTTTACTATTTAATAAGATAATATTTAATAAATTTATTAAGAGGTTTTAATGAATAGTGTGTTAGATTCAATTGAATTTACTGGTGAGCGCTATATACCCGGCTTAAAGGGCATTATTGAACTAGAACATCTACATAGATATCTACAAGCATGCTCCATTGCAGATGGAAAAGTAGTCTTAGACATTGCAAGCGGCGAGGGTTACGGGTCGGCCATGCTTTCAGATAATGCGGCCAAGGTAATTGGCATAGATATATCGCTAGAAACAGTGAAACATGCCAGAAATCGCTATAAAAATAGAAACCTGGAATTTATGGTTGGAAGTTGTTCTGAAATTCCATTGCCAGATTCAAGTGTAGATATAGTAGTAAGCTTTGAAACAATCGAACATCATAATCTGCATGATGAAATGATGCTTGAAATTAAAAGAGTTTTACGCTCAGATGGCATCTTAGTAATTTCAAGCCCAGATAAATATAATTATTCAGTTGAACCTAACTTTAATAATCAGTTTCATATAAAGGAACTTTATGAACATGAATTCAAGAACCTTATCAATAAATATTTCACCAATTCAATATTTTATGGTCAACGAATAATTTACGGTTCAGGAATTAATTCCTTTTCCCCACAAAAAATTCCATTCCAAAACTATTGGCGTGAAGACTCTACATTTAAAAATGCAATAGGACTCGCAAAACCTACCTATTGGATTGCAATTGCTTCAAATTCAGTATTACCTGAGCTTTCAACGGGTATTCTTGAGGAGAAAATAGAAGAATCTGAAAACTATTTATCATTAAGGAAGGTAAAAGATAATGAGATCGCATTACTTAATAAAGATATTGATAATTTTAAACAAAGAATTGCAGAGTTAAGCCAAGTCCTAGACGTACAAAACGATAAATTAAGTGAACAGAACAATAGTTTGAATCAGTATAGCGATAACTTAAACTCACTTCAACAAACAATCGCCGAGCGTAATCAGGAAAACAATACTATAATCCAATCATTAACACAAGAAATATCAGAGCGTGATAGTGAGATTAATACGCTCAACCAAACTCTATCCGAACTAGCTTGTCAATTTGAAACACTTAACCTATCACTTAAAGAAGAATTATCTCTAAATCAAACCCTAAACGCGAAAATATTTGAAATTGAAATACAACTGAATACACTCAGAGATGAACTAAATAGACGTGACGAATTAATAGAAAATCTAAAGCATTTATTGGCTGAAACTAAAGAAAGAACTTTAGAAGTAGATGATAAGAATAACGAGTTTATAAATTATATTGATTTTCAAACTCAGTTGTTAGCGAATCGAGATGGTGAAATTTTCTCTTTAAGCCAAGATATTGAGTATCGTGCTTGTGAAATGGCGGCAATGGATAAAACAATATTGGAAAAGAACAAACATATAGAATCACTTCACAATAATATAGAAGACAACAATTGTGACATTGCAAACCTGAAAGAACAGATTACCAATCTAAATCTCTCTATACAAGACCGTGATACATATATCGCGTCCATTAATAACCTATTATCACAACGAGACGATTTCATATTTTCCACTAAAAATGCAAATTCGGCATTGCAAGGGGAACTAGCATCCATTAATTTATACTTACGACGTATACAAGCACCACAAAGACTAATCATACGGTACATATCAAATATATTACACCCTTTAAAATCCTACAAATTATATCGTGACATTTATACAATAAAATCAAGCACTTGTTTTGATATAGAATACTATCTTTCAAACTATACTGATATTAAAATCCGTGGTTGTGACCCAATTCGGCATTACTGTGAATATGGTTGGAAAGAAAGAAGAAATCCGTCTTCTTTATTCGATACAAATTTTTACCTAAATAATTACCATGATGTCATAATAAGTGGAGTCAATCCTTTTGTACACTATATAAAGTATGGTCGCAACGAAGGTCGTATCGGCATACAAGCATTTGACAATTTATCCGATTCATCAGCAGTAGGAAATGTCCTAACAACAACATATAAAAATAAATCCATAGAAAATATTCAGAATAATAGCGTAGATAACCCAACTGAAATAAATAATGTAGATACTACTGATTCCAACACAATAGAATCATATGATTTTGCTCTTGATCTTGATGCCATTAACAAATCAACATGTGATGAGAATAGAATATTTCAACACGAAAATGCGATTACTTTTAGTATAAATAATATTTTAGTAATGGATTACCGAATTCCAAGGGATGACATTTCTGCGGGGGAACAGGCAACAGTAGGGTTACTAACAGATCTTTTTGAATTTGGTTTTAATGTTGTATTCATGCCAAACAACATGGATCCTACACCCATTTATACTGATAAATTGATTCAACTAGGCATTAACGTTATAACTGGTATATCTGGCTACAATACTCCATCAGATTTTATTTTAAAACATGGAAATAAATTTCCACTTTTTTATATTATTAGAGTAGAGGTTGCAGAATCCGTTATAGATACGATACGTTCAGTATCCCCAAATTCAAGAATTATTTTTCATGCACCAGATGTATACTTTATACGTGAAGGACGTGAGGCCGAACTCAAAAATAATCCTGCATTACAAAAAAAAGCTGATGCAACGAGAATTCGAGAATTGTCAATTATGAACCAAGCTGACCATAATGTTATCGTTAGTTCGGCTGAATTACCAATTCTTCGTAATTTTTTACCTGACAAGCCAGTTAGCGTATTTCAAGTATTGCATGTATCAGTTATAAATAAACCAGTTTCTTTCAATGAAAGACGTGATATATTTTTTCTAGGGGGGTTTACCCATACACCTAATGTAGACGCTGTCTGTTGGTTTGTATCTAAAATATGGCCGCGGATACACAAAGAACTTCCAATGGTAACATTCCATATCGTAGGAAGTGAAGTCACCAATGAAATAGCGAAACTTGAATCAATTCCTGGTGTGGTAGTAATAGGATATTTGCAAAATCTTGACCCTATTTTGTCTTCAATGCGCTTGAGTGTTGCACCGCTGCGTTTTGGGGCAGGCATTAAGGGTAAAGTAGCAACGACAATGGGAGCTGGAATCCCTGTTATTTGTACAAATATAGCCGCTGAAGGTATGTATATAAAGGATGGAGTCCATGCTAGAGTGGCAGACGATGAAGATGAATTTGCCACAGCCGTAATACAAACATATAAAGATAAAAAGTTATGGGTTAAATTGTCTAAAAATGGACAAGAACTTGTGCAACAACACTTTAGCAAAGAAGCTAATAAGCAATCCTTATTTTCGTTATTAAATCAAGCAAGATCATTCCCTATTGGATTATTTATTGAATACATAAGGAGTCTCTCACCACAAAAGATTAATATAACTTCGATAAATCAAGGTGAGGTTGATGTATCAATCATTATACCATGCTTCAATCAATGGGACTTCACTCGCGCATGTGTTAATTCGATTATAGCAACGACTAGACAAGACAGCATAAGGTTTGAAATAATACTAGCTGATGATGGCTCAACTGATGAAACTATTAATGCTGCCAAGTATTTTAATAATATAATTATCGTAAGAACCCCAACTAATTTGGGTTTCTTACGAAATTGTAATCACGCAGCAAAACATGCAAAAGGAAAGTACATACTTTTATTGAATAATGACACTATTGTCCTTCATAATTGGTTATCCTCTTTATACAATACCATCATAAATGACGAAACAGCAGGGATTGTAGGTTCAAAATTAATCTATCCTGATGGAACTATTCAAGAAGCTGGCGGTTTACTTATTAAGGATGGTAGAGGCTATAATGCCGGTAGAGGGCAAGATCGTAATAATCCCATTCTTAATATAGTTCGTGAGACTGATTATATCTCAGCAGCGTCGATAATTATCCGAAAATCATTATGGAATTTATTAGGTGGATTTGATGAAAGATATAATAACGCATATTGTGAAGATTCTGATTTAGCCTTTACGGTTCGTTCAAAAGGATTTAGGGTATTGTACCAACCGGATTCTGAAGTTGTTCATTTCGAACATCAAAGTTACGCTGAGGAATCCCAGAATCACTTTAGTGCTCTTCAAAAGCAGAATACAGAACTTCTTGTTGCTAAGTGGCAAAACACTTTTAACCGTGAACATCTGGATAATGCACCTTGGCACCTAGCTATGAGTAATGCGGAACGAACTGTAGCTACATCCTCCTTAATACGAAGACGACAAGGAAATTTAAATATACTCTATGTAAATTCAATTCCAACAGAACAATATAAATCTGAAATTCTGAATAAAATTCTTAATTTCAGATCTATTATTAAAAGTTTTGGGTATAAAGTACATTTAGTTCACTTTCAGAACAATGGATTATCTGAAAGTGAACACATAGAATATCATAACGGTTGGGACACAGTCACCCCGATTTTATTTCCTATGCAATCAACACAAAATAATTACCCCAATCATTTTGACGGGTTATATCTAGAAGGTTTAGGAGAAAGGATTCGAATTTTGTGTGAGGATTACAAAATAGACGTAGTGATATGTTCTTATATCTATATGTCAAAATTACTAGAATATATACCTTCAAACATACTTAAAGTTATTGATATTCATAAAGAATTATGCAATCAAACAGAGTCGCACTGGAATGAAAGCTTTCTCCTTGAGTCATTCTCCTGCACACCTGAAGAAGTTGCGGCATATATTCGACGTGCTGATATAATCATTACTAACCATGAAGAGATAACCAAATATCTCAATACCGTTACAGGTACTTTTTCATCTATTTTTATTCCATATTTCTTGCAACCAAATTACATAGATAAGGACTACACTATTTTAAATAAAGTAGGTATCGTTAGCAGTGCCGATCCTCGTAATCTAAAATTTATCAAAGATTTTATTGTGGTGCTTGACCGTTCAATAGTTAAAGGTGTATGTCCCTTTACTGTACTTATCCTAGGGATGGCCAAAGATATTATAGATAATATTAGCAATGTTGAATCAGCATTATTTGATAAATCATATATAAAATATTATGAAGATATACCTACCAACAGACATTACTACGAGAACTTAGATATAGTAGTTTCAACAATATCAGAAGAAAATGATATTAACATAAGTAATATTCATGCTATGGCTTTTGGAATGCCAATGATCACAATTTCATGCGGTGCAACGGGAATTGAAACTAACGATCTAGTCCAATCACATAAAGATATTGATACACTTGTTTCAAGCTTATTTCATATTT
The DNA here is from genome assembly GCA_903911305.1 of uncultured Methylococcaceae bacterium. Classification (GTDB taxonomy): domain Bacteria; phylum Pseudomonadota; class Gammaproteobacteria; order Methylococcales; family Methylococcaceae; genus Methylumidiphilus. The sequence continues at coordinate 8,398 of CAIWDB010000327.1, read as the reverse complement.
ATAGACATCCTCAAGAATTGAGCCGTCTTGCGAATATTAACCAACAAAAATATACCGCATATTATGAAACGGCAATTAAGAAAACAAAATATATTTTTTCACATCTCAAATTATGGAAAAGTAATATCTTTTTTAATCCTATTTTTGAACCAACTTTTAAATCGAACATAATCGAATCCACTTCACAAGAAGAACTTACATTCCGTAAAAAAATTGAAAATGGGTTAATTGAAAATAATGACTTTGACGGTAATACACATTTTATAAATTGTGTATGTTATCTTTGTGGGCCTGTAAAAATGACTTTTCCCGAAAATAATAGATGGGGTGATGTTGAGAAGGGCTTTTCTATTAATTGGCAAGAACATTTATTTTGCCCGGTCTGCAATTTTAACGGCAGACTAAGAGCAACTATTCACATTTTGAATAATTTAACAACAATTGATAATAAAGGGTTAGTCTACATTACCGAACATTCTACTGAGCTTTACTCTTTTTTAAAATCATTTATCTTTCCTTCTATAATAGGAAGTGAATATTTAGGTAATTTCTGCGAACTAGGTCAATCATACGAAGGTGTGCGAAACGAAGATTTAACTAGATTAAGCTTCCCTGACTTTACTCTTTCTGGTATTTTAAGTTTTGATGTTTTAGAGCATATACCAAATTATGAAGCAGCGCTAAATGAAGCTTTCAGGTGCTTGAAATCCGGCGGTCAATTTATTTTTTCCGTTCCTTTTGATGATTCACGTTACGACACTGTTATCACAGCAGAAATAAACTCAAATGGTCTTGATAATTATATTTCATCCCCTGAACATCATGGAGTTATCATTGATCCAGGCAAGGGAAATCTCTGCTATCAAACTTTTGGATGGGACTTGCTTGATAAATTACGTCATATTGGATTTATCAATGTTCACGCATTAGATTATTGGTCGGAGACTTTTGGTTATTTGGGAGACTGTTTGCTATTTATCGCAAACAAACCTTAGTCAATGATATTTTTCAACCTGCCATGACAACAACAGGGACTTTGAACTGTTTGTACTGAACTTTGATTCGCGAATTATTCATGGTCTCTATAAATAAAAATCCATTTATCATGACTATTCTCTGTAAACATCAACTTCTCTATCATTCTTTTTGGGGCTAGTAATGATTGAAAAAATTAGCATCAATTTACAAGAAAGTATTTCTGTTTTACAATCTATGGAAGCTGATTCTTCTTTACTAGAAACCGCTTTAACTGTTTCTAACATTTGTGCCAATGCGTTTCAAAAAGGGAACAAGGTACTTTTTATGGGTAATGGAGGAAGCGCTGCTGATTCTCAACATCTTGCAGGAGAATTAGTCAGTCGTTTTGCATTTGAAAGACCAGGTTTACCGGCTTTCGCTTTAACGGTAGATACTTCTGTTTTAACATCCATAGGAAATGATTATGGTTTTGAACATTTATTTGCTCGCCAAGTTGAAGCTATTTCAAAACCTGGTGATGTACTTTTTGGATTTTCAACTTCAGGGAGATCACCAAACATAATTTTCGCATTAGAGACAGCAAAAAAACTAAATGTAATCACTGTTGGAATGGCTGGCAACCAAAAAGCCATAATTACTGAGATAGTCGATCATTGTATCGAAATTCCATCGTCTAGCACTCCAAAGATACAAGAAGGGCATATTGTTATAGGTCATATAATATGCGGCTTAATCGAACATAAATTATTTGGTAACAAACCATGAAAGCCTTAGTACTCGCTGGTGGCTTAGGCACACGCCTCAGAGAGCGAGTCCCTGATTTGCCAAAACCTATGGCACCTGTTGCTGGAAGACCTTTTCTCGAATATATTCTTGATCGCCTTATTATTGGGGGAGTCTCTGAGATCATTTTATCTATTGGCTACCGTGCTGATTTAATAATTTCCCACTTCAACCATATTTATAATAACATTAAGATTTCTTATGCCATAGAACCTGAACCATTAGGTACTGGTGGAGCGATTGTCAACGCTTTAATCGATCAGAATATTGAAAATCTTTTGATTGTCAATGGAGATACTTTAGTCAATATTGACTACTCTAATTTAATTCAATGGTACATGACAAAACCTGATTCTTTTGCAATCGTCTTGAAAGAAATTGATGACATAGAAAGATATGGATCAATTTCTATTAAAAATGGTATTATTACAGGTTTTCAAGAAAAGGGCAGAAAGGGATCTGGTTTAATTAATGCTGGAGTTTATCTTATTTCGACATCAATTTTCAATAAATTTGCTTTAAGTAATCAATTTAGTTTTGAAAAAGATTTTCTTCAACGATATTTGACACAATTATATCCACGTGCTTACTTAACCGATTCTTTTTTTATTGATATCGGTATTCCTATTGACTATGAAAGAGCTCAAATTGAGCTACCCCTTCTTTAAATCGTTAATTTACTAAATATTATGAAACCGACTGTTTCTGTTGTTATTGTTAATTGGAACAGTGGAGACCTGTTAAAAGAATGTCTTTCTAGAATCGTTAATCAGACTTACCCGCCCACGCATATTTTTGTAGTCGATAATGGCAGTACTGATGGGTCAGTTAATCATGTTAATCTCTTTGAGCGTGTGACATTATTGCCACTAAAAACAAACACTGGCTTTGCCGCTGCAAACAATCGGGCTATCGAACTTTGTGTAACAGATTATATTGCCTTAATAAATCCTGATGCTTTCGCTGATCTGAATTGGCTCAAACAATTGGTTCTAGCTGCGATAGATAACCCAACTATTGCAGCCTTTGGATCTCAGCAGTTGATTTTCGGACAACCAAACGTACTTGATGGAACTGGTGATATTTATCATATCTCTGGTTTAGTATGGCGGGATGGATATGGGCGTCTTCAAAACGAATTTGATACCTTACCCAAGGAAATTTTTTCACCATGTGCCGGTGCCGCACTATATGTAAGAGAAGCAATTCAAAATATTGGTAATTTCGATGAAGATTTTTTTTGTTATGTTGAGGATGTTGACCTAGGATTTCGTCTTAGAATTGCAGGATATCAATCCATTTATGTCCCAAGCGCAATAGTACATCATGTAGGATCAGCAACTACTGGGGGACATCGTAGCCTTTTTTCTGTCTATCATGGTCATAGAAATCTGGTTTGGGCTTATGTGAAAAACATGCCTACTTTTCTATTTTGGACATTGCTCCCACTCCATATTATTTTAAATATCGCTTCTATTTTTTATTTCTCTATTACCGGGAACAGTAAGATCATATTAAAAGCCAAATATGATGCTATTAAAGGGTTGCCAAAAATGCTTAAAAAACGTCGTTCTGTACAAAAAATAAGAAAAGTATCCATTAAAGAAATTTGGAATATTCTAGACAAACGATTAATACCTAACCGGAAATAATATAATTTTAAAACAATGATCAATATTGCAGTAATTATCGTTAATTACAATTCTGGTACGTTACTAATAGAAACAGTAAATAGAGTTTTGAAATCAAGCGTCCCGGTTAATATTTATATATCAGACAACAATTCTCAGGACGAAAGCATTGAATTAGTTAAGCAAGAAATTTCTCATTATTCTAATTTGCACATTTTACAAAACCAATCAAACCTTGGTTTTTCTGCCGCGAATAATATTATTTTATCTAATTTAATCAGCGATTATTATGTTTTTTTGAACCCTGATTGCTTTATCGAACCTAACACTATCGAGTTAATGATTGCCTCTATAAATCAGCATTCTGATGCGGGCATGGCGGGTTGTTTGATAATAAATTCCGATGGCACTGAACAAAAAGGATGCAGAAGGTCAATCCCAACACCTTGGCGATCTCTATTAAGAGTATTACACCTGAGTTCTATTTTTCCTAACAATCCTTTATTTCAAGACTTTGATCTAGCAAGAAGCCAATTACCCGACACACCTGTTTATGTCGAGGCGATTTCTGGTGCATTCATGTTAGTTACGCATAAGGCCCTAGAGAGTGTTGGTTCTTTTGATTCCAACTATTTTCTCCACTGCGAAGACCTAGATTTATGTATGAGATTCAACCAAGCAGGTTTTCGCATTTTATTTGTCCCTAATGTTATTATTACTCATATCAAAGGCAGCTGCAGCATCAGCCGCCCCCTTTTTGTCGAATGGCATAAGCATCGTGGTATGATACTTTTCTATAACAAGTTTTTTAAACCTATTTACCCACTCCCAGTTTTGTGGATTGTTACTATTGGGGTTTGGTTTCGGTTTGCGTTAATCGGTTGTTTTTTATCGGTTAGAAGACTCATTAATTTCCTAGGATTTAACCGTGCTTGAATCCCCTGTAGGTATATTAGGAGGCACTAGTTTTGTCGGAAACCACCTTATTAGATTGCTTACAACTAATAATATTACGGTAACTGCATATTCAAGGCGCAATACAGATATACTACCCTCCATAGATGGTGTTGTATGGAAGCAACTTCAAGTTTCTTTAAAACATGAACGCAATAATCCACGCACTGAGAATTCGGCTTCACTTATCCATGATACGAATATAATTCAGTCATGGATTTCTGTTGCCCCAATTTGGACATTACCTGATCATTTTGATCTATTTATTAGCCACGGAATCAGAAGAATAGTCGCCCTTTCCTCTACTAGTCGTTTTGTCAAACTCGAATCCTCAAATCCTTTTGAAAAGGATGTTGCAAGAAGACTGTCTGAAAGTGAAGTCAAACTCCAAATATGGGCAAATACACATAATATTGACTGGATTATCCTACGTCCCACGCTTATATATGGGAATGGTCAGGATAAGAATATTTCCGCAATTGCGAATTTTATTCGTAAGTTCGGCTTTTTCCCTCTGCTTGGCAATGCTTATGGACTAAGGCAACCCGTCCATGCCGAGGATGTTGCATCTGCTTGTATTTCAGCCCTAACACATAATAATATTAAAAACCAATCTTATAATATCTCTGGTGGCGAAACGTTAACTTACCGCGACATGGTTAAGCGTATATTTTATTCATTACATTTATCGCCAAGGCTAGTGATTGTCCCTCTCTGGCTGTTTAAATTTTCGATTACAATTCTACACGTGCTGCCACGATTTAGGCATTTGACAACCGCAATGGCGGAACGCATGAATCATGATCTTTTCTTCGATCATAAAGAAGCTTCCCATGATTTTGGGTATTCACCAAGACCTTTTGACCCTTCGGCTTAATAGTTGATTTAATTCTGTTAGCAATAGAAATTTTGAAAACTTCTGTGTAAAGTGTTGTAACTTCTTATCACGCTATTTTAGAATATATTCTAATAATGGATTACGGAATAATATGATCAACACCACCACTAGCACATAGATGGCAAGAGACTCAATCATTGCTAGACCAATAAATAGAGTTCTCATAATCGCCTTTTCTGCTTCAGGTTGCCGAGAAAGCGCTTCAAGGGCAGAGGCAATGGCCTTTCCCATGGCTAAGGATGGGAACATCACTCCTATTGCTATACCAAGCACCGCTGCAACGGTTGAAATTAAGGTGAACCATGTCATGTCATTCATAGAATAAATACCGCTTTTCAGTTATAGTTTTGGTCGTATATAGGCGTAATTAAAAGATATTAGAGACTCTGCTAATAGTTTTTTTGACATAGTCTAAACTTACCTTCCCCCTTGCCCTATCATTCAAACCACTTGCCATCCCTACGACCATCTTTCTTTTGCATACTAAATGTAAATTTGATATATAGTGTTGTATCAAACATCCCTTGCTTGGTGTAATGTCTGCGACTGTATTCCGCCTACCACATATATTAATGCCAACATCCCAAAAATATAAGCCTGAACCAAAGCCTCAATGACATGCAGCAAAAGCAAAGGCACTGGCGCAAGGAAACCAGCCACCATCAAAACGAGTAAAGCTGCCATTTCCAAACTCATCATATTGCCAAATAGGCGAATTGCCAATGCAATCGTCCTTGTGGCCTCACTTATTAAATGGAATGGCAACAAAAACGGACTCGGTGTCAAATAATGATATAGGTACTTTTTCAATCCTTGTGATCGAATGCCGAACCAATGCACGGAGAAGAACACTAATATGGCTAAGGCTGAGGTTTGTGATAGATCCCTCGTTGGTGAGTCTAAACCAGGAATCAGGCCAACCAAATTGGCGACCACAATATAGATCCATAAAGTGCCGATAAAGGGCAATAACTCTCTTGCATGTTGAGATGCCGCAGTGGCTATCGCATCCTCTAACGTCATGACTATAGCTTCAAGTGTGGTTTGCAGAAAACTAGGCGGACTACTTTCCTTACGAAGAGTGGCAAGCCAGGCCACTAAGCCAAGCATAGCCATAATACCCCATGTCGTCACCACGGTAAGAGTTACCCGAATGTCTTGAATCGCAAACAATTGGGCAGCGTTTAAGTCATTTCCCATGACTCACTCCTTCACAAATAAATACACATTGACAATTCCAACCACTATACCCAAAGCGATAAGGCTCAAGGTCCAACGCATCGAATAACCTTCAAGGTGACCATCTAACCAGTGACCTATGTAAGCCCCCGCAACAACCGGCAATACAAACAATAAGCCCAAGGTACCAACGTAAACTGTCTGTGCGAGCAGGGTCGGGCGGTCAATTTCAGCTTGTTTCATCCGCCTCGCTTTGCTTACCACTTTATTGCGAAGTTCATCATCTGAACGGTTCATTTTCACCACACACACCGGTTTTGAAAGTGGAGAATTTTTTATATCTCTGAATATGGATGCAAAGCCATTTACGAAGAAAAAAACTCCGAAGCCTATGGTGAGAGGCTTCGGAGCCACATAGTGAACCCGACTAGGGGGAAGCCGGGTTTTGTTCGCCACTCTGGGAGTTAGAGCGGCAGGCATCGTTTCCAACACCTAAATATTAGAACAGGCCACGCTTAAAAGGTTCACTATTTGGCTGTAGTCAGTCTCGGCCCAGTCACGAAAACACGAGCCATGCCTGGCAAAAGTTCATATTCAAACGGTGCAGGCAAAAATTCCATAGGCCACTGCGGGGAAACATCCATCAGAATGGGGGCATGTTGTACTAAGTGGTGAAGATTTTCTATCCAGCAATGTTGACGGTTCCAAACATCCTTGTTGAGGATAATCAGCGCTTGTGAATGATCAATGGCCGAAGCTTTCCAGATGACCAACAAAGCAGGGTTGGAACAGTTCCAAACTTCTGTGATGCTTTCTTCTTGGAATACCCGGTAATGGCTTTTGATCAAGTTGACTTCACGTATGAAAGCAGAAATATCCACATCGGTCTTCTCCCAGTCCATTGGCTTGGTGTTTACCACATGCAACGGCTTGGAAAATCCAAACTCAAAGCCCATGGGCATCATCACTCCCGCAGAGAACAGGGCAGAAAAAAGATACCGTTGCTTGACCGCATCCACATTTCCATGCTGCTCAGCATAGAGCCTCGGGGTGTCATGACTTTCCGCAAAACTGATTGAGGGAGCGATATCTCGTGTCAGGTGGTATTGCTCCATCATCCAAGGACTATCGAAATCCCACCATTTTGAACTGTTAAATACCGCGTCGAAGCCGGCTTGTGCGGTCTGGCGGGTTTGCTCCGGGGAGCATCCCAGTGTTTCGGCAACAAACACAGCATCGGGCAGTACTTTTTTGACATCGCTGATTAATCGTTTCCAAAAACCTGAAGGAATCTGGTACGCTGCGTCACAACGAAACCCTTTGAAACCCAAATCCAGCAAATAACCGACAATCTCCCTGCAATAAAGGTAAAGACCCTCAGCATCGCTAGAATGATGGTGGTCGAACTGCGCCAGATCACCCCAAACCACCTTTTGCCCGTCATGCATGCAGAAAGGATTGGCGATACGCCCGTTTTCCTTCACGAACCACTCTGGGTGTTTGCCTAGCAGTTCAGAGTCATAGGCACAATGGTTGATGACTAAATCAATCATCATCCCTAACCCTAGTTTTTCTGCTTGGGCAACCATGGCTCGAACCTGTTCTTCAGGCGATTTATTTCCGCTGGAACAGTAAACTGGGTTGATCGCAAAGTAATCGGCAATGGAGTACAGGCTACCGGACGAACCTAGCTTTTGTATTGGATTGACAAAAACCCAGTTAAACCCCATTTCGGCAGCACCTTCAAGATGGGTTGACCAGTCCTTGAACTGACCTGCAAGCAATGGAAACAAGTTATAAATACGCATGCCGGATTCCTTATTTTTCCCTTATGAAATCATAGATATTGAGATAATCCTGCCCTGGGTTTTTCCACGAATAATCGCTACGCATGGCATTCTTCAAGGTTTCACGGAAATGTTCCGGGAACTCATAGTAACAACTGATCGCCCTGCCTAAAGCCGACTCCAAACCC
>CAIWDB010000326.1 GCA_903911305.1 uncultured Methylococcaceae bacterium | reverse complement strand
TTGCAGGCACTCGCCAACCCTTGGGATGAGGGTCACGATGCTGACTATTACATGCGACCGCCCACACCAGATGAGGTTGTGCAGAAAACGTTTTGTGGGACATGAAGTCACAGGGCGCGGACTTGGTACAGACCTGTGACAACAGAAGTTATTAAAGCTGGTAAAATTAGTTTGCTGATTAGCGCCCCAAGGCGGAGTTGAAACGATAGAACATATCCTACTTTGCGCCAATAGATCTGTTCTCGCTCATGTTTTCGGCAAATCATGGGTTCAATTTAGGCCCTCCTAAAAACTGGATCAGGATCGCAATGAATACAACTTACCTTAGCGCATTGTTTTCCGATTTGCTGAACATGATCCAGTCCCCTGCGTTCAGTCTGGGAACCCAGCCCATTACCATTCTGTGGCTGGCGAAGTGCTTACTCCTACTTCTGGTGGTCATCTTGGTCGCGAAGTGGAGCAAGCTGATCCTCAAAAAGCGCTTACTGGTTGGTTTCGTCACCAGCGAAGGCGACCGCGAGGTGATCTCTAGCCTAGCTGCCTTCGCCACCGCAACAATTGGCATTGTCATCGTGCCGCAAGTCGTGGGACTAAAATTGGAAAGCCTCGCCATCATCGTGGGCGGCATGGGGGTTGGAATCGGGTTTGGCCTACAGGATCTCACTAAAAATCTGGTTAGCGGCATCACCCTGCCGGGGGAAAGCAAGCTTCGTGTTGGGGATTTAATCTAATTCAAGGGCGTTGAAGGCTACATAGAGGAAATATCCATACGCTCCACTGTCGTAAGAACATTCCACGGTTCCGAGTTGGTCATTCCCAATGCCGAGTTGTCCAATAGCCAAGTCGAGAACTGGAGTTACCAATCGCGCCGAGGGCGGATCGACATCCCGGTGCTGGTGGATCATCGCAGCGATCCGGTATTGGTCACGGAAGTCCTGCTGAGGGCAGTTTATATGGAAAAGGCTGTGCTGATCGACCCTGCCCCTAAAGTAGTTTTCAAGGGGTTTGGCGAGGTGGGTTTGAATTTCGAACTCTGGATCTGGGTCGACCCTATCGATCGGGGTGCCGCCGTCAAGAGTGCAATGAATTTCCTCATCGAGTACTACTTCCGCCAACACGCAATCAAGATTGCCTATCGGCAAGGCGATTCGTGGTTGCTCGGCAACGACTCAGCGAGGGACATGGCATCCGTCCAGACAGCAAGATCGCAATCGTTGGAAGCAACACCTAGCTTTCCGACGCCGCCATTACGGGAGATGTTACTCGGCCTTCGCTATTTCAAAGATTTCGACGAAATCGAACTCCGTGGCCTGATTGAACTGGGCTACCGCAAGCACCTTGGAAATGGCGAGATTCTGGTAAACCAAGGCAAATATCATCAAGCGTTCTGTGTGGTGCTCGAAGGAAGCATTACGAACAATGGGTTTACTTCCCGACGAACATGACGCCAACCCGGTGACCTGGTTGCGAAACCGAATCAAGAAACTGATGGGTGATAAGGGTAATGTCGCGTAATTCTTTCCCCTGCCATTGGAATTAACTGGTCCACCCTACCCTAAAATAAACAGCCTGAAGATTGCCACAAATCACCCTTGCCGAATGACGATCACGCCCATATGGCCTCAAGCCATTCTGGAACTCTGGATTCGTTCCAGTTGCGCCCAATAGGCAAGGTAAGCCCGTGGTTCGACAGAATGCTTACAGTAGTCATAATTCAGCAACCAGCATTGATCGCCACCGAACTGGATTTTGAATCGTAAACGACTCAATAGACTTCCACTGGACGCTGGATGTTCTTCAACTCGACTTTGCCGATTCGCGTCAGGGCCTGCGGGATTTTATTCTACACCTGATCGAACACTTGCTGGGTCAGCGCAATCCCGCCCGCATCGGCCAATGGCTCGACCCTCGCCGCGATGTTCACGCCATCGCCCACTATGTCATTTCCCCTTGGCATCACGTCGCCCAGATGGATACCGATGCAAGCGCTTCTCGAACATGCGGCCTGGCACGATATGACCTATCCCAACGTTCAAGATTCGCCAGGCTGGGATCACACTCGAAACCACCATAGCGACCGAAATTGAGACCCGCAGCGAGTGTGCAGTCGGCAATGCTAGGCTGCTCGCCTGTGACGAACTGCCGTCCGTCGGTAAGTAATTGATCGAAGAACGACAGCCCCTTTGTGAGGGTCTTTAGCGCAGACTCGGCGATCTCAGGGGACGGATGCAGGCCGAGAGGGGACCGGGTTGAATGGACGAAGCGTGCCAGCGGGTTCAGGACGCGGGTCTCGGCGATCCGTTCGAGTTGGCGTATCCGTGCTCGCTCGATTGCCGTGCGGCCCACTAATGAAGGCATGGGGTATAACTCCTCCAAGTACTCCATGGCGGGAAGCGACTCAATGAGGTAGCTGCCATCATCAAGTTCCAGCACAGGCACACTCTGAAAATAGTTACGGACTGTGTGATCCGGGCTATTTTGCTCACCTGCACGAAGATCGATCAGCACTTCTGTCATCGGAATTTGTGCGCCTCCGATTGCTTTCTCCGCCAGATACAGTCGGATTTTGGTCGGATTAGGGGCTATATGAGAATAATAAAGTTTCATATTCGACCCTCTACGAAGGTTGATTTGTTGTGGCAGCCTTGTCATCCCGGGTAAATCTGGGAAAGACTTTCACCCCGGCAACATACTTGCTGGCCCACTGTTCCATGGCCTCCAGTACTGGCAGCAGATCTCGTCCCTTTGGCGTCAGCGCATACTGTTTTCGGGGGGGCTTGAGACAATATGCCGTCTTTTCCACCACCCCCGCTATTTCAAGCCGCTTAAGCCTGTTTGCCAATATGTTAGACGGAATGCCTTCCATCGACTGGGCAAAATCGACGTACCGCGTCTTTCCGAGAAAAAGGTCGCGGATGATCAACAGCGACCATTTGTCGCCAAACAGGTCGAGCACGTTGGCAATGGGACAGTAGGAACGTTCAAAATCATAGTCGGGCGAACTGGGTTGATCCATGGTTTAGCCTGAAGCCGGAAATAATCACTTGCAATTTGAAATAGACTAGCATAAATTGATGTCGCTTGCATATTAAAAGTGACATTGCCGCCATCACTCAACGCATCAACCGGAAAAACCTTTATGATTACACTGCATCAGTTCGCCAGAACTTGGGATATCCCTAATCTAAGCCATTTCTGTACAAAGATTGAAACCTATTTGCGCATGACTCAACTGCCTTATCAAATCGTAGAAACATTGCCCCTCAAAGCACCGCGAGGAAAATTGCCCTACATTGAGGATAACGGCAAGAAGATTGCGGACTCGCGACTGATCATCCGTTATTTAAAAGCAACCTACGGCGACCCCTTGGATGACCATCTTTCCCTTGAGGAAAAAGCCACCGCAAAGGCTTTCCAGCGATTACTGGAGGAACACTTGTTTTGGGTTACCATGTTCGCCCGATGGGGCTATACCGAACAGAACTGGCAGGTCAACAAGCGGGCGATTTTTGGTGTCTTGCCGCCAGTTATCCGCGATATGGCGGCATGGGTTTACCGTAAACGAATCAATTCGCAGATTCGTGGGCATGGGATTGGCCGTCACACCCAGGAAGAAGTGTTTGAATTGGGCAAAGAGGACATTGATGCCTTGGCAAATTTTTTAGGGGACAAAGCCTATTTCATGGGGGATAAACCGACCAGCCTTGATGCGTCGGCGTTTGGCATATTGGTCAATACTGTAAACTCTCCAATAGAGTCGCCAGCGAAAGATTATGCTTTGACCAAGACAAACATCACTGAATATTGTACGAGAATGCTAAGCGAGTTTTTCCCGGAACTGACCAAGCCAACCTAGTTTGCCACGCATTATCAATGCATCAACAATGGCGGCATTCAGCATTGATCTTCGATCAAATAGGTTTAAACAGTTGCTTGTTGGGCCTCCTTCATGTCTCCCGTACCAGTGTCCTCTACCTAGCACGTCATTCTATGAAATTTGCGGCTGGTTTATCATAATGAACCAGCCGTTCACCTGTATTTGATGACTGTCAGATTTTGGCCGTTTGAATAACGGCCAAAACCGGTCACTGAAGTTTGCCCGAACCAACGATCTCAAACATCATCGAAATATATGCGTTTTCAGTTGCTATAGGTATTTTTCTTCAGCGTTATAATTGATGGGGTACTATTTGATAACCCATGGATGCATAAGCCCTCCTTCGTTTTTCCCACATTTTTGCCACAGACTTGTTTTTATAGTCGATGTAGTCATAGATATGCACATCCAATTTGAACGTATGAAGGCGGTGTATCCGACCGGCGTATTGCTTCAAGCTGCCTTCCCAAGAAATGGGCATTGCCAGAATTAGCGTATTCAAGGGTGGATGGTCAAAGCCTTCTCCAACCAGTGACGCTGTTGCCAAAAGCACACGCGGCTCGGACTCATCCAAGGCTTCCAGGTTTTCCAAGACTTCCGTGCGCTGCTTTTTCGACATGCGGCCCTGAAGTACGAACAAATAGCCGATTTTTCCGGTTAGCTCTATCTCCAACAGTCTCACATGAATATGATCGGGTGCTTGCCATCCCTGCGGATGGGAGTGGCAGTCAATCCGAGTACATAGCGGGCCTTTGCGCTTTTCATGATGGATTCGAAGGAAAGGGCCGATAGATGATGGCACTCATCGACAACGATATGACCATAGTTTTCAATGCGATGTGTTTCGCATAGTTCTCGCACAACCAATTACCCTGGGGATGTTCCAAATGGGCATCCGCATGGCTTGGGCACGGTAGAATTCTGGATTTTGAAAAGTGTTCCAGCGCCTCACGGGATTTTTCCACTAGGAATATGGCAGAATCCAATAATACCTCGCCAGCTAACCCATCAAATCATAAACGAAATTCCACACCTTCTTTGCCAAGCGAGTCACTATTCCGTGCTAAATAGGCTAATATAAAAATTGGGATATTAAAAATTAGATATAATAAATAACATTATCCGATATATTATTTAGCTTTTTTCCACCATTTGAACCCCCATAAAACTTGCAAGTTTTTTATCTACTGAATGAAATACGGCCTTGAAGTCTGGGAGAAAGCCTTCTTGCTTTTGTAGATTATTCCGCGCTTGCCTTCCGACTGCATGCATGCATGCATAACAAAGTCTGCTACTTCAAGACCTGGGTAGCCTAGGGACTTCGGCATAAAATAACATTCTACTGAAATTGGTTTATCATCCTCTATAAGTTCAAATCCTTGAAACGCATCCTCAACTAGAGAATTAGCTCTGTCTGAAGATTCAAATATTATCCTTATATCCTTGCATGGAGTCCATTTATATATATCGACAATCCGGTTTTGTAATACTTTTGCAATAGTGCGAACAGAACCAAGTTCATCAATAAGTCAAAACCAAGATGGGCATAGAAATTTTTGGCATCATTGTCTTTCGCATGGACAAGCAAGCCGCGGACACCGGCGATGTCGGCCACTTGGAGGGTTCTGCGGATGGCATCTGCGACCAGCGCGGCACCCAAGCCCTTGCCTTGCCAGCGTTGGTCCACGGCAAGCCGGGCGAGCAGCAGAATGGGGATGGGATGGAGGGGAACGCCCTTGGCGAACCGTTCCGGGGCATCGGCAAAACTTACATTGCCTACAACCAAGGCATGATATCCGACCACACAATCACCGACCGCCGAGACATAAGTCTGCGAGACATTGGCCCGTTGTCCCGGCAAAGCATGCAAGCGGATGAAATCGTTTAATGCCGCGTGGCCGCAATCGAAATCGCTGGCATCATGCGGATATCCAGTTTTTCAGAGCGGTTGGACGGGGCGGGCATGGTTGTTCACCTCTGCGAGAAAACGTAATTGCATCATTGTAATGACAATGGCCAGACAATAAAATAACCGATTGCCAAAAATTAATTCCCCCTCGGCATTCCATAACCCAAACTATGCATGGCTTGGCGGAATCGCTCCTCTGCATCGGGTTTGACGGCGAAATGGGTTGGCCCTACCCGCTGGCAAATTAATTTGGCTTGCTCATGCTTGGCAATCAGTTCGGCTATACTTGCATCCTGACATTCGATCAACAGCACGGTTCCCGTGTTTTTCAGGGCGTTTGCTTGCTGGTTGGTTAGGGCAAGAAAGCCTTCGACCGTTTCCGGCAAGCCTTGCTGGTCGCGGGCCGTCAAAAAGTCGCGCAGTTCGGCAATCCGCTGTCCCCGTTCGACGGCTTCGAGAATTTTGCCACGGTCCAGCCTCCACAGGTTTTCCGAGTTTCGTTCCGCCCAAGCGTCTAGGAACAAGCCTTCTTCCTGCGTAGGGATTCCCGATACGACACTAATATGCAGACTGGGCAGCACTTGCAAGACGGTCTTCGCTTGCGGACGGCTGGGTTGGTAGGTGTCCGCAAGCCCTAGGCAATAAGCCCCCAACGGGTTGAGGCGGAAGTACCTCAAGCCGTCATAGCGACTGAGAAAATCTCGGTCGTCCACGCCCCACAATTGACCAAAATCCCACTCCGCTTCCCAAGGCTCGACATACGCGACATCGATTAGCCCCAAGGTGGCGGCATACTCGAACAATAGACAAGCCAGATAACGCTTCTGCAAGATATGCCAATCGTGAAAGCCAGCATACCCCAAGCTACCGTATTCGACATGAGCTATGTAAAGACTCCAAGGGTCGCGGGTGACTTCGAAATCATGCCCATTGGCCTTCATGTAGCGGGAAAAACCTTCGAATTTGACCCAAGTACCCAGCGGGCATTGTTTCAGGGAGGCTTCGATTACCACACGGCGGCCTGCGACGGCGGTCATGGAACGCTTGCCCTTCCCGGTCTGGCCTTTGATGGCATCAACGCGGTTGAATTCGTCGAATTGCTTGCCCTTCAGCCAGCGTTGCCAAATCCCCCGCAGGGTTTCGGTGGCCGGTTTGCCAAGGGCGGCTCGGCCCGTTTTAGTGAGGGCGAGCTTCTTGCCATGCAGTTCCGCCAAGCCCGCCGTTTGCAACAACAGCGGCCAGGCAAACGCCTTGATCGGGCCAATCTGATCAATATCGTTGGGGGATGTCGCTTCGGGCGGGTAAAAGTCTTCTCGGCTGAGCAAGCTGTCGAGTTCACGCAAAGCCGCAGCACCGGGCAGATAGGTCTTGTCGCTGACGGCAAGTTTGCCTTGGTCGATCAGGCGCAGCATGACCGTCAGTTCGGCGAGTGCGTCAGCTTCGGTGTCTCGCCGAAATAAAGGAATTTCGGCGGTGTTGTCGTCAACCTTGGGCGGTTGGGTGGGCATTGCGTTGACCCCATTGCCAGCTATTAGGGTGATGCTTGGGTCGCCCTCCTGCCACTCGTGTTCCTCGTCTTCCCGCGCATAATAATCAGGCAACTCCTCGACCAATGGCAGCGGCGAGGCTGTGGGCTTCTTGACGAGGGTGGCCAAGCGCCGCTTTAGGTCTTCGGGAACGTAGCCGCTGGCCTCGCTACCGTAGAGGCTTGCAGGATGAATGAACAGGCGCAGCACAGTAGGGACCGAACCATACCTGCCGCCTTCTTTCTCGGTTTTAAACACGGGCAAGGCATCGTATTTGGCTTTGAAACGGGAAGCATTGAAATAGCCATCGGAAGAATATATCGTCTCCGCGACAGCCAGTTGTTGCGTTTCATCCAATTTTCCCCACAGTGCCTTCAGTTTTTCACCACTGAGGCCGTGTTCGACGGCTACTATCAAATCCGCCTTGCGAGTGGCTTTGCTCTCGCTTGGCAATAGTTTTAGTAGATCCTTGAGCTTGTCGACCGTCAACAATTCCAGCGCATCGCGCAGAATTGGGATTTCAGGGTTATCGTATTCTCTTGCCATGGTGGTGCCTCATTGCTGGTGATGGCACTATTGTGCCACGCATTCCGTTGAGCCAGAATGCTTGCTTTCCCCAAAACACCTAATTTAATTTGCCTGTCGGAGGCATGGCAAATGCGAAATATTACTCTACCGCAAGATTGACCGCTTTGAAGCATCAAAAGGATCATCGGTTGGATACGCCCAGTGTTGGCTCCTAACCGATTTCGACCGTTGGACGATGCTACTTTGATTTCGCTGCCATTCAATCTCAAGACAGGCGATGACAGTTGTGTTCCTTAACCAAAAACGGGAAATCCCCCATATCTGCCGGGGTGACAGTAAAAGTTTGACATTTCAGGGGTCCACCGGGAAGTTCCGTGTCGTGAGCCGCCAAGCACACACGACGTTGCCGATGTTGCCGATGCTGCCGATGCTTTGGAACCGCCCCTTGCTGCGCAGTTTCGGCGGTATCAGAAACGCCAGGTCGGTCTGCCGCAAACGGTTGGCCCCTTGTTGTCAAGTCTGTGAAGCGCTGGTACGCAGCCGTCCCCTCGAACTCGTCCCGAAGTGCGATGGCCATCGAATGCCCGATGTCGATGGAATAATCAATGATCGCCAGCCAAGCTGAGTCTATCGTCTTGACTTGGTTGATCAACCCCAAGCCCAGCCGCAACGTCCAGTTGATGACCGAGGTGAAATGCGGCACCCAGCCCAGCCCGAACGCCATTACACCGCCAAGCAGGCCGAATATCCGCGGGACGCTGCGGCATGACACCACCGCCTACACCACCAGTAAAACGCACAACGCCCGGACTTCGGCTGGCTGGTCCGACACGATTCTATTCGCAGCCGGCAGTGCCGCTTTCCCCCCGGCCAATTGCTTGAGTTCTTCAATCTGCCGGTCCAGTTCCGCGATTCTTCCCCGAAGCCGCTTTTCCGCTTTACTGCGGCCCCGAAGTTCATCCGCGCGGGACACCGCCTTTTTTTCCACTCTTCGCGGCTTCGTATGAGTTTTGATCGTTGAGGCATGGCTAGGGCTGATGTCTGTGCCGGCATATGGCTTGTTGCCTCCTTTTTAAACATTTCCTGCAAACTATTCAAGCATCTCCGATCAATCCATAAAACGGGACATCATAATGTGTGAATAATTGGGTAACTTCGACAGCCTAGCCGCGCCCTCGTTGATGCCGATGTTGAAGCGTGCGGGTTTAAACTCAGAATCCAAGGCGGTTTTGGCCTTGCTCAAGTGTTGAAATAAGCGGGTTCTTTCTTTCTCGGTCAAATCAAACCATGAAGCAATATGCCGCTTGGGGACAATCAGGCTATGACCCGGAGAAACGGGATAAGCATCGCGTATCACCAAGGATTGGGAATCTTCGCTGATGATACGGGATGCAGGGAGGGAGCAGAAGGGGCAACTATTAACAATTTCAGGCATGGTGGAAGGAGTCTCTTTTCCCTTTGGCCCCCAAATTTAGCTGGTTCCCAACGTCCTCGTTGGGAACCCCGTCGTGGAAGCTATGCTTTCAGAAAGCGGGGCAAGAAGCCGGAACTTCCAATACCTTAGTTCCCAAGCGGAGCTTGGGAACTAGCATATATCATAATTTCATTCTGTTACGTCCAAGCCAGATGCTATTTTAGAATATCGCGCATTTTAAGATAGTTATACATTTCTTCAACATTCAAATCACGCGAGCTATTACCTGAGCGAATATAAAATTTTTTCGTGTCCTTTTCTTTTAAAAAGGCCAATTTAGGAGCTTTGCCTACATCAACTGCACAAACGTGTTTTTCACCAATGACTTCAAAACGTATTTTTATATATTCCGCATAAACTTTACCAATATTCTCTTGAATATAATCTCGTAAACGTAACTCAAAGCCATCGGCATCGTGCGTTTTGGAAAGTGAAAAATCTTTTTCTAAACCATAAATTCTCTTATCATCTGCTACACCTATTAATAAAGTCCCGTTACCACTATTGAGAAATGCGACAATCGTTTTAAGTACAGCATAATGGAGATTATCTAATTTTCTACTTTCCTTGACACCCCAATTTAGTGTACTTTTAAATTCCAGATTTTCACCTTCCCCCTTGGTTATTAATTCTGCAATACTGGGTAATCGTGTTTCCATTTTACGAATAACTGTAACAAATAGCGGCAACCCCAGTCTTTCCAATTCAGTTTTTACTTGGTTACTGCTATCTGCAATCACAATAATTTGATGATTAATAACGGCAATATACTTTCCTGAATACTGATTCAATAATTCATCAAAGTGTGTTTCTATCCATTCATTATCGCTGCGATTATCGCGTGAGTTTAAACCTGTTTGGATAGAATCGTGTAGTTCATCTAAAGCACTGCCTTCGGTCATGGTTTTAGAGATATAATCCCAACATATGCCACCTCGCAAAGCTTTACGACAATCTTTAATACTGTCATTAGCCGTTAAAACAATCACAATCGAAGTAATATTACGTTGTTGAATTTCCTCAACAATCGTAAAACCACCGCTACTGTCATCGCCCAAACGCATATCTGCCACAATAACATCATAATGATGGTTTAATTCCTTGATTGCATCCCTTACCGTAGCGACCGAGGTAACAGCCTGATACCCTTTTTTATCCAAGCGTGTAAGAATTCCTTGTAAATAAACAGGGTTATCTTCAATCACTAAAATTTTAGCAGTTAAACACATCATTACGCCTCATAAGGGATATAAATATCAAATTGCACACCATTACTACCGCTTTCGCTAATATAACCGTGTAGTTCTTTTAAGGTGCGATTAATCATAAACAAACCTAAGCCACTGCCTTCGCCTTTTATTGATGTGGTAGCTAGTGGTAAATAAATCCAGTCTTTTTTGTCTTGGGCAATACCTTTACCATTATCCTGATAAATAATATGCAGATAATTTTGGGTACGAATTTTTTGTGTGGGTATGTTGGGATTGTTGCTTATTTCTGTTTTAATAGTAATTACTAAATCCTCTTTACCAGAATTATGTTTTAAACTATTTTCAATTAACTCATTGACAAAGCTTTTTAATTTTTCTTTGTCGCTATGAATAGAATCCTGTGCATTACATAGATTAATAAGAATTTTAGCATGGCGTATTTTTGGTATATTAAGCCAGTTTAAAAAAAGCTCTTCAAC
>CAIWDB010000325.1 GCA_903911305.1 uncultured Methylococcaceae bacterium | reverse complement strand
GGTGAATCGGAACATCACTTGGGCCAGCGATTCGCTAAACACCAGTATGGGTTTGCCTTTATCGCCGATGGCAGACACCGCGAAAGCAAACATCACGGAAAACACAACGATCTGTAATACATCGTTATGCACCATGGACCCTAAAATATTCGCAGGAAACGCATAGACTAGGGTTTCTTGAAGGGTTTTCGGATGGCTTTCGCCGATGGCGCCCAAATTCACGGCATCGCCTTTCAACTCAACCCCATAACCCGGCCCGGTTAGATTGACGACGATCAACCCAATTACCAAGGCCAATAAAGTCACCACTTCAAAATAAACCAAGGCTTTGATGCCCATGCGCCCAACGGTGGCATGGTCGCCACCCCCGGCTATGCCCGACACTATACTGGCAAAAATCAGCGGGGCAATGATGGATTTCACCATATTCAAGAAAATCGTCCGCAAAAACTCGGTCTTCACCGCCCATTCGGGAAGCAACCAACCAAGCAGTATGCCGATGACTAGCCCTAAGAAAATCTGTTTGGCAAGGGAGAGATGCCACCAGTGTTTAGATGTGGATGTATTCATGTCAAACTCAATGATTGAAGTGTGGTTTATTGTGTGATGTAACTGATGTCAACTAGCTGCCTAGTATTGGAGCTTCAAAGCTTGCTTTGACAAGCGCATTGGAAATGCGGAGCTTGCTTCGCCTGTCAAAGCAAGCTTTGACGCTCCCATCTTGCCAGAAAGTAAGCATCTATTACATCCTTGCGTAACCTCAGTTATCCATGAAGGGATATGTATCCAGTAATCAAACATGTAGATAATATGCTTTCTCCATCAAACCACTCAATCCCCTATTTTTCAAGCCCGGTTGCAATTCCAAAGCGTCAACGGCGGTCAGCATTTCAATGGAATACGCATCCCCAAACAATTCATTAACCCGTTGCTCGCTAACCGGAAAAGGCGGACCCTGAATTTCTGCTTCAAGATACTCAAAGGTGATGAGCAATATAGGCGGACGGTGGGGCAGTGTTTGCAATAGATGTTCAACATAGCGGGCTTGCATAGTCGGCGGCATGGCGACCAAGGCAGCCCGATCATATACTGCCGCAACTTTTTCCAACTGTTTGGTTTGAAGTTCAAAAAAATCACCGCTCAGCAGTTGAAACCCCTCACTTTCGTACCACTGAAAACCTTCAGCCGAACTGATTGCCACAGACAAGCCTTGTTTTTTGAAAAAATCAGCCACTGCCAATGGGCTAAGCTCGACACCCATTATTTGATAGCCTCGGTCATGTAACCAAACCATGTCCAAGCTCTTGCCGCATAAAGGCACAAACACTTGGCCCACACTCACATCAAGCACAGGCCAAAACTCACGTAGAAAGGGATGGATGATGTTTTGGTGAAAGCCAATTTGATTAAGCTCCCACTGTTCATGCCAGAATTTTGGGTCCATATTGATCCTATAGGTATGTGATTAATAAAATTCTTCAGCCAGGGTTAAAAGAGCTACGTCATACCGGCATGGATCGCCGGTATCCAGATTGCATGGACGCTCCGAAGCCCCCGCCATCCATGGAACCTAGGTTCCGGCGATCCATGCCGGAACGACGGCTTTTCTGATTTGGCTGAAACAACTTTCCAATCAGGAAAAATTATGCACCTTTTGCGTCTGTGCGTTACATCAGCTACTTAGTCAAAGGCGCGATTTCAAAAATGACGAATTCAGCATCTGCCCCGCCAACATTCTCCACGGTCATTGGTTGGCCTGACTCCCAAAATACATCGCCAGGCCCGAACACCTGAGATTTACCGGCATCCTCTACCTTCAAATGGCCCTTAACAACATAACGGGGACCTTGTCCATCATGGGTATGCGTGGGGGTTTTGAAGCCAGGGGGGAATTCAACCCGGATGACATTCGTCAGCATTTGGGTCGATGGCAAAGTGACTTCTTTTTTTAGCAATGTTTGCCTCGATGGCATGGCTTGAGTTTCGTCAGCGTTAACAATCATTGGCGACAGACTGATGGCACTTAACAGGCAGAAAGATATGATTGGCTTCATGGATTGAATCTCGTCATGTAGGCATCGTAAGATGCGGGTTATTTAAGGAAATAGGTTTGTTGGCAAATGGCTTACCATACTACGACAGTTTTCAGCGTTGTGCGTTCTTTTCACCAAATCCTTGATTCGTCGGAAGCCTACGGCTTGAAGTGCTGTATCTAAGGCTTGGTTGTGATATTTTAGGCATCTTCTACAGTAGATGGCGCTGAATGAGTGAGACATTGAACCAGAACACTGACTTTCTTGCTTTGCCCCTTTATGCCATCCTATCTTAAAATTGTTCATTTTTGTTGAGAAACGCTATGGAATACCGTACACAATTTTGGTTATCGACCTGCTTGGCAGGCATTCTAATGATCCTCGTCATTGCACACATTTGGCTCTATCAAACCAATTCCAATCGGCAAACTGAAGTCAGCGAACGCCAAGCACTGATTCAGCAGGCTGCGCAATTAGAGGGGCTTAACCGTGATTTGCTTAAAACGCTTGCAAGTTTCACGGTCGCTCAGGGTGACAAACCAGCCGACAAACAGATCGAACAAATGCTCGGCAATTTAGGCATCAAAGTCACCCCTACGCCGACCCAAGCTGCCCCGCAAGCTGCGGGTGCCAAAACAAAGTAAACTAAGGAGATAGTACCTCATGCAAGCCAATATTCGCTTTGAAAACCCTTCCAACCGAACGACTACATCCGAAGACAAAAGCCTTATCCCCCAGATACTGGTTACTTTGGCACTCGTGATTTGGTTTTCATTCCAACTTTTTCAAACCATAAAAGCTCACACTGCTTTGGACAACGCCTATAACAACCAAGAGCCACAGGTACAAACAGCCAATAAAATAAGGGCATCTTTATCGGCGTTGGCGAGCGGCACTAAACAATTGGCCAATCAGGGCAACCCTAATGCCGCTCAAATTGTCCAAGCTCTGGCACAGCGCGGGATCAATATTTCCGATCCAAAAGTTCCACCTGAGCAACCCGCCAAGGAAGGCACGTCAGAAGCACAACCCTTAGAACCCAAAAAATAACCGTTGCGTTTTGTTCAGCTTTTGTGAAGCCAACCGGGCTAGTTGGCTACACTAACTGCCCGGAGATGTCGTATGTTTAGAAAGTTCGTGCGTTTCATTCTATCGCTTTTGTATCGCGTCAAACTTGTCGGGGGCGAACATTTGGAACGGGTCGAGGGGCGTGCATTGATCGTCGCCAATCATGCATCATTCCTTGATCCAATTCTTTTGTGGGCTTTTTTACCGGATGATGTGACATTCGCCATTAATACCCATATCGCCAAGAAATTTTGGGCCAAGCCTGCCATGCGGTTTTGCCGAGTGTTGCCGGTTGACACCGGCAACCCTATGTCGGTCAAAACATTAACTCATCAATTGAAGGAAAATCGGCGTGTGGTACTCTTCCCCGAGGGTCGCATCACGGTCACAGGGGCATTGATGAAAATCTATGATGGGGCCGGACTGATTGCCGACAAGTCCGACTCGCCGCTTTTGCCAGTTCGCATTGATGGCTCACAATACACCCCATTTTCACGCCTACGGGGAATCGTGCGCTTACGCTGGTTCCCAAACATCACACTCAATATCTTACCGCCGGTTCGTTTGGAAGTGCCGCCAGAGGTGACAGGCGACGAGCGCCGAATGAAACTCGGGGCTATGATGGAAGATTTGATGACTGACATGGTGTTTTCCACCGGCAACTATAAGCGCACCTTGTTTCAAGCATTGCTGGATGCCCGCAAAATTCACGGCAACCGCAGATTGATACTGGAAGACATGCAGCGTATGCCCGTCACCTATCATTCGCTGATCACCCGCATCATGGCATTGGGAGGGAAGCTTGCCGAAATGACCTCAGAAAAAGAGGCCGTAGGCTTGCTTTTACCCAGCACCATCACCACGGTGGCGGTTCTTTTCGGGCTAAGCAGCCGTGGCAGGATTCCCGCCATGCTCAACTACACGGCTGGTATCAGTAATTTGCTTTCGGCCTGTGCCTGTGCCGAAATCAAGACCGTTATCACCGCGAGGCGCTTTATCGAAATGGGAAAACTGGAAAAGGAATTGGCTCAGTTGCAAAGCCAGTTGCGAGTGGTTTTCCTTGAAGATGTGGCTGCCTCTTTGTCGGTGATGGACAAGGCTGTGGCACTGCTAGGCAGCTTAGGCATTTACCGACCAACGATACCTTCCGTTGATGCGGAAGGTCCTGCCGTCATCCTGTTCACCTCTGGCTCCGAAGGCAAACCCAAAGGCGTAGTGCTAAGCCATGTCAATATACTGGCAAATTGCCAACAACTTTCAGCCAAAATTGATTTTAATGCACATGACCGCTTGCTCAACGTGCTGCCCTTATTTCACTCGTTTGGCCTGACTGCGGGAACCCTGACACCCTTATTCTCAGGTATGTTTGGATTCCTCTATCCTTCGCCTTTGCATTACCGGGTCATACCTGAATTAGCCTATGACATTAACGCCACCATCCTATTCGCCACCAACACATTCTTAGCCGGCTACGCAAAACACGCCCATCCTTATGACTTTTATAGTGTTCGCTTAGTGTTTGCCGGTGCGGAAAAGCTGATGCCGGAAACCCGACGGGTGTGGTCGGATAAATTTGGCATTCGCATTTTGGAAGGTTATGGCGTCACCGAAACTAGCCCTGCCCTTGCAGCCAACACGCCCATGCATAGCCGTGCCGGTTCGGTCGGGCGACTGCTGCCTGGCGTTCGCCATCAATTGGAGCGAGTTGAAGGCATTCCAGAAGGCGGCAAATTGCATGTGGCAGGTGCGAACGTGATGTTGGGTTATCTGCATGCCAGCGAACCCGGCAAGCTTATTCCTCCTAGGTCAATCTTTGGCACGGGATGGCATGACACTGGCGATTTGGTATCCGTCGATGTTGAAGGCTATGTGTTCATTCGCGGGCGGGTAAAACGGTTCGCCAAAATTGGGGGGGAAATGGTTTCGCTGACGGCGGTGGAAGAGATGGTCGCCAAACTATGGCCAGATAACCTACACATGGCGGCAAGCCTGCCTGATCCACAAAAAGGTGAGAGAATTTTACTGATCACCGACCGGACTAACGCCGAACGCACCGAGTTGATCGAACACGCTCGCAAGGAAGGCTACAGTGAAATACATCTTCCCCGAGCCATTCATGTAATGGACCATATTCCTCTTTTAGTCACGGGAAAAATTGATATACAAGCCGTCTTGGCTTGGTTAAATGAAATTGAGTCAAACTAAACCATCTTGCCCAGTTTTATGTGGATTGTGGATTAAATTGGTGCATATCAGGCGATGGCAAATCAATCATGATCAATACATCATCCACTCCTTTTGCCTAATTTATTCCTTCATTTTAATGTATTGGAGAATTTATACAGAAAGCGGACAGTCATTTTATCCTTATCAAAGAAAACTGGTACAAGTTCTGCACTGACCTGTATGCATCTTTGGTTTTTATCACTTGAGGGGTACTACCATGTACAACGGGATAATTCTGACCTATTTCAAAAAATCCATCTTTTCTAGAATCACCCTTTCTTCATTTAAATCTGAAGGGAGCTTCTATTCCAACCACAGACGCGCGAGTGGATTCAGGTCTCGAAAAAGGTTGGCTAGACATTAGTTTGCATTAAACACTATGCAGACAGGACATATCAGACGATAATAGACATCGCAGAATTTTTTGATACCCTAACACAGTGAAGGGGTTTTTCAGTTTAACACCATTTTGCCTTGTTAGAAGAAGGACGGACAAGCCTACCAGCGTGTGGTGACCTTAGCTTTGGACTGTAAAGAAAGAAGGATAGGTTGTTGTGCGTAGTTTCTAGCCATAAAAATAATAATGTCCTTGAAATTTTACTGCATAAGTATCACTGCAAAGTTAATACTGATTGTCCTCAGTTTAGTCTTTGTTTTTGGCTGGTCGATTGTCTCTTACACCACCCGGCAATTGCAACAGCACATGACAGAGTTGCTTGCGATTGAGCAATCTTCCACCGCAAGGCTTATTGCCCAAGACATTGAATTTCGGGTTCGGCTGCGACATTCTTTGCTTTCCATGGTCGCAAAGGAAATTACCCCGCAATTGCTAGCCGAACCTGCCCAACTCACGCAGCTACTGAACTCACACAGCTACTTGGGAAGGCTATTTCAAAATGGGATTTTCGTCATTTCCACAGACGGCAAAACATCCGCAAAATACATCGAATCACACACCCACTTAATTCATCCTGATCAGAATGATGAAATTTTTAAGAGGGTCGTCGAAAAATCAGAATTCGCAACGTGGATAACCGCCCTCAACCATGAGGATGGTAAACCTAGCATCGGCTTTGCCGTCCCGATTCTAGGGCATGGGCAACAAATCATTGCAGCCTTGGTAGGTTTTTCAAACCCGTCTGAAACATCCATGCTCGGTGAGATCGAGAGAACTAAGATCAGCAAGACAGGATGGGTCACCGTGTCATCACCTGAATCTGGCTTGACGTTATCTTCTTCCGTTGACACACCAAAAACGTTATCCCCCATTTCGACAAACCTTGCCAACCCACCGCTTGACCAACCCCTGCCAACCACTGAAGGCAACGGCATAGTAGCTAATATCCGAGGCGTTGAAGCGTTGACAACCGGAAAGATCATCCAGAATTTGGGTTGGTTAGTGCAAGTGAGTGTGCCTACGAACGAACTTTACGCACCTATTCGTTCGATGAAATCAAACATCTATTCCCTCTCGGCCATCTTATCGTTGGGACTGGCCTTGATGATTTGGTTGGCATTGAAAAAGTCCCTAGCCCCTTTGAGCAACGCCGCGAAACGCATTACTGCCATGTCAGCGGATACCCAAGCTTTTGAGGCATTTGCCGTAAACACTCAAGACGAAGTTGGCCAGTTGCTTGCCGGCTTTAATCTTTTAAATGAGCGACGCAGACTCGCGGATGAACGCGCCCATCGCTATGCTCAAATCAATCATGCCCTCAACCACATCAACCAAGCGGTTGTTCGCATTGAGTCGGAGCCAGAACTTTTCCAAACCGTATGCCGCATTGCAGTGGAGTATGGTGGAATGAAGATGGCTTGGGTTGGCGAGCATGACCCACACACCCAACTCATCATTCCCATCGCCAGCCAAGGCATGGGCTGTGAATATCTCAATGGCATCCTGATTTCTTCCCGCTCCGACATTCCCGAGGGACAAGGCCCTACTGGCACTGCTTTTAGGGAAAATCGGGCCTACCTTTGCCAAGATTTCATCAACGATCCTTCCGTAAGCCCATGGCACGAAAAGGCGAGAAAATTTGACTGGCGGGCTTCCGCCGTTTTTCCAATAAACCGGGGCGGAAAACCACGCTATGTGGTAACTCTGTATTCAGACCTACCTCATGTATTCGAAAAAGATGTTGTCGATTTGCTGCTTGAAATTTCTGGGGACATCGCCTTCGCACTCGATAATTTCGACAGGGAAGAACAAAGGCACAAGGCAACTTCTGCCTTAAAAGAAAATACCCTCCGATTAAACCAAGCCATTGATCTTGCCAAATTAGCGACTTGGGAATACAACATAAACAGCGGGATGTTTACTTTCAATGATCGTTATTACGCCCTGCATGGAACCCACGTAGAACGCGAAGGCGGCTACCAAATGTCAGCCCAACAGTTTGCCGAAGAATTGGTGCCTCCCGAAGAATCGCCGACTGTGGAATGGGAAATTAAGAATGCAATGGCAACACAGGACATTCACTACAATCGCCATTTTTTTAGCCGCATACAGCGTAGGGATGGGGTTATTCGCCATATCGTTGTGAATGTAGGTGTCATAAAGGATGATGCAGGGAATACAGTCAAGCTATTCGGTGCCAACCAAGACATCACCGAGCGCAAAATGCATGAAGACAAATTGCTACTGCTTGGTCAAATCACAGAAAGTGCCGCCGATGGGGTCAATCTAGTCAAGGCATCGGACGGATTGATCCAGTATGCCAACCAGAGGTTCCATGAAATGTTCGGCTATGCCGCTGGGGAATTGGAAGGTCAACATGTATCCATCCTCAATGCGCCCATGGAAAACTCCGCGTTAGCTGTGGCTGCGACCATCATGCAATCCCTTGAAACTGAGGGTACATGGTGTGGGGAACTTGCCAACTTAAAAAGCGACGGAACGATTTTCTGGACCAGCGCATCGGTTTCCACCTTCCACCATCCAGAACATGGCAAGTTATGGATCACCCATCAAACCGACATCACCGAAAGAAAGTTGGCAGAGGAGCAATTGCAGCTTTCCGCAAAGGTATTCGACAGTAGCACCGAAGCCATCATCGTCACCGATGCCTCGGTTAACATACTCTCAGTCAATCCTGCATTTACCCACATTACTGGCTATGGCTTTGAAGAAGTGGTGGGGAAAAACCCCAGCTTGCTTAACTCAGGACTGCACGATTATCAATTCTTCGCAGACTTTTGGAGAAATTTAGAGGAAAAAGGATGCTGGCAAGGTGAAATCTGGAACCGCAGGAAGAATGGGGAAATCTACCCTGAGTGGCTCAGTATCACAACGGTCAGAAACTCAAAGGGCGAAGCATCCCATTACGTGGCCTTTTTCTCCGATATGAGCGAAAGGAAAGCGGCACAACAAAAGATAGAGTTTCTCAGTTACCATGACTCCCTGACCGGCTTGCCCAATCGACAGTTTGCCAATGACCAAATCTACCAAGCCATATCCCACCCCCAACGCAGCCATTCCAAATTCGCAGTTTTCGTTATTGGCATGGATAACTTCAAGTCAATCAATGACTCCCTGGGGCATCCTGTCGGGGATCACATTTTAGCAGAGGTTGCGACACGCTTACGCGAAACCATGCGGGAGTTGGATATGATCTGCCGCCTAATTGGAGACGAGTTTTTAGGCATTCTGCTTGATTACCACGATAGCGACGAGATCATCAAAGTCTCAGAAAAACTGCTTGAACTCATGGCACGACCCTATAATGTCGAAAACCAAGAAATTTCTTCCTCGGTTTCCATAGGCATCGCGGTATTTCCTAATGACGGCACCGACTTTGAGACCTTGCTGAAAAACGCCGATTTGGCCATGTACCGTGCCAAAGATGCGGGACGTAACACCTATTTGTTTTTTGACGAATCCATCAACACCAATGCCTTTGAATATCTATATCTGCGCAACGGTTTGCGTCGGGCGCTAGAAAATCAAGATTTTGTTCTATATTATCAACCGCAAATTGATTTGACCACTGGCAAACTGATTGGGGCAGAAGCACTGCTGAGGTGGCATGACCCGGAACTCGGCTTGATCCCGCCCAACCGCTTCATTACCGTCTCCGAAGAGAGCGGTCTAATCATTCCCATTGGTGCATGGGTATTGCAGGAGGCTTGTCGACAAGCGATGGAATGGCAAAACGCAGGATTGCCCCAATGCTTGTTGGGTGTCAACCTATCCGCTGTACAATTTAAACGCGGTGATTTACCCGCAATCATCAAAATGGCCTTAGACAAAACCGGGCTAGATCCTGCCTGCCTTGAGCTTGAACTGACTGAATCGATACTCATCCGGGAAACGGAAAGCACTTTAACCAAGGTAAGGGATTTAAAATTGCTAGGGGTAAAACTGGCCATTGATGATTTTGGCACAGGTTATTCCAGCCTATCCTATTTAAAACGATTTAATGTAGACAGGATCAAAATTGACAAGTCATTTGTGCTTGACATAACCACTGACGAAGGGGATACCGCCATCGTCCAAGCAATCATCCAAATTGCCAAGAGCCTCTCCATTAAAACTATTGCCGAAGGCGTTGAGAGCCAAGACATAGCACTGAAGTTACAAGATATGAAGTGCGACGCGGCTCAAGGGTTTTATTATGCGCGGCCTATGCCGAAGGGCGAATTTGCGGATTATCTGTCCCATTATCAAACCCATCAAAACCTGACTCAGCATTAACAAACTTTATCTAACCATGCACAAAAACAGACTGAAATTCGCCTTTCAAGCCTTACTCGCTGCAATCACGCTTGCCTCAACGACAACCACATGCGGTGAAGCAACCAAACCCATCGAAGGCTGTCCGGCTTCGCCCAACTGCGTATCGAGCAATCCATTGACTGATGACGACCACCATGCCCTACCCTACCGAGTTGACGGCTCACCCGCCGTGGCAAAGGATAAATTAAAAAAAGCATTGCTCGCCGAACCGGGAGTGAGCATCGTAGAAGATACCGGCACACTCATTCGCGCACAAGCCACCTCCAAACTATTTCATTTCGTGGACGACCTCGTGTTTCAACTGGACCCGGAAAATCATTTGATCCAAGTGCGTTCTGCTTCCCGTGTCGGTTATTGGGATTTCGGGGTCAATCGTAGACGGATTGAGGCTATCCGCAAAAAACTGGCGCAATGACCTACTAAGTGCATTAAAATTTCACGTTTGACCAAAACCCCATCCATAGGAAATAGAGAACACCGATGTCATTACAAGACTCACTGGCGCTGATTCGGCGCGGCGCGGAGGAAATCCTGCGCGAGGAAGAATTGGAAAAGAAACTGAATGAAGGCCGTCCATTGCGGATCAAAGCCGGGTTTGACCCCACCGCACCCGACCTGCACCTAGGCCATACCGTCTTGCTGAACAAACTGAAACAACTTCAAGACTTAGGCCACGAGGCCATTTTCCTAATCGGCGACTTCACCGGCATGATTGGCGACCCCACTGGAAAGAATGTCACCCGCAAACCCTTGTCCCGTGAAGAAGTGATTGAAAACGGCAAGACCTACGAGCAACAAATATTCAAAATCCTCGACCCTGACAAAACCCTAATTCGCTTCAATTCGTCGTGGATGAATGCCATGACCCCTGCCAACATGATCCAATTGGCCGCCAAACACACCGTGGCGCGGATGTTAGAACGGGAAGATTTCAACACACGTTACAAAAACGGCCAACCCATCGCCATTCATGAATTCCTCTATCCGCTGATCCAAGGCTATGATTCCGTCGAACTGAAGGCCGACATGGAATTGGGCGGGACGGATCAAAAATTCAATTTGCTGGTAGGCAGGCAATTGCAGGAAGTTTACGGGCAAAAGCCCCAAGTCGTGCTGACCATGCCCTTGCTGGAAGGCTTGGACGGGGTGCAGAAAATGTCCAAATCCTTGGGAAATTACATTGGTATCGCCGACCCTATCGACGAAATGTTCGGCAAAATCATGTCCATCTCCGACGATTTGATGTGGCGCTATTTGGAGCTATTGAGCTTCACGCCCATGAGCGAAATCGCCCAATGGAAAAATGAATGTAATGAGGGAGCCAATCCAAGAAATGTGAAAGTGCGTTTCGGTCAAGAAATCGTCCAGCGCTTCCACGGTGCGGCGGCGGCAAAGCTTGCCTTGGACAATTTTGAAGCCCGATTCAAACAAGGATTGATCCCGGAAGACTTGGAAGAGATTGTGTTGACAGCCCCGGCAAGCGGTTACCCCATTGCAACTTTGCTCAAAGATTTGCAATTGACTGCTAGCACCTCGGAATCCAACCGGATGATTCAACAAGGCGGTGTGAAATTAGACGGCGAAAAAATCTCCGATCAAAAGCTGACCATCCCAGCGGGCGGGACGCACATCGCTCAAGTCGGCAAACGAAAAATTGCCAAGGTGCGCTTGGAAATCGAATAATAATTGTTGTCACACAATAGCGTAAGGATTGGAGCGTCAAAGCCTGTATGCTAGAAAATAATGCATAGGCTATCCCTTGATTTGCGTGGGCTTGATAATATGGGCAAACTCATGAAGAATGATTCCACCACTTAGCGGTTCTGAAAAATCCAGTTTTCCGTTTCGTAATGATTTAACCAGTCCACGTTTTATTTTCAGGAGAAAAGTACATGATAAAAATCGGCGATGTATTCCCCATTGCAAAACTGACTACCTCCAAAGGCCCGGTCAGTCTGGACGGCAGCGCATATACCGTCCTGTATTTCTACCCCAAGGACGATACGCCCGGTTGCACCATAGAAGCCAATGAATTTCAAAAGCTGAAACCCACCTTCGATGCTGGCAAGATTCGGATTCTGGGCGTGAGTGTTGACGATGCCGACTCCCATGCGGCATTTTGTGAAAAGTTCTCGCTGGCTTTTGAACTCGTCACCGACAAAGATGCCGCCTTAGGCACCGAATTAGGCATCCTGCGCCCGTCTGGCCCTCGTCACCTGCGCGTCACTTGGGTGTTGGATTCGACTGGCAAAGTCGTCCTGTATTACCCGGATGTCGTACCTGATAACCACGCACAGCAAATCCTTAACGATATTGCGGCTCTTTAATAATTAAATTTGCCTTTAATTTGTAGAGGCGAATTCATTCGCCATGGGCGGCTAAAGCCGCCCCTACATTTTAATGAACTCCAAGGCTTAACGTTTCCGTCCACCGAGTGCGCCTCGGATAATTTTCTTCATCTCGCTTTTCGCCAGAGATTCCAACAATCCTTCCTTACGCCCTCCTCGCGGCCCGGTGCTGCCTAGCAAATAATCCTTCAATGTGCCAAACACCATGGAGCCGAAATCTTCATCATTTCCCGCTGGCTTGCTGGCATTCGGACTTTCACCGGCAACGGCTTGCTCTATCGGTGCGCGTTTAGCCAGCATTTCATAGGCTGATTCACGATCAACGGCATTTTCATAATGTCCAAAAATCGTTGAAGCTTTGATGATCGATTTGCGCTCTTCAAGGCTGATGGGTCCAATCTGACTTCCTGGCGGAATCACAAATGCCCTTTCCGTTATGCTTGGCCTACCCTCCTCATCCAAGAACGAAACCAAGGCTTCGCCAACGGCAAGTTCAGTAATAGCCTGCTCAATGTCCAAGCTTGGGTTAGGGCGCATGGTGGTTGCGGCAGTTTTGACGGCCTTTTGATCACGCGGCGTGAACGCCCGCAAAGCATGTTGCACCCGGTTGCCCAACTGGCCTAACACCGTGTCCGGCACATCAAGCGGGTTCTGCGTCACAAAATACACACCAACACCTTTGGAGCGAATCAACCGGACCACCTGTTCAATTTTCTCCAATAACGCTTTCGGCGCATCATTGAACAGCAGATGAGCTTCATCAAAAAAGAACACTAGCTTTGGCTTGTCAAGGTCTCCCACCTCGGGCAATTGCTCAAACAGTTCAGACAGCATCCACAACAAAAATGTCGAATAGAGTTTGGGCGAATTCATCAGTTGCTCGGCGGCGAGGATGTTCACTATCCCGCGCCCATGATCGGTCTGTATCAAGTCGTTAATATCCAGCGCCGGTTCCCCAAAGAATTGCTCCGCACCCTGTTGTTCGAGTTCAAGCAATCCGCGCTGGATTGCACCCACCGAGGCAGCGGAAACATTGCCGTATTGCGTCTGGAACTGTTTGGCGTTTTCGCCAACATATTGCAGGACCGCTCTTAAGTCTTTCAAGTCCAACAATAGCAACCCTTGATCGTCGGCAACCTTGAACACCAGAGACAATACACCTTGCTGAGTATCGTTCAAATCCAACAGTCTTCCAAACAGCAGCGGACCCATGTCCGAGACGGAGGTGCGCACCGGATGCCCTGACTTTCCGTATACATCCCAAAACGCGACCGGACATTTTTGAATATCCAACTGAGTGGCAAGTTGTTCAATGCGATCTTTAACCTTACCCGACAATGCCCCTTCATTGGCCAAGCCAGACAAATCGCCTTTGACATCTGCCATAAACACCGGCACTCCGATGCCACAAAACGCCTCGGCAATCCGTTGCAAAGTAACCGTTTTGCCGGTTCCCGTAGCGCCAGTGACAAGACCGTGGCGATTGCCGAGTGCGGGTAAAAGATGGATTTCTTGATTTGATTTCGCGATTAACAGCGGGTCAGCCATGGGGTAATTCACACAAGTCAGGCGGACAGCGGGAACCGCTACGGAATATTTTCATACACCTATCAGCCACCGACCATCCAAAATTTGTTAATATAATAAAAGGATATTGTTGTCCGTTTCCTTCAGGAATGCACTTAGCGGATGAAAATGCAGACTATTAAGGGTACAAGGCTACCGACCTAAGACCCGAGGTTTCTTCCAAACCGAACATCAAATTCATATTCTGCACGGCTTGCCCTGCAGCGCCTTTGACCAAATTGTCTATGACCGATAGAACCACGACGGTGTCACCGTCTTGTGGGCGGTGAACGGCAATTTGACAACGGTTTGAACCCCTGACGTTGCGGGTGTCAGGGTGAGATCCGGCAGGCAGCACATCGACAAACGGCTCATTGCGGTAATGGGCTTCAAATAGGTTCTGCAAATCGACAGCTTGATGGCCATGCAGTTTTGCATACATCGTCGCATGAATGCCGCGTATCATCGGTAGTAAATGCGCGACAAACGTCAGGCCAACTGGCTCCCCGCTGGCTTGCTCCAAACCTTGCCGGATTTCGGGCAAATGACGGTGGCCTTTTACACCGTAAGCTTTGAAACTTTCGCCCGTTTCACTCATCAGCATGGGAATCTCCGCCTTGCGACCCGCCCCGCTGACACCGGATTTCGCATCGGCGATGATACCATCCATTTGGATCAACTGTTGTTCAACCAAAGGCAACAAGCCCAGTTGCACCGCCGTGGGATAACACCCCGGATTGGCGACTAACCTCGCCGTGCGTATGCGGTCACGGTTGACTTCTGGCAGCCCATAAACCGCCTCGCGCAACAGATCAGGACACACATGGGGTTCGCCATACCAACGCTCCCAAATGGTAGGGTCGGACAAACGGAAGTCGGCGGCCAAATCAATAATCTTAACGCCTTGCTCTAGCAAAGCCTCTGCCATGCGCATGGCTGTGCCATTGGGCGTGGCAAAAAATACCACGTCACAGGCACTTATTGACTTAACTGAGGGTTCGTCAAACACCGTATTGACAAAACCACGGAGATTGGGGTACATCTCATCGACCCGCTTGCCCGCGTCAGCGCGGGAAGTGACGGTGTGAATATGGGCTTCAGGGTGGTTTGCGAGTATCCGTAGGAGTTCAACCCCTGTATAGCCAGTACCGCCGACAATGCCTGCTCGTATCATGTGACTTTAGCCTTATATGAATTGGGATTGCGGCAAAAGCTTACGATAAGCAAAGGCTAAAGCCAGCGCGGATACTGGAATGGTCACGAACAAACCCAGACCTAAAAGTAATGCACCCACAATGTTTAATAGACCTAATACCAGCATAAATCCAAACAATTTCCATCGCACTTCTTTGGTGAGGGCAGCACTGGCTTTAAGGGCTTCCACTGGACCGATATTTTTATCAATGATGAAGAAGGCATAAAACAGGAACATGACCGAAGCAATAACCCCAGGCACAACCAACAGAAAAATACCTGCCACCACAATCAAGCCAACCAGTATCGCCCCCAACAAGTAGGGTACGAAGACATCACCCCCTGAAAACAAATCGCCAATGCGAGCCTCCTTGCCATCATTGACGGCCAAAATAATCTTTAACAAACCTGCGTATATAAAATATTGGAATATCAGTAAGATAAGCCCCAGAATCAATGCCAACCAAATATTTTGAATGGGTTGAATGGCAAATTGTGGCGCAACCGTCAGAACTCCCGTAAGTAACAATAAAACGATGAAGAAACCGGCACGACCTTTAAAGGCAGTCCAGCCTGCCAACAAAGCCTCTTGAATCGAAAACTCTTTCATGATGACTACCCTCTTGAAAATTTGATCAATTATTGGCAATTGACTGAATGTCACCGCCAAGCCTTTCAACATGGTAAATTCGGAGAAGAATTTATTACAGTGGATGATAACCTAGGAAAGGGTATTCAGTATAGCAGCTAGGCAAAAGGGAATGCTTGATGATAGGAATTGGGACATCTAGTGTTGATTACCAACTGATGTTACGCAAGCCACACTTGAAAATGGGAGGCTTCCATTGAGGCTTGTCCAAGCACGACGTGACCTTCCAAAGCGAATTGGAAGGTCACGTCTTAAAGTGACCGTTAGGGTCTGTCTGGCTTTGGAAGCAGCGACCTATGACTGCTGAGATTCCGAAAAATCCTCGACTTTGGATTTGAGTTTCTGCCCCGGCTTGAAAGTCACCACGCGCCTAGCGGTAATGGGGATTTCTTCTCCGGTTTTCGGATTTCGCCCAGGTCTTTGTTTTTTATCTCGTAAATCAAAATTGCCAAACCCCGACAATTTTACGGCACGACCAGCTTCCAGCGCCGACTTGACTTCTTCAAAAAATTGATCAACAAGCTCTTTTGCATCTCGCTTGTTCAATTCAGTTTCTACCAGCAGTGATTCCACCAATTCTGCTTTGGTTAAGGCCATCTTCAATCCCTCAACTTTGCGTTAAATTCTTGTGCCAACCGCGCCAGCACTTCGGCGATTACCCCGTCAACTTTCACATCGGTCAGGGTTTCCTCATCGTCTTGGAAGATCAATCCAAGAGCGACACTTTTTTTGCCACCTTCAATGCCAGTACCTTGGTAAACATCAAATACCAATACTTGGCGAATTAATGGTGAAAGACTCTCGACACATTGGGTCAAAGAAACAGCAGTCACTCGTTCTTCAACAACAATAGCGATATCGCGCCTTACCTGCGGGAATTTAGACAAGGGTTTGAATGCAGGTAAGGTGCGCTTTAGCAGCTTGTCTTGATCCAGTTCAAACAAAAACACTCGAGTTTCAAAACCCAGTTCCCTTTCGACTTTAGGATGCAACATCCCCAACCATCCTAATCGCTCACCTTCCAGAATTAACTCGGCAGATTGACCGGGGTGTAGGGATGGGTGCTTCCCACTGACAAACTTCACCGTAGCCTCATGGGACGCAAGGCGGAGTATGGCTTCCAAATCGGCTTTTACATCGAAAAAATCGACGGAGCGAGACTTCTCACCCCATTGTTCCTCACAGGCTGAACCTAATGCCAAGCCAGCCAATGATTTTTGTTGGATAATATTGCCTTCAACGCGAGTGAAGCGCAAGCCCGATTCAAACAAACGAACACGGGATTGCTGACGGTTGAGGTTTTTCAATGCCGCATCCAATAACCCACACCAAAGCCCCGTGCGCATAACTGCCATGTCGGAGGAGATTGGGTTTTTCAAGGCAATGGATTCCAATTCCGGCTCGATCTTTGCCAGCATGGAAGGTTCGACAAAGCTGTAGGTGATAGCCTCCTGATAGCCCCGATCTACCAGTAAGTCTTTGACACGCTCTACGCTTAGCGTCGCTTCGGACACCGCTTGTAGTTCCATGTGTGAGGCCGGATTGCGCTTAGGGATGTTGTCATACCCGTAGACCCGCCCGATTTCTTCAATCAGATCGGCCTCTATCGCAATATCAAAACGGAAACCCGGTGGGGTTAATCGCCAGCCATCAGGCAACTCCTCAACAGTTAGGCCGAGTCGGGTCAATAAGGATGTCAACTGGGTACGGGGGATACTTAAGCCGAGTAATTTCTCGACCCGCGATTCGCGCAATACAATAGGTTTGCGAGAGGGTAAATTGGCTATAGATACAGATTCTACGATAGGCCCGACCAAGCCTCCGGCGATCTCAGTGATTAATTGGGTTGCCCGTTCAATGGCTCGATGTTGGAGTTGTGGGTCTACACCGCGCTCAAAACGATGAGAGGAATCTGTGGTCAGTCCGTACCGACGCGCCTTTCCCATGATCGCCGTGGGTGCGAAGAAAGCGCATTCCAAGAAGATATCCGCTGTGGATTCGTCAACCGCAGACTCGGACCCACCCATTACACCCGCCAAGGCCAATGGAACTTTTTCATCGGCAATCACCAATACGTCGTCGGCAAGGCTGATTTCTTGTCCATTCAACAGTTTGAGTTTTTCGCCTAGAATACCATGACGCACTCGTATGCCACCCTGAAGCTTGGCGGCATCAAAAGCATGTAAGGGCTGACCGAGTTCTAATAAAACATAATTGGTGACATCCACCAGTGGGCCTAAGGAGCGCAAACCGGAACGTCGCAAGCGCTCAACCATCCATAAAGGGGTAGTGGAATTCCGATCCACATTCTTGATTAAACGCCCCAAGTACCGAGGACAATCTTCTGGCGCATCCACAACAACCGGAAAGACATCATCGCTAGTGATTTCACTCCCATTGACTGTTTGTGGATTCCAGTCTATGCCGTTGAGCAAAGCCACTTCGCGGGCAATGCCTTCCACGCTTAGACAATCGGCACGGTTGGGGGTCAGATCGACTTCAATGGAAACGTCGTTCAGTTGCAGATATTCTCGCAAATCGACACCGACCGGGGCGTCTTTAGGCAAAACCATCAAGCCGCCTTGGCTTTCTTCAAGGCCAACTTCCTTGGCAGAACACAACATTCCAAAAGACTCAATGCCACGCAATGCCGAGTGGGTAATTTTCATACCGCCGGGCAACACTCCTCCTTCCACCGCCAAAGGGGCTTTCATACCCACAACTACATTCGTAGCACCACAAACAATGGTCAAAGGTTCAGACCCGCCCGCCGCGACTCGGCATACGTGCAAACGGTCAGCTTGTGGATGCGGCGATAGTTCCAAGACCTCACCGACTACCACGCCACTGAATTGTCCAGCGGCGGGTTCAACACCGTCGACTTCCAACCCGGCCATGGTCAATTGCTCAACCAACTGCTCGGTGGTCAGTGGTGGATTCACATATTCTCTTAACCAAGCCTCGCTAAAGCGCATGGACTACCTTCAAATTCTATAGGGTGGATTAAGATGTTCTGAATTGATGCAAAAATTTGAGATCATTCTCAAAGAACATGCGCAAGTCATTGATTCCATAACGCAGCATGGCTAAGCGTTCGACTCCCATGCCAAAAGCAAAACCAGACCAGCTTTCCGGGTCGATGCTCACAGACCCAAACACACGCGGATGGATCATGCCGCAGCCCATGACTTCAAGCCAGCCACTATGCTTGCAGACGCGGCAACCCACGCCACCACAAATGACACATTCTATGTCTACTTCGGCTGATGGTTCGGTGAACGGGAAATATGAAGGACGAAATCTGACCTGTATGTCTTTCTCGAAGAACAGGCGAAGGAACTCATACAATATGCCTTTCAAATCGGCGAAACTGACTGACTCGTCAACTAAAAAGCCTTCGACCTGATGGAACATCGGGGTGTGAGTCAAATCAGAGTCACAACGATAAACCCGCCCGGGAGCAATGATGCGTAGTGGCGGTTTGCCAGTTTCCATCACCCTAACCTGAACCGGCGACGTATGCGTTCGCAACAGGGTGTGTTCGTCAAAATAGAAGGTGTCGTGCATGGCACGGGCCGGATGAGACGCGGGAATGTTCAGCGCTTCAAAGTTATGATAATCGTCTTCTATTTCCGGGCCTTCGACCACGGCAAAGCCGACATTTTCAAACAGCTTGGCAATTCGGCGCAGGGTCAAAGTGACTGGATGCAAACCACCCCCTCCCTGACCGCGGCCTGGTAGCGTGACATCAACAGCCTCGCTTGCCAAACGGGCATCCAATGCCAGTGACTCAAGTTCAAGTTTCTTTTCTTCTAAAGTCGCTTGAAAACGGTCTCGCACGAGATTGACAGCCTGTCCCGCTTCGCGGCGCTGATCCGGTGGCAATTTGCCCAATTCTTTCATCCGCTCGGTGAACACACCTTTCTTTCCAAGGTAGTGTACCCGTATCTGACCCAGATCGACGAGCGTCTGCACATCAGCCAATTGCTGTAGGGATTGCCTCAGAATGTCATCCATTACCGTTCACCTTGCTAGTCTGAAGAATTGCATGAGGTTGGTTTTCAATGAAGTGAAAGGGAAGATTCTAAGAGGAACCCTCCCTTCTTGCTAAATTAGACTTAGGCTGGCTTGACTTGTTTGACCAGTTCGGCAAAGCCTTCCTTGTCATACACGGCCATGTCTGCCAAAACTTTACGATCCAAGTCGATGGATGCCTTTTTCAGCGCATCCATGAAGCGGCTGTAAGACATGCCACTTTCACGCGCTGCCGCGTTAATACGGGCGATCCATAAGGCGCGGAATTGACGCTTCCTCTGTCTGCGGTCACGATAAGCGTACTGACCTGCTTTGATGACGGCTTGCTTGGCTACTCTGAACACGCGGCTGCGGGCGCCGTAATAGCCCTTGGCCAGCTTGAGTATTTTTTTGTGCCTAGCGTGGGCGGTAACGCCACGTTTTACTCTGGGCATGGAATATCCCCTATGTGATTACTTTAAGTCTCGACAAATTATGCGTAAGGCATCATTTGGTTTACGCTCTTGACATCCGAGGCATGAATCATGCCCGGACTACGCAGATGACGCTTACGTTTGGTGCTTTTCTTGGTCAAAATGTGGCGGCGGTGCGATGAATTGCACTTGAAACCACCCGATGCGGTCTTGCGGAATCTTTTCGCCGCGCCGCGATTTGTTTTCATCTTTGGCATTTTCTAATACTCCAGGAATTTTTAAGATTTCTTCTTCTTCGGCGCAAGCGTCATGCTTAACTGCTTCCCTTCCAGCTTGGGAAATTGTTCAACAATGGCATGCTCTTGCAAGTCGGTTTCAATGCGTTTTAACAAATCCATGCCCAATTCGCGATGTGACAATTCACGCCCACGAAAGCGTACAGTCACTTTGGCTTTGTCGCCATCCATCAAAAACCGGATCAGATTGCGCAACTTGATTTGGTAGTCGCCTTCATCGGTACCCGGCCGAAACTTAATTTCCTTAATATGGATAAGCTTTTGCTTCTTTTTTGCCGCTTGTAGTTTCTTGCTCTGCTCGAAACGAAACTTGCCGTAATCCATTACCCGACAAACCGGCGGTTCTGCTGTGGGTGAGATTTCCACCAAATCCAATTCTGATTCAAAGGCAATTTGCTTCGCTTCGCGACTGGAAACTATGCCTAACTGCTGACCCTCCGCTCCGATCAGCCTGACTTGCGGCCAGTTGATCTCGTCATTCAGACGCGGCTCTTTTCTATCGTTTGCAGTGATACCCTATTCCTCCAAAAAAGAATTATGCATTGGCGGCTCGTTTCGTCACTTCATCAACGAGCCTTTCTGCGACATCGAACAGTGTAAAACTGCCGAGATCGTTGCCGTTCTGTGTGCGCAATGTCACCGTTTGCGCATCAACTTCCTTGTCACCGACAATGAGAAGATAAGGCATCCGGTGCATCGAATGCTCACGGATTTTAAAGCCAATTTTCTCATTTCTCAAGTCAGTCTTCACCCTCAAGCCCTTTGAACTCAATTCATTAGCTATATTTTGGGCATACTCAGCTTGTCGATCAGTAATATTCAGCACCACCACCTGAGTGGGTGCGAGCCAAAGCGGAAAATACCCCGCATAATGTTCGATCAAAATTCCAATGAAACGCTCCATGGAACCCAATATTGCCCGATGCAGCATGACTGGCGTTTGCTTCGCGCCGCTTTCGGCCACATAAACTGCGCCCAATCTTTCTGGCATGGAAAAATCCACCTGAATTGTGCCGCATTGCCAAACCCGATTCAAACAATCCTTAAGTGAAAATTCGATCTTCGGCCCATAAAAAGCACCTTCTCCAGGTTGTAAATCATAAGCCAATCCCTTGCTGTGCAATGCCTGTTCCAATGCTGCTTCAGCCTTGTCCCAAACCTCGTCAGAACCAACTCGCTTCTGCGGACGGGTGGATAATTTGACCAATACCTCACCAAAACCAAAATCGGCATAAACCCTGTGAAGCAAGTCAATAAACTCAGACACTTCCGCTTGAACTTGTTCCTCAGTGCAAAAAATATGTGCATCGTCTTGGGTGAAGCCTCGCACCCTCATAATGCCGTGCAACACACCAGACAACTCATTCCGATGACAGGAACCGAACTCAGCCAAACGTAGCGGCAAATCCCGGTAACTCTTCAAACCTTGGTTATACACCTGTATATGGCAAGGGCAATTCATCGGCTTGATGGCAAAATCCCGCTCTTCCGATGCCGTGGTGAACATTTGGTCTTGGAATTTATCCCAATGGCCTGATTTTTCCCACAACGAACGCCCCACAATCATCGGTGTTTTGATTTCTTGGTATCCGTTATTACGAAACACCTCGCGCATGTATTGCTCGACGGTTTGCCATAAAGTCCAACCGGCAGGATGCCAGAATACCATGCCCGGCGCTTCTTCCTGCAAATGGAACAAATCCAATGTTTTGGCAATTTTACGATGGTCGCGCTTTTCAGCCTCTTCCAACCGATGCAGATAATCTTTTAAGTCTTTCTTTTCTGCCCAAGCAGTTCCATAAATGCGCTGCAACATTTCATTGTTGGAGTCTCCACGCCAGTAGGAACCGGCGATCTTCATCAGCTTGAACGCTTTAAGCTTTCCTGTCTCAGGGACATGTGGGCCACGGCACAGGTCGGTAAAATCACCTTGGGAATAAAGCGATAGAACTTCACCTTGCGGGATTGATTCGATAATCTGGGCTTTATAGTCTTCGCCCAACCGACGAAAAAAACTGACAGCCTCATCCCTAGGCAATTCACTCCGCTTGACTTCCAAATTCTGCGCTGCCAACTCTTCCATCTTCTTTTCCATGGCTTGCAAATCATCGGGCGTAAACGGACGCTCGTAGGCAAAATCATAATAGAAGCCATCCTCAACCACTGGCCCGATGGTCACTTGGGCGCTTGGATACAGCGACTTGACCGCTTGCGCCAGCAGATGGGCGGCGGAGTGGCGAATGACTTCAACACCTTCATGGTCGCGAGGCGTGATTATCGCAACATTTGCATCAGCCTCTATGTTAAAGGTGAGATCGACTAAGCGTCCGTCCACTTTCCCAGCCACAGCCGAACGTGCCAAACCTGCACCGATGGATTCGGCCACTTGGCGTAAGCTTACTGCGCTGTCAAATTCGCGCCTAGATCCGTCGGGAAGCGTGACTACGGGCATTTAAGGTCAAAGGCTCAAAACTATAATTAACAAAAAAGCACCGCTATGCGATGCTTTGGGTATTGGTAGGCGCGATTGGACTCGAACCAACGACCCCCACCATGTCAAGGTGGTGCTCTAACCAACTGAGCTACGCGCCTGCTTTAGGTCATTTATTCAGCCCGCTTATTATATGGGGAACGAAGCTGAAATGGAAGCGGTTAATTGCAAAATATTATTGTGGCGCTGTTAACTGCTTTGGAGCTTCGCGCTTACCCTGGGCGACAATACTGTTGAATTAAGACCGAACACGCTAACGGGTAAGGCGGCAATTCTTTGCCGCCAAACGAAAACTCATTTATACTGTCTACCGCTTAATTCAACCGCATTGACCCATTGCGACCCCTTGGCTTGCCCAACCTTTGGGCACTCTGTCAGCGCTATCTTCATGCTTGCCTCTTGTGGTCTTTCACGGCTTCGTCTTCTTGCCACCCCTTCCCTAAGGACGGTTTTGCTGCCTTGCAGGATCATCGTATTCACGTCAATAAACTGTCATAGTTCGAGGTTAAACTGAGGTGTTAGTCCCGGCAACCATCGCCGGCTTATTTAATGACATCGGAGCAAGCTATGAAAAGTTCTCACATCGGAATAGGGATAGCCCTTGCCTTGGCTGCAAGTTCGACTCAGGCAGCGAGTTACACTTTCAACCACTATTGGTCTTATACCCACACCTTGAACTCTCCAAGCCGGGGTTCGGAAATTGCCGCTTATGATGCAGCGTCCGACAAAATCTGGGTCATCGGTGGCTCGGCTGTGGACATCCTCGACCCCACTGCCAAGTCCCTGAGCAGTTCCATTGAATTGTCCAGTTT
Organism: uncultured Methylococcaceae bacterium; assembly: GCA_903911305.1. Lineage (GTDB taxonomy): Bacteria > Pseudomonadota > Gammaproteobacteria > Methylococcales > Methylococcaceae > Methylumidiphilus. The sequence goes on along the minus strand of CAIWDB010000325.1, from coordinate 132 downwards.
CGGGACCCCTAATAGTGTTGCAATCAGCAATGGCAAGGCCGCCGTGGCGGTGGCAGCGCCCGTCAAGACCGATGCTGGCAGTGTGCGTTTTTATGACACCACCAGCCAAAGTCTGCTTAATTCGGTGACCGT
>CAIWDB010000324.1 GCA_903911305.1 uncultured Methylococcaceae bacterium | reverse complement strand
GATCCGTAGGAGCGGGCCATGCCCGCGATTGTTTGGGCCAAGTCTTCAAAAATAGGCTATTTATCGCGGGCGTGGCCCGCTCCTACATGTTGCATATATTCATTATTAAGTAACTATTTGGTATTGAAAACGCTGTAACACAATTTATTCCTCGTTCAAGTCAACCGGCTTGCAAAGTTCTTCGTTCGTTAATCGAATAGGATTATTTTTGAAAAAACCACCTAGATCATTTATCTCGTCAGACTTGTCATAATGAGCAGGCCGTAAAACAACCATATCACCCAAACACCATAAAGTCAGTTCGGTGTTGTTTTTCCAAATGTTCAATACATTGTCTGGCAAAGTTATTTGCCCTTGGGGAGAGATGGATACGGTCGTCATAGCTTATTCTCGTTGGCTTTTTAGATATAAATGGCGTAATAGCGAAGTGTATTGCACAGCAGGATTGCCGCACACAACATTCGGCGCAATACGCGGCAAGCCGTTTTTGCGTTTTACGGCCTTGACATCGTAGAATGCGTTGACGCAGGAGGCGTATCATTCGCGATTGAAGGGCTTTGCAAGCTCATCCCATCCTGCGGCCCTACAATTAGAGCCTCGTAAGATGTGGGATGAGTTTTGCAAACCCCATCCCATAAATACTTTACCGAGTCAGTCTTCAACTTTCACATTCATGGTATTTTTAACTTTACCATTCAGGATGAATTCAAACTTATGCAATCCCGGTCTAAGTCCAACTATCATGGCCCAATAACCATCAACTACAGCCTGCTGTGAGGTGCCGGTGATACAACCATCGTATTTTAGGAGGCTCAGATCACCCGTTAGATTGAAGAGTCCAGAGGTTACCTCTTGCTTTTGAGGATCACCAATAATGAGTTTGCCGTCAATGCGAAGATTGTTAGGCACTGGCGTTAAGGTGTCCAACCAAAACTTGGCATCCACAGTGAGAAATGCTTCTAAAGTCTGTCCTGCAGAAGGTACGAAAGTGGGGTCAGGACACGGGTAAGTGTCCACGTAAGATCCAAGTTGTAGCAAAACCGCTTTTCCTTTGGGAATTTCACAAGATGCCAAGGTGTTAGCTGTACCCAAAAACCAGACTTTACCATGCTGTGGTTGGGTGCAATTTGTATTTTCGCTATTAAAAATAGGATTTCGAGCAGCAGGAATCGAATATAACCATCTGACAAAATCGGCCGCCCAATCACCGTAGCTTTGCCCAAACGGCTTGCTATCCAAAGGCAAAACCCGAGGACGGACCGCATTTTTACCCTCAGTTTGCTCATTGTTTGGCACAAAAAATTCATTATGATCCTGACCATCTTGCTGATGGTAGCCAGTCAGGTGTTCTCCCGAATGGGCATGGCATGTGGTTGTCGCTAGAGTGATTGCGGTGATAGCGACACCTGCCAAGAAGGTTTTTTGTAAAAGCATATTCATTTAAATCTCCTTAATATTTAAAATTTTAACCGTCATCCCATTAATGGGTGAGATGATCTTAGCTTGTAAAACAATGCGCAGGGTATCCCCTAGTTGGGGGGGTTATCGTTTCTTTTTTGGAAGTTTGCTACTTTTCGATAAAAATTTTCCCTAAACGCTTGCATTTCCTGAACTTCCGTACAAAAATATCGATAAAACGAATTTGGCCAATGATTAGAACAGGCGTATTAACCGCCTAGGATGGAAGGTCATGAAAAAATCCGCGGTCATCGCATACATTCGCCAGTTGTGTTCATTAGGTCTTGGCGGGCAAATCATCATGCCGGAACTCATGAATGCACTGCACGAACTTATTTCTTCGCGCACGAATTGTTTTCTTTATGCCGATGAAAATGGCCGAATTGCCAATATTTTCATGGAAAGCTTCAACTTGGCTGATGAAATTTTTCCTCCGCCGAATTCATGCATTCATTCTAAAATCGACCACTCAGCCTATTTGCGTTCCATGGGGATGAGACAGGAATCCATCTCAACCACCATGGATTCGGCAGTCTGGCAGGCTTTTAACCCTGGTTTTCTGTTGAACACTCCCATACGAGACCCTGAAGCCGGTCTGCTCGGCACTCTGCAATTGCTCCGCTGTCACAACGAATCACCGTTTACACTTCAAGACCAAAACCTAATCAACAGTTTGATCCCATGTTTGGTTTTAGGGATAAAAAGTAAACGTGACACACGCACCCCTATCGTTAACTCTGGAGTAGAGGGGCTTATCATTGCCACCCAAGCTGCCAAAATGCTATACATTAGCCCAAGCGGTCAAGAATTGATGCACTTGGCAACAAACCCTATGATTCTTTCGATCAGCCTTGATTCGCCTCAGTATAAAACTGATTTACCAGCCGCCATCGCAAAGCTGTGTAAGAATCTAGTTGCCAATTTTACCGAGAAGTCCGTGTTGCCAACCATTCACATCCAGCAAAACAACTGGGGTAAATTTGTCTTTCGCTCTCATTGGCTTGTTACCGTAGATCAAGAACAAAGCAATTTGATAGGAATCACTGTAGAACGCCATATCCCACAGCCCCTAAAATTAGTCAAAGCCATGTGCAGGCAATCCCTAACTCCCAGACAAAAGGAAATTTGCTTGTTGATCTCTTATGGGTACTCAAATACCGAGATTGCCGAACGTTTGCAAATCAGCCAACATACCGCCAGTGATTTCATCAAGCAAATTTATATAAGGCTTGAAGTGCATAGTCGAAATCAATTATTGGAAAAGCTTAAATCCTTGGATGGCATCGATTTCTCACATGAGAGAAAAAGAATTGAAAAGGCAACCTGCACCAACTCTCAATGCCCACATTTCCAAGCCTAGATCAGATTGTTCCATGCGTCTTTTTGATCGCCCCCACAGTCTCCGAGGGAACGCCAATTCTCACGCTCTGCGTGGCATTTACCGTCAGAGCGGTATAAACTCCGTTCCCACGCCGGAGCGATTAGCGTTATATACAAGTCCCGCCAAGCCGAAAATGCCGTCATACCGGCATAGATGCCGGTATCTAGGCCATGCCTGTCCTGAGCGAAGCCGAAGGGGACGGTAACTTGATGGTTTTACAAGTGCTTCATTTGGCAATCTAGTCGCCCTAAGTTTGCCGTCCTGGACGCTGGATTGGCTCACCACATCCCTGTGGTTCGGGCTTCGCCCCGCACTCCGTGCGTCCAAATCCGCTCCCGGCGGATTTGTCGGCATCCCTGCCGAAATGACGGGCTTCCTGCATTTGTGTATAACGATGAGCGCCAGAGCGGGGAACGATCAAACGCACTTCTAATGTTATGAGGGGTTTTATGAGCAACACAAATTTCTCGGGCTTTTATGGCATCGCCTTCCAGCCTTATGTCGGGCCTTGGATTGACGGAGCGCCGGTTTATTTCAATACCTATTCCCAAGAACAGGTGACTCAGTTGTTGACACCTATTGCCCAACAATTCAAGCTGATTGCAACTTATGGGCAAGGCACTTTCGTTTGGCAAGGAACTCCCAATGTTCAGGATTCGAATCGGCTGAACATCCAAGTCGCCAAAAATCTAGGTTTAAAGGTGGCCGCGGGGTGTTTCCAGCAAGGTGCCAATTCAGAAACGGACACTATCAATGTGGATTGGACAAAAACTGAAATTGACTACGCCATCGGACAGGCCACTCAGTATGGGAATGTCGTGGAAATTATTGTTGGCAATGAGTGCCTGTGGGGTCCAAACTCAACCCAAGCCATCATTGATTTGATCGCATACGCCAAAACCAAACGCGATGCGGCGGGTTTCACTTCATCCACATTGCCGATCACCACCCGCCAGCGCTGGGATGTGTTGGGCGGTGTGGATAATACAAGTTCTGGATATGCGACGATGCAACAAGCCTTGTTGAAATTGTTGAATGCTTGTGAAGGCTTGGTTTACGCGAATATGTATGCTTATTTTGACTCAAGCATTGCCGGTCAGATAGGGCCAAACCCCACTCAGGCAGTGTTTAACCAAGCGGTCACCCAACGCATGGACGATATGCTGAAAGCCTTGCGAACCGCATTCTCTAACCAACACCTCGCCACGGAAATACGCATTGGTGAAACCGGCTGGCCCACTCAAGGCACACAAACCAATCAACCCGATGCTTCGATTGCCTCAGTTCAAAATGCCCAATGGCACTGTGAAGCGATCAATACGTGGGCGGTCAACAACACGATCAAAGTCATCTTGTTTGATGCCTACGACGAACCTTGGAAATCAGTGGACAACGCCAACAGCGAGACTCACTTTGGCGTTTGGCAGGCTATCGGAACCGCGAGTTCAAAAACTCAATACACGTTAAATTCTGTGCAACCAAAGTTTTAACCCAAGCTTGTAATGTCAGGAATCGCATGAAACCCGATCAAGTTTGAAAACAATCCGATTTATAGGTGAACCGCTAGTCTATCCGGTAGAATAGCGGTTTTTGATTTATCTACCCGATGTCACGCTCCAACCCTTGGTTATTGCGTAACATCAGTTATCTCATCTGACCCTATCACTGGAGGAAACCCATGTTCCGACTGTTTATCGTCGCTGTTATAAGCATTTTTCCACTCATCACCTCCGCTGCGCCTGCCGCTGGCTCGATAAAAATCGGCGTACTGGCCTTCGGTACGGTGAATTGGGAATTGGAAGCCATCCACAATGAAGGATTGGACAAAAAATACGGGCTAACGCTGGAGGTGCAGAAACTGGCCGGGCCGGATGCCGGCAAGATTGGTCTGAAAGCCGACAGCCTGAACCTGATTGCCACCGATTGGATTTGGGTTGCCAACCAAGACCAAACCGGTGCAGATTATCGTTTCATTCCCTACTCCACTCAAGCCGGTGCGTTGATGGCACCTGCCAACACGACAATCCGCACGGTGGCCGATCTTAAAGGCAAAAAGATTGGCGTGGTCGGTGGCCCACTGGATAAAAATTGGGTTTTGTTGAAAGCGTATGCGAAAAAAGCAGCCGGGCTTGATTTGGAAAAAGCAGCCGAACCTGTGTTTGCAGCCCCGCCACTGCTCAATCAACAACTAGGCGATGGCAAATTGGATGCATTATTGAATTTCTGGCATTATGCCGCGAAACAGCAAGCCGAAGGGTATATGCGCGTATTGGACGGTCGCGACGTGTTGAAGGGGTTGGGTATCAGTCAACCCGTGCCTAACCTCGGCTTGGTGTTCAAGCAGTCATGGGCCACCGCCAACGGTCCCGCACTGGATGCTTTCCTGAAGGCATCCGCCGAAGCTCGCACACTACTGTGCAGCAATGATACGGCTTGGAGCAAAATTGTCCCCTTGACCCAAGAAAAGGACCCGAAACAACAAGCCGTCTTGCGTAAGGAATACTGTGCTGGCTTAGTGAATCATTGGGGGGCTGATGAGCGGTCAGCCGTTGCGAAAATCTATGCGATTCTTCACGAAACCGGCGGTGTCGAGCTGACCGGCAAATCCGAAAAACTGCCGGAAGAAATTTTCTGGCCTTACACGCTGGGGCAGTCGAAATAGGCCAATCGTTTCAAGCCACGACGCAACCAAATCAAGCGCTTGAGGGTTCACCGTTCCGGGTGATGGTTGGTATTGCTGAGCTTTGGCTTACTTAATTGCCTAATTCAAGCGTTTGTGCCAGCGACAAGTTACCATCCATGGCCTAGATTCCGGCATCCTTGCCGGAATGGCGGGGTTTTAAGCCAAAATGAGAATTCTGTAATATTTGCCAGTTCCATATATTTCGGCTAAAGTCGCAACTTTCCACATAGTCTCTGGACGACATGAGCAACCCATTATTTGACCTAGATACCCTTAAAGCTGAACTCGCCGGGCACAACCCGAGAGCCATCCTCAGTGCGGCTTTGGATTATTTCAACAACAACCTTGCCGTTTCCTTCAGCGGGGCGGAAGATGTGGCGGTAGTCCACCTTGCATCCAGACTGAAACCAGGAATTAATGTTTTCTGTTTGGACACGGGGCGATTGCACCCGGAAACCTACCGCTTTATCGAGCAAGTACGAGAGCAATTTGACATCAATTTGGAAATCTTAAGCCCCTCTTGGCAAGAATTGGAAAATTTAGTCAGGTCTAAGGGCTTGTTTAGCTTTTATAAGGACGGCCATTCCGAGTGTTGTGGTGTTCGCAAGGTTTCGCCTTTGCGCCGAAAGCTTTCCACGGTGGGTGCTTGGGTGACCGGGCAGCGCCGCGACCAGAATCCAACTCGCTCAGTCTTGGATGAAGTGGAACTGGACACCGTATTTTCCACCCCCGAAAAATCACTTTACAAATTCAATCCCATGGCCCAATGGACTTCCGCTCAAGTGTGGGATTACATTGAAGCCTACGAATTGCCCTATAACGAATTGCACAGTAAAGGGTTTATCAGCATAGGCTGTGAACCCTGCACCCGCTCGGTGTTGCCCAACCAACATGAGCGCGCAGGGCGTTGGTGGTGGGAAGATGTCACTAAAAAGGAATGCGGACTCCATGTAGGAAATGTCCATCATGAGAAATGACGCTTCATTTCGATAAAAGATAATTTCTCAAGTACATAGCACAATAACCCACTTTCAGCCTATATTCCATGACTCAGACTAATCAAGCAAAGGCCGGTTCTGGGTTGAAGGATAAAGCAGACTTACCCCTAGCCATATTCGCACCGTTCGCCTATATCGTGTTATGTGCTTTATTAGGCGCGACGCTGGCTTATCCACTACATTTTATATTTCCTGCCTCATTTGAATATCAAGCCTTAGTCTACAAATCCGCCGAGTTGTTGATGGCCTTTAGCTTATTCCCCATAGGGCTATGGTTGGGAATGGGCAAATCAGACTTAGGTTTTGTCGGCCCAATTGGGTCATTGCTTAGGAAAATGGCAATAGGATTTGGCTGGGGGGCGCTCATGCTGGGCATCCATGTGTTTGTCCTGTTTTGGCTGGATATTCGCCTACTCTACCAAGAAAAATTGTACTTGGCGAAAATCCTCAGTCTTTCCTATAAAGGGGTATTAATCGGATTGGCTGTGGCTTCCTTGGAAGAGCCTATTTTTAGAGGCTTCCTGTTTGGGTTTATGCTCAAGAAAATGGATCGCGTCAATGCAGTCATCGTCACGTCGTTTTACTTTGCTGCCTTGCACTTCCTCAAAACGGATCTGAATCCAGAATTTTCAGACGTACATTGGAATACAGGTTTTATTATTATATTGGATGCTTTTAGAAATCTATTGCAGATGCACCTTGATTCATTTTTGGCATTGTTTGTAGCAGGTGCTTTTCTCAGTTGTATCAGGCTGTATTTCTCGGATTCTGGGTTGAGTTATTGCATAGGCATTCACGCCGGTTGGGTCTTCGTCATCAAAGCCACGAAACCCTTAAGCGAACACAGCGTCATCTCACCTTATACTAATTTTGTCAGTGATTTTGACGGCAATATAGGATATATGTCGGCAGCGTGGACTACGGTATTGATTATTTGGCTAGTCATAAATATGCGCAAACGGGAAGAATCTTTATGCCGGTAAAGCCCAATCATGCCAGTCATTGACCATTCCCCACATCACAAGACACCTAGCGAAAAATAGATTGACAACAATGCTGGCTACTAAAATTATTATATAACAGGTGGAAATTGGACGGCAATTCTACACATATTTTTTCGAATAGGTTTACATTGGCTATTGGCAGTGTATTGCTGTTGACTATTATCAGGTTATTGTTGGCAGGCAATACCGAATTAATACCAGAAGAAACCTATTATTGGACGTATAGCCAACATCCGTCTCTCAGTTATTTTGACCATCCCCCCATGGTGGCTTGGATGGTTTCGGTAGGCACGGCCATTTTTGGAAATACAGAACTAGGCGTTCGCATAGTTGCGATATTACTGTGGCCGTTTTCCGCACTATTGCTATATTTAACCAGTCGGATGTGGTTTGAAGAGAAAGTCGCTGCGATTGCGGTATTGCTGTTCTGTTTGTGCCCGGTGTTTGTCGGTGTGGGATTCGTCGTGACCCCCGATTTTCCGCTGGTATTTTTTTGGTTATTGACGATGTATGCCGTCAGTAAGGCAGTATTAACTGACCAAAGCTTGTTTTGGTACTTGGCGGGTATCGCGTTTGGATGCGCGATGCTGTCGAAATACACCGCCGTTATGTTGGCTGCTTCGTTATGCTTGTTTTTGCTGTTGTCGCCTAAATATCGTTTCTGGCTATGGCGTTTCCCGCCCTGGCTGGCCCTACTCGTGGCATTTGTCGTGTTTAGCCCAGTCATCATTTGGAATTCACAACACCAATGGGCATCTTTCCTATTCCAATCCAACCGCACCGAAGTGGGTAACAATGACCCGCTCCGCGTGGAAGCGGGTATGTTCTGGTTGTATCAACTTTGGGCCTTGACGCCATTCATATTGGGTTTGTTTGCTTATACGCTAGGCCCTGCCATTCGCCGCGCTTGGGTGCAGCGAGAAGATCGGTGGATTTTCGCCCTATCATTCGCGTTGCCTCTGTACGTCGTATTTGTTCTGGCAAGTTTCAAAACTAAAGGGCATATCAACTGGACTGCCCCGGCCTATTTGTCGTGGTCTATAGCCGCCGCCGCCATATTTTTGCAACTCGATAAAGTATGGAGAAAGCTTAGGCCAATCGCTTGGCAGTGTTTGATTGGCGTAACCGTATTCTTGTGCATTGCCGCCAATACTTTGGTGCATACCAGTTTGGCTTGGGGGTTTCCACAAAAATTTGCATTGAAAAGCGCGGGCGGTTGGCAGGGGCTTGCCTACGAAGTCGGTAAGGCTCGCGAAGCACTCAGCCAAAATACCGGAAAATCGGCATTTATATTAGGCGTGGACAAATATAATATTGCCGCAGAAATGGGGTTTTATCTACAAGAGCCAGTCGATATCATCAATGATTATGCCTTGGGCACTGGGGGTTTGGGCTACCGCTATTGGGTTGATTTAAAGGCTCTTGAAGGTCGGCCCGCCATCGCCATTTTGGATCAAAACAAAGTTGGTCCATTTTCCATGCAATGGCTTCAGCAGCATTTTGACAAGGTGGACGCAGGTGTGCCATTGGAGATTCAAGGCGATGGTTTGCAGAAGCGCAAAGTGTATTTGGCGAGGTGTTATGGGTATAAGATTGGAAGCTGATGCT
>CAIWDB010000323.1 GCA_903911305.1 uncultured Methylococcaceae bacterium | reverse complement strand
GGCAAGCAACCCGGCTATTAGTTGTAAAAATTGTCGGCGTTGAGTGGTTAGATTATGGTGCAACGGTATCATTTCTTGCCTATCAAAATGTATTCGTCATTCTTGAATGTTTATATCTGATTCGCCAATTTAAGCATCAATGCGGTAATTATTTTCAATTGCAGAATACCCACCCAACCACCCAGCGGATTAGCTCGGCTTTGGTTTCGGCTATGCTTCGGCCTGTTTCAGCAATATCCCTTTTTATGTCTGCCTTTAAAATCTCAATATCCTTTCTTAAAGTAATTTCCAATTCCTTTATTTTGACTTTCAAGCGATTTTCTGATTTCTGTACATCGCGCTTCAAATCGGCTTCCCGTGCTTCCCTATTGCGCTTGGTTGCCAGTTGCTTTTCGACTATTTGGCAATGGCACGGGCTTGAGTTTACGCCTGTTGATCGGTAAAGCCACCGGCTTTTAGTTTCATTGGCAAATTCCAAGGTGTGAGAATGATGGCATTCATAAATTAATCCGCTACTTCACCGATTCCCATAGCTAATTTTTCAACTAGGGTCTGATGATAAAAAATGCCTTGTGCTTGCATGGCATGTACGCTTTCCAAAAATGAAGTTATCAACCCCTGTTGCTTGGCTTTCAGCAAAACGCCCAAGGTTCCAGTGACACAAAGACCTAGATACTCAGCCATGTTGCGGCCTATCTTTTCATCAATAAGCACCCAGTTGGCTTTGTATTTTCCTGCCATGTCGAGAGTATGCTTTTCTCCATTATCCAATTCCAACAGGACACTGGAATATTCAATTGGTGTAGATTGAACCGGCTTTATCCAATCGAGTCGCCTCAAATTTGGTACAGCAATAACACCGTCTACTTCACATTCCTCAATCACCTCAACCACCAGATGGATTTCGCCAAACAATTGAGGTAATAAATCCAACTGCCCTATGCTGCTTAAGGCAACAATTAGGGTGGTGTTGGAAAAAACAATCATAATAGCGCGGTTTCACGTTTCAAATCGTCGGCAGAATTTTCTAGCAAGGTTGCACCCGCATCAAAAGCCATGCACAGAAAAGCCAGTCGGCTAATTCCCAACCATGCCGAGGCAGTTCCTGATGAAAGCTTGCCTTCCTTAAATAAGCTAATCGCCGCTTGTTTCTTTAGGTAATCGGCGAAACCTTCCGCATTGAGATGGAGTCCAAGCAATATTTCAGAAGGGCAGTCGATGGTGATTTGATTCTGCATAATCTTTCCCAATAGTTGGCTCTACACATCCTATTTTAAGCTATGCCGCCAAATCGCAATATTCAACCACCGTAGATGGCATTGGAATTGCCAAACCATCTTCGCGCATTCCTTCCAGATGAAAAGCAATGGCTTCCCGCATGTTTCGCTCGGTTTCCTCAAGAGTTACCCCTGTGGTTACACAGCTCGGCAAATCTGGGACGTAGGCACAATAATTACCTTCCGCTTGTTCAATGACTACGGCATAACGCATGATGCATCTCCATTATTGGAAACAATGACTCATACCCGATCAGCCAACTTCAAGCATCCTATTGGCATAATCCCTACCCGCTGTCATAGGCGGCAAAGGTTTGCCGTCTTGTTTATACAATTCTAGGGTTTCCTCTACTATCTCACAGAGTTCTGCAAAAACCTGTTTTTCGTCGCTGCCATGGCATCCGCCATAGAATAAGCCGGGGCAACTACCGACATAGCACTGATCTAGGTCGGACCATTCAACTATTTTGACATAACGGTTGGAATTACTCACTTTTTGGATTCCTCTATCGCTGTTTTGACGGCTTTTTCCTGATAGGATTGAGCATCATCGCCAGTTTGACCAGAAATTGCGACAGGTTTTACTACTTTGGGGTGGACAAAGTTCCGATGGCTACCTTTTCCACCCCGATTGATAAAACCAGCCCGTTCCAGCGCTTTAATCAGTTCCCTAATTTTTCTTGGCATCTTCTGACTTAAGCATTCCCACACGGATGCACAATAATCTTGCTCCTGCCATCCCCTTCAATCTCTTCATCCCGGATAATGAAATTATCCAGCTTCATCGTCATATACTTGTCAAAATACTCATTCAAATCCTTTTCCACCGGGCCACGGTCAAATTCGGGTTTGACGGTATGGACGTTGCCCCAAACGATTTTGACCACTTCTCCGTGCTTGACGACTAATTCGCCATCTTTAAAGACATAATCCGGTTTGGCGAACATGGCTTCCTTGTCTTCCTGTTCGGTGTAAACGGTAATATCCGCCCCTGCACCTGCGCCCAAATGCCCCCGGTCTTTCAGGCCCAACAAACGTGCCGCGCCGGCGCGGGTCATAATGGCGATTTCATACAGCGAATATTCGCGGTCGATTGTGCCTAACGTGCTTAATACCGCCGCTTCGGGGTTGATGGTCGCCAGCATGTCATTGCGGAAGCTTTTGTTGGTCAACAGCTTGATCAGGTGCGGGTACATTGTGAACGGTGCGCCGTTGGGGTGGTCGGTGGTCAAGAAAATCCGCCAAGGGTCTTCGGCCAGCAAGAAGATTTCCAAGCCTATCGCCCATTGCAAGGCATTGACGAAATTCTTGTCCTTGTATTTGAATGGAACCACGCCGCAACCGGCATCGCATTCGATGTCCATGACCACCCATTTGCCGTTATGGGCATGGCCGGCATTGGCAAACTGACGTTGCGAGTCGCCAGAGGCGGTGACGGTCGCGCCAAATAACACCTGACCCACATCCATGGTGATGTTCTTGTTTTTGTTGAAGGCTTCGGCAATCTGCGCTGCGCCAGAGGAGAATTTGCGGTCGCCTTCATTGCCGTAACTGTGAAACTGGATATGCGTCAGATGCATCGGCAAGCCTTCGATGCCCGTGATCGTGTTCAGCGTCGTTTCCATGTTGCCGGGGACACCAAGATTACAACCATGCACATGCAGCGGATGCGGCACTCCCAGTTCATGCACGGCACGGGCGAGAGTTTGCAGCACCTTGCGCGGAGTCACGCCGTAATACACATGCTGCTCGTCCAAATCCAAGCTACGCTGATTGAACTTGAATGCGCTGATACCGCCGGGATTCACGACCTTAACCCCAATACACTGGCTAGAATGAATCGTCCAAGCGACGTAGTTGTTGATCTCCTCTTGAGATTTCCCAGCTTGCAGCATCCGCAGGAAATAATCATCGCTGCCAAGCATCACATAACCGCCCACGTCCATTAATGGAACATCGGCCATTTCGTGGTGGGCTTGACGGGCGTTTATCGGCAACACCGCCGGCTCGAAACCCGCCGTGTAACCCATTTCGGCGTAGCGATAGCCCGTGGTGAGTGTAGACGGCGCGGCATGGCCGCAACCGGCACGCATCAAGCCTTCACGCGGCACCGGGTCGCCACGGTGGTCTTCCGGTATCAAGTTACGGGCGATGGTCACCTTACCACCGCCGATGTGGGTATGCATGTCAATCGCCCCGGCCATGACAATTTTGCCGGTTAAATCATACTCTTGGGCGGGGGTTTCGCCGCTGTGTTCGGCGACAATACGTCCGTCCCGAATATAAATGTCGCGGACTTCACCGTTGATGCCATGTGCGGGGTCATAAACCTTGCCGCCTTTAAGTTTGGTTAACATGATGCAAGTTCTCCTCAAGTAATCAGTTATAAGTCCAGCGCATTGTCTGAAACAAGGCGCTTTTCTTCAAAAAAGGTTCTAACATCCTCATTGTCAACCCGTGCATAAATTTCTTCCACCGTAAGCTTTAGGCCAATAGACTCGAAAAACAACTCGTCGCCCATAAAGTAATGCTCTGACATCCATCCTTTATTACGCCTACATATTTCAACATCGACGATATCCTGCTCAATCAAGACATATTCCTGCAATGTAGGAATATTGAAGTAGGCAATCCGCTTGGTTGTTTCATCGGTTTTTCGCGTGGATTTAGACAATACCTCCACGATGATAACAGGGGATTTCGTGTAATATTCATCGGGGTTTTGTTCTTCACAAACCACCATCACATCAGGATAAAAGAAACTAGACCCGGCTTTGACTTTCATGTCAGACGCGAAGGGTTCACAAGGGGAATTTTTCAACCAGTTTCTGATCTCTCCAAATACATTACCCGCTATCCTTTCGTGGTTACGGCTGGCTCCGACCATGGCATAGATTTGTCCATCCACATATTCATGCTTGGTTTCGCTTAGTATCTCACCTTGAAGATACTCTTCGGGGCTTAGGTAGTAATTGGGGTATTTTGGATTGATTGCCATGCTTACTTTCCAGGTTCAGAACAATATCTTTGAAAAAACTTTAACATTTTAGGCCGCACTTCTTTAGACTGATAAAACCCATTTAGTATTTTTTCAAAAACAACATCAGTGAAGGGATCATGTAAGGATATTTCCCCTTCTGCCACTAACCTAGCTGTAGTCGTTGCACCAAATATATCCGCTTTTCTATAGTACACATAGCTGTCATGTTTGATAAATGGGTGGTCTCCGGCTTTTAATATACAGCTTGGGTCATATTGAAGGATGGGATCAATACTGCTTATATTGACCGCCAAAAAGCACTCTTTTGCCAAAGCCGGGTAGAAAATTGGGTCGTTGCAAATGACATGAAGATGTAGACATGGCCCAGACGGAATTAATAAAGAGCCTCTGCGAAAAGGCTTGTAAATGCTCATCTCAACATAATTCTAGCTGTATCAAGATCGACCAAAGTTTTATGTTGTCTTAACAAAGCCTGAATTCTAATCTCGTCGGTTTCAACGGCGCGGAACACGGCTTCTGGACTGATGGGAAAAGAACTGCCATGCGGGTCTTCCCACTCGGCGCAATGGTCGTGCGTATACTGGCTAATTTCAAATCGCTTCATATAGCCATATTTCTCAAATACACCGTCCAAAAGCTCAAGTTCTGCATCGCTTAATTCATCATAACTATCCCGATTTACAGTCTTTCGCCTCAATGAAACCTCGTAATTGTCCTCGTCCTTAATCCAATAATCCCAACCGCCTTCCACAGATGAACTAAAACCTCGTATTAGATCATAGGTTTGCGATAATACCGGGCCATGCGGCATGGACACAAAGCAATCCCCGCTGATGGACTCGCCCCATCTCGCCATCGCTTCGCGGTCTGTCAGATATAAAAGCTTAAGCAATTTAATGTAAGCCATCCGTCCACCTCTTTTTTCCAAGAGATAAGCGGCCATTTGTGCTACTCGTTGTTCTGAGAACATTGTTTATAAATTAATTTTGTTAAGAAAGATGATTGCCATAATATACTTATGATTTTATAGAGTATCTGGTAACTTTAGCAGTCCTTCTAATATAGAATCAATACTTTTTAAACCATTAAGTAAATTTTGAACCGCTTTAAGTTCGTCTTCGGGATTAGGTAATTTTGTAATGCCAAAAGAAGTTTTATGAGCAAAATCTCCGCGACCTTCTCCAAACGAATTAATGTCATTAACCCAAGTCGTGTCAAACTTGTCATGAGGAAACCCTAAGGGGAGCAAAATTTTACATAGATTCGCCTCTTTTATTCCATGATTATCTTTAATGTTCTTGAAAAACTCTGACTTTGCTTTTGCAATTTTATCGTCAAGATTAATTTTTTCAGACCAGATTTTATTCTGTGAACGTTGTTTAGGTTCAATTGAAGAAGGAGGTTCCGCTGCAACATTCGAGAATGCTAATAAACTCATTAATACTCGACCAGATGATTGTTGATTTTTCCAAATATTCCATGCATTTGTGATAACTTCTTTAGCTCTTTCCTCCAAATAATATTCTATTTCAGCATGAGCCAATACTCTAAATGCAATTGTTTTTGTTATAATGTCCTTAGAGTAATCACCTGATGGATCAAAATCTTCTGGCACTGGCAACAGATGATCGCGCAAATTTTGAATTTGCACATTAAGATTATTATAGTGCTGGGATATCGACATATTTGTATTGTTTTATTCAAATTTTATTTCTATTGCTATTTATGAAAACTCTGGAATAGAAAAATCAATGTGAATTACAGAATGTAGTTTCTCTCCCCATAATTTAAATCGATTACGAGTGGCTGATTGTGAGTTTGTTGCTCTGCCTACAGAATTTGAGAAATCATTACTCTCTTTCCATAATTGCGAAAAAGCTGATTTTACTTCATCAGAATTCATTAAAGCTGAATCACGAATAGCTGCTTGGGAAAAGTAAAATATAATAACGTCGAAAATTGCCCTATTAAACAATCTTCTGTCTCCCGCTTCTTCGGGGATACGGGCCACATCATCTAATCCAAATATACTTATGGCAGCATCAACCGCTAATTCAAAATCGATTATTTGTTGCTCGATTGTATTAGAGATACTAACCCAAGCAGAATTTAGTTGTTTGTAGGTATCATCCAAAAAAGATCGCATACTACCATTATATTTATTAATATAATTCTTAAATGCTAAGTAACGTACCAAAATTTCTACATCTCTCATTCGAAAATCAGGCTCATTGATTTTTAGTAATTTGCGTAGAGACTCAGATTTTGTGGAAACATCATCCACATAATCTGAAAAATCACCAGGAAACATGGCTTGCCTAAGTTCTTGAGGGGAAAGCTGCACACTACCTGTGTTCAATCTTACGAAAATCGTATATAGCAATTTTTCATCTTTCCAGTTTTTTAAAATAACTGATCGCATAGTTTGGTTATTAAATGCAGTTATCAGATCTATGTATTGTAGATTGTTTTTAATTTCATGATAACTTTTTCCCTCTAATTCTGAAACTAAAATATCCAATCCTTTGAGAGAAAACCCATTATTTTTACCCTCTGCCTTACCAATAAATTGTAGTAGAGATAGTAACCTTTGCTTTCCATCAAGCACAATATAAGAGCCACGTTTTTTGGTGTCTTCGGCAAGAACTATTTGTGGTATAGGGAAACCCAAAAAAAGTGACTCCAAAAATTTACTTTTTTTAGTACAATTCCATGCATCTCTTCTCTGGAATTTTGGGTTCAATTGTATATTGCCTTTTTCCAATTGAGATATAATCGTTTCTATAGTCCAATCTGTTCCATATACAACAACATCTAATGAAGTCTGCTTGTCTGACCAATTAGTTTCTTCTTGTTCAGTTTCATCAAAATCAACTGGGCTTTGAATCATACTATTTCTTGATAATTGACTATACTTAATCATAGCTTTTACTCTAAAAACACCAAATTGGTTGCAATAGTTTTTTCTATCATATTCAACACCTCCGCCCCACTCGGCAACCCCGAATCCCTGAGTTTCTTCAAAGGCAAACTAACGACATTATCACAACGGTACATATGCCCCTCATGGTCAATACCCGGCGCTCCAACGGGAATATAAACCGATGGCTCTTGTTCGAATACCATGCCCGACCGGCCAATCACGACGGTTGGAATGTTAACAACAGGCGGGGTTTGGCGGGCATTCAGCGTTTCGACCCACACCAAAACATCGGCTTCGCCATTCCCTAGCAGCTTCGACATGGAGTAGTGGTAGGGATCGAATTCGGGGTAGCCACGCGCATAGCTAATTCGGCCCGGATAGCCGGTCTGCCATGCGAATACTTGGCTGGCGGTACGATGCCCGTCTTGCCCTCCCAAAGGCAGCACAGCAGCCCGTGTCAGGCCGGATTGATTGATGGCGACAATGGCTTGGCAAAGCTGTTGGATAGTCAGTTCGGCATGGGGGAAATTCAAATGACCCGCCGCCCAAGTGATCACGCTGTATTTGGCTGCTTTGAGCTTATCAATGACGGCTTGCAATTCAGTCACGGCAATGCCACCGATGGTTTCGGCTTGCAAACTTACCCCTCTTGCACAAGCATTCAGGGCAGCGGCGACTTCCGGGTAGCTTTCCATGGGGCATGACATAACCTGAGCCTTGCGCCCGTCTGGGGCGGTGGAGGCATTGCCTGATGGGGTTCGGCCAATGTAAATGATTTCCCGTTTGGCGGTGTCCTGTCCAAATAGGGTTTCTTTGTTCCAGATGAAACGTTCGTAGAAGCGGGGGAAGTCGGCTTCAATGTCGCTGCCGAACACAACCAGCACCTCGACACGATTTTTTAATTCGCCCAACGTCGTTGCCACCCAACCCGTGTCAGACAGTACCAGCAAATTGCGCAAGCTGGCCTCTGCGCGGGACTTGTCCATTACCGCCTTGCATCGGTCAGCCAAGGATAACGCTGCGCGGGTGTCATTGACATCAGTGCCGAAGCCACTGAACAACGGCAACCGGGCGTCCCTTAAATAACCCGCTGCCACTTGGATTGCTTCGTCCAGCGTGACAGTCTTTCCCTCGACACGGGGCTGGATGTCGGTGACAGCTTGTTCAAAACCAGCCACGGTGATGGCATCGCCATTTGCCAACACTTTGATTTCGTTGCCAGTCACTTGTATCTTCAAATCGTCCGAGGCAATGCCACAAAACGGGCTAGGTACGTTGTCCCAAATTTGGCTGCTGCTATCGGTCATGACCTTCCCTCTT
Organism: uncultured Methylococcaceae bacterium; assembly: GCA_903911305.1. Classification (GTDB taxonomy): domain Bacteria; phylum Pseudomonadota; class Gammaproteobacteria; order Methylococcales; family Methylococcaceae; genus Methylumidiphilus. Next base: position 13,175 of record CAIWDB010000323.1, on the reverse strand, counting down.
AAATTATGTTGTTGTAAGGTGAATGGAATAGTTTGCCCCTAGTGTTACATTAGGTCCAGAGGCCATCGTTTTGGCCCTGGCGCACAACCCAAAACAGTGTCTAGGCCATCGCCAAAAGCCAGAAATATCGTCAAAGAATAGGTAATTTAGGCTTTTTTTTCAACTTGCACCGTTTGCCACTGTATTAACTACCCGTAAGAATATAAGATCAATAGAAAAGAAATGCCAACTTAATGCAGGAATCCAACTCATGGGCCAAAATAATCGAAAATCATCCGACCAATCCACTAGCTTGAATTCAGTATCCACCAGCGACAAGTCCGAGCACCATTCCGAACACCATGAACAGGGGCCTAATTTAGAAGCCGCCAAGGAAATTGAAGCCATCAGCCATGAACCCACCGCGATGCTAGTGGCAAACGCGCCACCCGGCACCAATGAGGACAGTGAAGATGCCGTATTGCCAGTGGGCTATCCTTACCCGGATCGCATTCACCGACGCGAGTACGAGCGCAACAAAAAAGATTTGCAGATCGAATTGCTGAAGGTGCAAAGTTGGGTCAAAGAAACTGGGCAAAAGGTCATCGTGTTATTCGAAGGACGTGATGCAGCGGGCAAGGGGGGCACCATCAAGCGCTTCATGGAGCATCTCAACCCGCGCGGCGCACGTGTGGTGGCACTGGAAAAACCCACCGAGGCGGAACGCGGGCAATGGTATTTTCAACGTTACATCGACCATTTTCCCACATCCGGCGAAATGGTGTTCTTTGACCGCTCTTGGTACAACCGTGCCGGCGTGGAGCGGGTGATGGGCTTTTGCCGCCCACTGGAATATTTGGAGTTCTTGCGGCAAACCCCTGAACTTGAAAGGATGCTGGTGCGCAGTAACATCAGGCTATTCAAATATTGGTTTTCGGTAAGCCGCGACGAGCAATTGCGCCGTTTCATTTCGCGTCGCGACGACCCGCTCAAGCACTGGAAACTTAGCCCCATCGACATCAAGTCCTTAGACCGTTGGGAGGATTACACCGAGGCCAAAAAAGCCATGTTCTTCCACACTGACACTGCCGATGCCCCTTGGACGGTGATCAAATCTGATGACAAGAAGCGCGCTAGGTTGAATTGCATGAGGCATTTCCTGTATTCGCTGCCCTACCCCAACAAGAACCATAAAATCGCCCATCTGCCAGACCCTTTGCTAGTCGGCGATGCGTCCAAAGTATTGGAAGAGGACGAGCGGATTAAAAGTCAATTTTAGTCACTGATGTTACGCAGCGGTCTTGGATTGGAGCGTCAAAGGAGGCTTTGACGCTCCCGTTTCGCCAGAAAATAAGCAACTTGTGCGTCCGTGCGTAACTTCAGTTTGTCATGAAAGCTTCTTCAACAAGTCGGCTTTTTGCGTTTCATATTCCTCCTTGTTGATAATGCCTTTCTGCATGAGACCGTGGAGCTTCTCCATTTTTGCCAAGACTAACAATTCTGCCTTTTGTTTCTCGTATTCTTCGGCGTTGATGATGCCCTTAATCATCAAAGTGTGGAGTTTCTCAATGGTCTCCAAACCTTGCTCCTCTGCGGCATGAACCGCCTTCTCAACAAAGGGTCTCGTAAGCGTGGTCGATTGCTGGACAGGGTCTGTCCTCCTCGAAGAAGCAGGAAAAGCCGATGGAACCTTAGCAAAAGGTGGGGGCAAACCTCCCCCTCCCATGTCTTGTTTGGTTACTTGCCGTATTTGATCCACGGCTTGCCTTTGAAGCGGAGAACCTTGTTTATCAGAGGTTCCCCCAGGCAAAGCTGGATTGTTACGAACTTCAGGCAATGGTGAAATATCCCGTGACTCAGCCATGTCAAGGGATTCTTGTGGCACAAAGTTGAACTCGACACGAATCCACGTAAGCCCGCCATTCTCGGTAAACAGCAAGCAAGCGTTGTCACCCGCAATCCAACCGATTTGCGGGGTGACAAATAGCACGCCATTGAGGATTTCCATACAGCCACTATCTTGTAAACCCCAGTTTTGACCGCCGTCTTGAGTGGCCATGACGAAGCCGTTTTCACCCACCATCCAGCCAAATTGGGCATCTAGGAAATAGATGCAAGTTAACGATACACCAATACTCCCAGCTTGCTTGATCCACTTCTTTCCGCCGTTAATCGTAGTCAGAATCGTACCATTCTCACCGACTATCCAACCACGCTCAGAATCGAAAAAATGTAGGCTGGTAAGATTATTGTTGGTCTTTCCGTTTTGTGACTGCCAATTGCGGCCACCATCATGACTAACGAAAACACTGCCCTTATCACCGACCACCCAACCCGTTTTGGTGTCGATAAAGCATACACCTGAAAGATTAACCTCCGTCTTGACAAATATGGATTGCCAAGTACGCCCCCCATCGCGGGTGGACTGGATCGTACCGGCATTTCCCACGACCCACCCATGATGATCATCCACAAAATACAAGGCTTTGATGTATTGATTGGTTGAACTGACCCGGCCATGCCAAGTCACACCCGCATCATGAGTGGAAAGAATTGTTCCATTCCTTCCCGAAACCCAACCGTGGCGATTATCAAAAAAATAGACACTTTCAAGGTTTGCGGTAATTTCATGCCCTTGCCGTTCCCAAGTGCGGCCAGCATCTCGGGTGGCAAGGATAGTGCCATCCTCACCGACAACCCATCCATTCTTTTCATCCACGAAATGGACTTTTTTAAGCCCCCTCTTGGGTTTGGAATAAAGCAACTGCCACGTTTGCCCTGAGTCATAAGTGTTTAGAATTGTGCCTTCACTTCCCACGATCCAGCCAGTCTGGACATCGGAGAATTTCACGCAATTGAACGCCGCATGGCTTTCGCACGCTTGCCTACGCCATAGCTTGCCACCATTGGAAGTATTCAGAATGATGCCATTTTCACCTACAACCCAGCCATTCAGTAAATCAGCAAAATAAATGCCGGATAAATTCATGTCCGTGGCACTCGTCTGAAATTGCCATGATTGTCCACCGTCGCCAGACATGAGAATAATACCCCGATTGCCCGCCGCCCAACCATGTTGACTATCAATAAAATGTACCGATGAAAGCCTTTCTAGAGTCGGGGCAGAATGATTTTTCCACGACTGCCCTCCATCAGTAGTGGCAAAAATGCCACCTTTCCACCCCACGACCCATCCGCTTTGGTCATCTAAAAAATAGACATGCGTGAGTGTCTGCTCGCCGAGAACATAAGACTGCCACTTTTTCCCTCCATCATGGGTTGCAAATATCATCCCGAGCCAATCCACGGCCCAACCCCTTTTGGCATCTACAAAATACACGCTTGTATAGGTTCTCCGTGTATTGCTTTCCTGTGCTTGCCATTTTTTTCCACCATTGTGGGTGACCAGCATCGTACCGACTTCACCAACTACCCAACCCATCTGTCCATCGACAAAATTAACGCACCAAAGGCGTTCTTTGGTCTTGCTGGCTTGGTATTGCCAAGTCAATCCACCATCATGGCTGGCAATGATGGTACCTCTTTCACCCACCGCCCACAGATTCGGCGTACCCGGTAATACGAACACCGACAGCAATTCTGGAAACCCATCCAATGCCCCTAAGCGATGGTTGGGGGCTGTTTTTTGCAATGAGTCAGCTTGCAACTGTTCACTGACAACCATTGATTTTTCCTTTTCCAAAGATTGTTGTCGTTTTTTCAAATCGACAAACTTTCCAATGCGCTGGAAAAACTCCAGCCAATCCCTTAGTTTTCCCTTTTTTTCTGCGATCGGCTGTTGCGGATAGAACTCATCCGACAACTCTGTTGCAGATGCCACGGGGACAGAAGAGACTTGTTCAAGACTTGATAATGCCGCTTTCTTTCTTAATCCTACAAGGATAATCGGTAGGCAGCATAGCCAAACTAGATAATACCAGGGCGCCGGAAATTTTCTTAGCTGTGGGGTCGACCACGACTGACCACCATTGCGGCTTATGATTGGAAGGCCGCTGGACCCCGCGATCAAGCCAAATTCTTTATTGGTAAAATGTAAGTTAAGTAGATTGTCTCTCGTATCAAGATCAACAGTTTGCCACGTTTCCCCGCCGTTGCGGGTGCTAAGCATTATTCCATTCCCCCCCACTGCCCAGCCGTTTTCTGAATTGACGAAATACACGTCATGCAAGGTTTCCGAAGTTCCGCTGGTCTGCATCTGCCAGCTTCCCCCTCCGTCAAAGGTGTTGAAGATCACACCTCTTTCACCCACAGCCCAACCTTTGCTGGCATCAAAGAAAAAAACCCCTGAAAAACTTGCAGCAATCTCGCTGGATTCAAATACGCTCTGGGATGACCAAGATTCCCCCCCGTTTTCGGTTTTAAAAATGGTACCTTTGGACCCTGCCGCCCAACCGTGTTTGGAGTCAATAAAGTAGACATCCCAGAGGTTTTCCTCGACCTGAGAATTTTGCAACTGCCATGTTTCCCCTGCATCCAAGGTGGAAAAAACTGTCCCTTTTTTCCCCACGGCCCAACCCATTTTATTGTCGAAAAAGAAAACTTTATTTAATCTATTCCCCCCTCCCTTATTTTTGACCTGCCAGTTCATTCCCCCATCATTGGTCGAAACAATAGACCCGTTATCACCGACGGCATAACCAAACGTGTCATCAACAAAATAGACAGCATTGAGTTCTACATTGGAAATCCCTGAAGGCTTCCAGTGATTGCCCTCGTCCTTTGAGTTAAATATATTTCCGTTTGCGTCAATGGCCCAAGCTATCTGATCGTCGATATAGTCGATACTAGCGAATTCCTTTTCTGGCACCCTAGACTGAGGCAACCAAGATTTTCCTCCGTCATCAGTGGCGAGTATCGTACCGTTTGCCCCAACCACCCAGCCATTTTGCCTATTCGAGAAAATAACACTTGAGAGTGGTTGATGGGTACCGCTCGATTGAAGCCCCCAAGTATTCCCCCCGTCTGTTGTAGTAAGTATTGCACCATTCCAGCCCACAACCCAACCAGTTTGAGTATCGGCAAAATAGACAGATGCCAAATCTTCGGTTTTGTCTCCATTTTGAACTCGACTAATTTGCCAAGTCTGTCCACCATCGACAGTCACTAGCAGGCTGCCTTGGTTGCCTACCAACCAGCCATGTTGTGAGTCGATAAAGTAAACTCCGTTAAGGTTTGCCTTTATCCGAGAGACCTCTTGGCTGAAACTTGCCCCTCCATCAGTAGTTGAAACAATGACACCATTCCAACCCACTGCCCATCCGTGGGTAGTATCGCTAAAATACACCTTGCTAAGGTTTTCTTTAAGTTTGACATCATGGTGTTCCCAACTGACACCACCATTTTGCGTGGACAATAATGTTCCGCTTGCTCCGGCTATCCAGCCATTTTCCGCATCTAAAAACCAAACCCCACTAAGAGAAGCAACAGTGCCCGCAACTTGGGATTGCCAAGTCTCACCACCGTCAACCGTGGCGAGAACAGCGCCACCGAAACCAACGGCCCAACCCTTGCTTGAATCGATAAAATGGACTCCATTTAGATTGGTTGTAGAATGACTGTTTTGAAACTGCCAGTGCCTCCCTCCATCGTCACTGTGGATGATCAAACCGTCTTCCCCAACAGCCCATACCTTATCGGTTCCGGGAAGCGCATAAACGCTTTTGAGAAACTTAGACAGTTGCGGTACACGCAGAATTGGGTTACGTTCAATGGGAAAGCGCCAGAAATCCAGGCTTGACAGGGAACTAGGAGACTGCCATGGACTCAATCTGACATTTTGGGTGAACGCCAGCCAACTTGCCAAGGCCAAAACGGTCATCGCTAACCAAATGACTGGCCTATGTAACCGGAATTTGAAACTTTTATGAACAATTTTGCCAAAATCAAGCATTAATTTTAACCGCTCCAAGACTCGAAAAAGAGTCAATTTATGAATTCCAAAGACAGTACTTGCTGCGCCAAATTTTTCCACTTGAATTATTGAATGACAATGAACCCACTTCTTTACAAAGCCTATCCATTAATGTCACTTACCATCGACATTGTAGCGAATCCGATGGCTCATTCTCGCGAAGAGATCATCAAGCTAGCCATGATTTATCTTGCCATTAATTTCGTTTGGGCCTTATGGCTTTGGTTTGGAATTAGAAAAGTGGCCGATTTTGTGCCATCTGCCCTTGTCACTTATGCCCTGTCCTTGCCGTCAACGCTGCTGTACTTACTCCCCATGCTGACCATACTCAACGACGTGACGGCACATGAATTCAGTTTCAGCCACCGTTTCATTTTGGTGTTTTATGTAGTATTGGCCTCTCAAATGCTGGGTGTCTTTTATGCCATCGCCATCAGATATCCCCGCAATGGATTGGCCCTTGGGCTTCAAGATGGCATCGCAGTATCACTCTGGATGTGGCTGCTTTCACTTCCTCTTGGTACAGGCTTTCTGTGGTTAAACGCCCAGTTGAAAATTGTATAAGATTTTCATCACCCATTTTGGGGCTAAAACCAAAACGTTTTGCCTTCACGACTGCAATGTTTGCGCACATCAATGGGGACAAAAGCTTTCCGACGAACCTACAAACTCAGTCATTCCCACTGACCGCGAGGCCACGGAATCGACAACTCATGCCAAACTTAAGGCACCCTCTCCAACTCAGGACTGACACGCTCTTTTAATTCTTTGCCTTCATGGTAAATGAAAAGTGCGCGCAATTGGTTGGACTCAGCCACCTTAAAACCTTCATCCTCTCCGAGACAAAGCAAGGCAGTGTCCCAAGCATCCGCCCAAGCCGGGTCATCATGCAAGATAGTGACAGAGAGTAACTTATGATCTACCGGTTTGCCCGTCTGCGGATTAAGGATGTGCGAATAGGTTTTGCCATTCTCTTCAAAGAAATTTCGATAAGTGCCTGATGTCATCACCGCCTCTCCATTGATCTGATGAATTGTGATGATTTTTTGCACTTCCCGTGCGAATGGTGTCGGTTTCTCGATGGCGATTCTCCACGCATCGCCATTGGATTTACGGCCCTTCACCATCATCTCACCGCCAATTTCCACCATATAATTCTGAATGCCTTTGGATTCCAAGAATTTGGCAATAGCCCCCACTGTGTAGCCTTGAGCCACGGAAGACAAGTCAATACCCACTTCAGGGTCTTTCTTTAATATTCTCAGACGCTCTTCGTCAAGAATGATTTTATCCAAACCGACATGAGACAACACCTTGTCAATGTCGGCTTGGACTGGAACTTTCATATCATGCCGGGAAAAACCCCATAGATCAAAAAGCGGCTTGATGGTCAGGTCAAGGCAACCGTTGGTTTTTGCATGGACGACTTTGGCAATGGACAGCAAATCGGCAATTTCCTTCGACACTGGCAACCATTCGGAGGATTTTTGCCGGTTCAACTGGGAAATTTCCGAATCGTCACGGTAGTTGGATAACTTGTAATCAATGTCGGCGAAGATATTTTCCACTGCCTTATGCAATTCATCAGGCTTGACATTCGTGCCACCTAAAACCATTTTGATATGATAGGTGGTTCCTTGAGCGGAACCTGACAATTCGGTTTCATCACTCACGGACTGGCAGGCTGATAGGAAGAATATCGCGAATAAGGCACTGCTAAGTCTTTTGCTAATTTTCATAGTGGGAAGGATAATTTTAAATTGACTGTTTGAACAATATTGCCATGGGCAGCCGAGTTGTTCGATTGTCTCCCAATCTACACTCAAATCGACATCACCCAGTGGCATATCCTTGTATTTTACTCTAAGCTAGTGTTTCATAATTCATTTTATGCCAAATTGCCTAACATTGCCGGGAACGTCCAGTTCACGGATTAAGACAATGTGGCGCATTGGCCTAGCGACAAACACCATGATGCAACCGTCCCTAAGTACAAAACGAAGCCGGGGCAGAAATTGTTGCAGCCGTCAGTCTACTGGTTTGCAGCCAGACACGGTATTATTAGATGATAAACTGTCGCTGCCAATGGTAGCATTTGCAACTCAAACAATCCCAAAAGCATCGCTGAACAATCGATAAACAACAGAAGAGGAATTTATGCGAAATTGGAAAAGACTGCTGACGACCATCGCCGGGGTGCTGGTTGCCTTGAACGTGGTCGTCATTGTAATGGGAATCACGCTGACCGATTTTCTGGTCGATTTCTGGTGGTTCAGCTCTCTTGATTACGGGAGCTACTTCTGGCTGCGTATACTCTACCGTTATATTTTTTTGGGCGGGGTGACCATCTTTTTCTTCACGATCTTTTTCATGAATTTCTGGGTGGCCTCGCGATTCCTGGGAGTGGATCAGAGCGCCTTTGCGGCCCTTGGACGCGATGCCGTAGACAACCAGTACCGCAAAGTGCTGCGGCTGTTCCAAAGCGGCTCCATGCGGGTGTACATCCCTGTTTCGCTGATTTTGGCAATTATGATCGCCAAGCCTTTTTACAAGCAGTGGGAAACCGCCTTGCTGTTTTTCTTCGGCCCAGACTCGGGCATACGCGACCGGGAATACGGAAGAGACATCAGCTACTATCTGTTCAGATTGCCCATCTATGAAGTGGTCGAAAGAGAGATGTTGATCGCATTTGCCATATTGTTGATCGCCATTGCCTTCCTCTACTGGCTGGAGCATCAACTGATCCCCGAACAGAAAAAAACATGGCCGAAAGGTGTCAGGATTCATCTGAGCCTGCTAGTCTTCGTGACTGCCTTGATCCTGGCCTTCAGCTTCTGGCTGAACCTAGACTACCTGCTGTACACCTCGGTTCATCAGCCAGTCTTCTTCGGGCCTGGCTTTGTCGAAATGAACTACCTGATGCCACTCATCTGGGTCTCGGTGTTCGCCTTGATGGCGGCGACGGTGACCGGGATTTACTGGGCCAATGTAGGCAAGGGCTTTAAGACGACCATAGGTTTGTTGGTGGTCTTCCTATTGGCTTGGGGACTTAGGTTTAACAACTTTTTGCCGGACACAATCAACCGGTTCTTGGTCAAGCCCAACCCGGTCAAGTTCGACCGCAATTACATGGCCAACAACATCGATGCGACGCTTAGGGCATACGACCTCGAGGACCTCCACACCATCCCAGTGACCGAAGCGACCGGCCTTAAAATGATCGATCCGGATATGCGCAAGCATCTGCACAACATCCCGGTGTGGGACCCCGAATTCTTGGACGATGTATATCAACAGCTGCAAGGCATCAGGCCCTATTATAATTTCACCGAAGTGGATGTGGCGCGCTACCCGCTGAACGGGCTGATCGAGCAAGTCAATCTGGCGGCGCGGGAAATCAACATTGACAAGCTTCCGCCCGAGGCACAGAACTGGGAAAACACCCATCTTCGCTACACCCACGGCTTTGGCGCGGTGATCACGCCGGCCGCCCAGGACGGCGAAACGCCGATGAAATGGTTCCTGCGTGATTTGAGCTTGCAATCCAATGAGGGGTTCAAGATCGAAAAGCCGGATATCTATATCGGCGCGGAAAACTTGACTTACGCCATCGTGCCCAACAGACTTAGGGTTCCCGCGATTTCCACTTTTGATGACATGGGTTCTAGCCAAAGCTATTCCGGCAAGGACGGCATTCAGCTTTCGTCCATGTTCCGAAGGTTGCTGATGTCGATCTATTTCCGGGATGAGAAATTGTTTTTTTCAGTCAACATCGACTCCGAAAGCAAGGCATTGTTCCGCCGCAACATCATTGAGCGCATCAAAACGCTGACACCTTATCTTTCCCTCGATAACGACCCCTATATTGTGGTGACTCCGAAGCGGATTTACTGGGTGGTGGATGCCTACACGACATCGAATTGGTATCCGATCGCCCAAGACTTTCGCTACACTTTCAAAGATTTCAAACGCGAGGATAAAACAACCTTCAACTACATTCGCAATTCGGTGAAGATCGTCGTCGATGCCTTTGACGGCACGGTGGACTATTACATCTCAAATACCAAAGACCCGATCATTCAAGGCTATAGTAAAGCTTATCCCAACCTATTCAAGGACATTGCGGCCATGCCCCCGTTGTTGCGCCAGCAATTGCGTTACCCGCAGGATATTTACCAAGTACAGATGAGTATCTATGCCAAGTACCATCAAACCGATCCGGCCTTGTTTTACCAGCAATCGGAAACTTGGGATTTCGCCAAGGTGGCTGACAAGCCGGTCAAGCCCTATTATCTGACCACGCTATTGGATGGTGCCAGCGAGTTACAGCCTTTCGTCTTGCTCAACCCGATGACACCCATTGGACGCAACAATTTGAGCATGCTGGCGGTGGCCGGCGTAGACCGGTTGGATGCAGCCGGTACGCTGTTTGAAAAGGAAATCGTCGTATACAGGTTCAGCCGGGAAATTCAAGTCGATGGCCCGTCGCAAGTCAGCGCACTGATTGACCAAAGCCCTGAAATTTCACGCTTGTTCTCGCTATGGGACCAAAGGGGGTCAAAAGTGGTGCGGGGGCGTATCATCGTGCTACCGATAGGCAAGTCGATAATCTATGTACAACCGATTTACTTGGTTTCGACGGGCACCACCAAGATACCGGAACTCGTCCGGATCGTCCTTTCCATGGGTAATGAGGTCGTCATGGACACCAGTTTGGAGGGGGCTTGGAACAAGTTGGAAGCCCGCTTGCATAGGGACCAGCAATTTACCCCTGAAGGAGTCAAGGTTCCAAATTCGCAAAAGCCAAGTGGCAATACGCTGTCTGCGGACCCGATGTAAGCAATAAACAAACAACAGCCATTCTCGGGTTCTACTGGGAATGGCTGTTAACAGATTGAATTAAAGCTGGCTCAATTCAAGGGGGGTGTTTCGCCTCCCGACTGACCGGGGAATGGGATCGGACTGGGGGCAGGATTGTTCCTCCCCTTGCCTTGTGGAGAGGGACTTGGCTTATCCTGCGTTGAATCATCCGTTCCTTCTTCCTCTAACGGCACTTCCATCGTATCCAATTTATCGGCCATGGTTGCGCCATTGTCGATCAAGACTTGATTCTTCTCCACCAACGTCAGCTTATTGCCAATTGTGGTGAAATAGACTTTTAAGCTTCCTTTCAGGACACGCGGGCCTGAAATGAGGTACTGTTTCTTTGCTGAAAACTCGAACATTGCCGATTCCATGTCATCGCCTACGATGCGCTCGAACGGCTCAGCAATAGCATCGTTATGATTATTTTGGGAAAAAAAGGCACTAAGCAAAACTTTGTCTTCTGTGGGTACCCCCACACCACTAGACGTGCTAAAAAAACCTTGGAGCCTGACGCGCGCCATGACTTTCCCGTTGATACCCGGAGGAAAATTGTGTTCAAACTTCAACACAATGTCTTTTTTAACAGGGGTTTGGGCCACAAAAGCCGTATTCAGAATGGAAATGCTGTTAACTCTGTTACTGTTGTAACAAATCCTTGGTATTTTGCCGTGTTCGCTAGGTACAATTTTAACGCCAGGAAAACTACCGAAAATTTCCACGCAACTCGCGCCGGGTATGGTTCCCTCCAAGCGAATACCCTGAATTTCCACCACCAGTGCCGAAACGGAAGTCGGTGCAAACAGGGGCCAAAGTAAACATACCGATAACAATCGTTTGGGCCTTTTCATGGAACTCCTCAAAATGTAAGTTTTAGAACAAATGGGGTTTGCCCACCCTGCCAGGGTAATGCATTCCGGGCTTGGACGGACTTGGTCACGTAAAGCATAACCAAGCTTGTCGGGAAAGTCTCCCACCCAACACTGTAAAACGCCCATAATCTTAACTTTATCGCCTATTCAAGGGCATTTTTTTTCTACGTACTCTTAAATTATGAATCGAATTGACATCATCATCATCGGAGGAGGGGTTTCCGGCCTCCTGTGCGCCCGCGAACTATCGAATTCGGGCAAACGGGTTGTCTTACTGGAAAGGCAAGCATTGGGAAAGGAATCGTCGTGGGCAGGCGGAGGAATACTCTCCCCGCTCAATCCATGGCGAACACCAGAACCGATTACGGAACTTTGCCGCTGGAGCCAAACCACCTATCCACACTTGGCGAAAGAACTCCACGCCAGCACCGGCATTGACCCGGAATGGCTGCCTAGCGGCCTGATATTCCTTGATTGCCGAGAAATTGAAGTTGCCAAGGCTTGGGCCGACCGTCGTGCCACTCGCTATGAATCAATGGCCATCAACGATATTGAACGGATTGAACCCAATATATGCCCAGCCGCAGACTACTCGCTGTTTTTGCCTGACATAGCCCAAGTTCGCAATCCCCGTTTGTTGAGGGCCTTGAGGACGGATTTGCAACATCGTGGAGTCGAGTTACTGGAACAACACCCTGTGGACCAGATCAACATAGAACGAGGCAGGGCGGTCAGCGTCGTCGTCAACCATCAAACCTTCACCGCCCAAGACTATGTGGTCACCACCGGCGCTTGGTCTGGCTTGCTGGCATCTAATTCGGGTTTGCCAGAATTGCCAATCATGCCGGTCAAAGGCGAAATGCTCATCTTTAACGCGCCGCAGGGCCTTCTGAAGCATATGGTGTTGAGTGAAGGACGCTATCTAATCCCGCGCAAAGACGGCAAGATTCTGGCTGGCAGCACCATTGAAAACGCCCAATTCAACAAAGGCATTACTGAAGCGGCTTTTGAAGCCTTGCACGCATTTGCCACTTCCTTGCTGCCCGCGCTGCGCCAATCTAACATAGAAAAACACTGGGCCGGCTTGCGCCCGGGATCAAGCAATGGGATTCCCACCATTGGGCCGCACCCGGATGTCAGCAACCTCTATTTCAACTGTGGGCATTTCCGCAATGGGTTTGTGATGGCTCCAGCCTCGGCGCGTTTGTTAGCCAATCATGTCTTGCAGCAAACCCCCATTGTATCCCCTGAACCCTATCTTCCAGAGACAAAAATGTAAGGCATTTGGGCTTTGTCAGCCATGACTGAAGCTTATCCTTCCCCTAAAGGGGTAAAAAGCTTGTAGGATAGCCCCTCTAGTCTCTATAATACGGTTTTATTGCCGATGTAGCTCAGTCGGTAGAGCAGCACATTCGTAATGTGCGGGTCGTGTGTTCGATTCACATCATCGGCTCCAAACTATCAAAGGCTTACAGGTTGAATCCAGTAAGCCTTTTTTATTGGTGCTACGCCAATGCTACGGTCTTGGG
>CAIWDB010000322.1 GCA_903911305.1 uncultured Methylococcaceae bacterium | reverse complement strand
GGCTGGTCAAGGTGCGCGGCGAATGGAGCCTGATGGCGTTGGCGTACAACTTCACGCGGGTACTGAACATTCTCGGCTGGCAGGCGTTCAGGGATTATTGCGCCCAACACGCGGCCGGTTGCGCCTAAAAGGCCGGGAAAAAAGTCCGCCCCCCAAGCCAAGCGGGTCGCCAAGAGGAGGTAGGCGCAAAAAAGACAGGTTTGCCGATTCATGCGGCAATTATGAAATGATTTGGTATGAAGCGGGGCTTGAAAAAATTGCCAGAAATGGAATTATTCTGATGGTCGAAAAAATTTTCGAGTCTTCTGTAATTGTTACTGACGAGCTTAGTGAAGTGCAGAAAAAACTTACCAAGGTAGGGAAAGTCTATCCACGATGTCACGGCGGGATAGCACCCTAGAACATAACTCCCAACGGTCTTTGTCAGGGTCTATGGTTTCCTGATAGCGCATTTCAAACACGTCACGAGCATGTTGGCGAAGATGAATGTATTCGTTCATCATATCATCGAGCTTCTCGATATTTTCGATCCAGTCGTCTTCGATAGCGTCCGGTAGGCCACCAAAAATATTGTAGCGATCTTTCATGCGACGCGAGAGGACTTGGTAGACTTTCTCGTCCTGAGTATCGTGATAGACCAGATTGAGCATGTCCACATTTCGCCGCGCCTGTCCGAAACGCTTGATGCGGCCCAACCTTTGTTCAAGGCGGGCGGGGTTCCATGGCAAATCGACATTGATGAGGGTTCCAAGCGTTTGCAGATTCAAGCCTTCACATGCCGCATCGGTTGCAACTACCAATCGGATTTCCCGTTTTTTCACAGCGGTCTTGATGTCTTCACGCTCGACAGACGCAAAATCATCGTCCCGGAATAGGCCACTCTTGCCCGTTCCGGCATACACGGCGACAGGCTCCCCTGGCAGTGACTTTGCCAGTGCAGCCCCTAGGGAAAAAGCCGTATCGTAATATTGGCTGAAGATGATGCAACCGTGTTCTAGCCAAGTTTTACCTTCGCTGCGGTAGTCGGTGAGGAAATGATGGACGGCGGCAAGCTTTGGGTCGCGGGCTTCGGGTCGTGAGAGTTCTTCGACGATCTTTCGCAAGTAACCCGCTTCTTCGGGAGTCAGCGTGATCAGGGTTTCTTCCACCAGACTGATTTGCTCCTCTTCTTCAAGCATTTCCCGGCGTAACATTCTTTCCGCAGTGGATCTGCCAGAGGCGAAACTTGAACAGATTCGTTGCAGCAGCAGCGTTTTAATGAATCCCGCCGACTTCGTGCGCTTTTTCAACGCCACCGTGAACATCTCGGCGGCTTGATAGGCGAGGTCAAACGGAAGGTTTGTCAGCAAGCCAAGGCCATCGAATCCGACACCCTCATAAACGTTCGGGGATGAATCTGGGTTGGGATAAGTATTCACCCCGATCCTTTCCAGCAGACCAGCCTCTTCCAGGGTCTGCCGACGGCGCAGTACGGTATGACGGACAATCGGGTTGTGTTCTTGCAGAAACCCCGGCGCAAGGGCTTCCCCTATGGCTTGTTGCTCCAGAAACCCCATTGAACCAAACCCTTTATCCGTAAAGAATGAGTGTTCTGCTAATCCCAGTTGCAGCCGCAGTGTGGCAAATAGTGCGTCTTCGCCAGCGGGCGGTAATGGGTTGCGCAACCATTCCCAGGCATCTTTTTCATCATTCGGCGTGGCATCCCCTTTCACAACGGGTAGCGATTTTTCAAAATCCGCCCACCGGCTGAACAACTCGCGCCCAAGCACGAAGTCGGCACCTGTATTCAGAATGTGCAATAAATCCCATAATTCATGCACTTCGGTTTGGATAGGCGTTGCCGTCCCAAGCAGAAGGTTGAGGGTGCGGGGTCCGATGCGCAGCATGAAATCGAGTAGGTTATTTGGCTCGTCCTTCTTCGGGCCTAATCCACCACGCCGTCTTGCCTTGTGCGCTTCGTCGAGGATGACCGTGCCATATTTGCGGCCCAGTAGACATTGGCGTTCTTCGGAGTCATGGAAAATCAATCCGGTAGAGACAATGGCGATGCTGAACGGACAACGGGCGATATCCTCCGGGCCACGGGTCTTAATCAGATGGCCTTTCGGATCGATCCACATTTTTTTCGACGATAGCCATACTGCACTCGGAATGCCAAGTTTATCCGCCAGTTCCACTTGCCATTGAATCGTGAGCGTAGCAGGGCAAAGGATCAGCACCGGGCCGTCATTCAACAAGGCCGAAATCATTGCACTCGCCGCCAGCGAAAGGGTTTTGCCTACACCAACCTCATCGGCGAGCAGCAACCTTGCCTTGCCATAGGTCTCACGGTGTTGCAAAAACAGCGTTACGAACGAGCGTTGCCAAGGCTGGAGTTGTTCGCCACCCCGGTAGATAGGGCTTTCGGCTAACGCGGCGGATGGTAATTCATGGGGCAAGGTGTCCTCAAAGCGAATTTCCACACGCTCGGCGACTCGCTTGATCTCCTCGACGATGGCATCCGGCAGCGGGTAGGCATCCTTCCAAAGCGCGTCAAATTCCTCCTCGACCCAAGTGACGCCTTCAGGAGTTGGGTCTTCCCATAGAATCTCGTAATTTTGGGCAAAGGCGCTTTTGGTTTCGTTGATTGAGCCAAGGAAACAAGTCTTGGAGCCGTCCGCAGACTCAATGACCCCCGCTTTGCCGTGGATGAAGACACGATCCTTCGGAACCACCCTAATCTCCACATGACCGCTGGTCAGCAATTCGTGCAGACGCCGATAGCGTTCACGGTGCAGCAGTGCCTCGACTTCGGAGGGGGCTTCATTCCAGCGTTCCTTCAACGCCGTGTCGCGCACATGCTTGGAAACAAGCACATCGGCTGCATCCAGTTCGCTATTGCAGACGATTTGAACTTTGGGGATGGCTGCAATTTCTTCGCCCACCAGTTCAAAAATCGAACTGCGGAAATAGCCAGCGATGCGCTTGTAGGATTTTGCCTCCTTTAGTCTGGCACTGAGAAATGCATGGTCTAGGCTCTGGCGACGGGAGGAGAAGCGATTGATGGTGCCCATGTTTTAATTTCTTATGAAAAATCTAACTTGGTGACTTCAAATTCATTGCTGTAAGTATTACATTAGATCGACCTAACGCAGAGTTTAGCAATAGGATGGATTTCAAGCCTCTACTCACATCACGTATTACTGGATTAGTCCTTAGCAAATCCCGGTAAAATCTTCATCCGGCATATACTGACTCACGTTGACTATGACAGAAATAACTGGAAAAGACTGGAGGGCTTGCAATGAACGATAGAATTTCAACCGCGTTGGCTCATTGGCCTTTCGTTGCACCTTTGTTACAACACCCAAACACCAAAGCGGATTACCAAGCCATGGTTGAAGCACTGGATGCAGTGCTTGATGCGGGTGGGGCAGACGAAACACACCCGTTAGCCAGTCTTGCAGATCACCTTGGAAACTTGATCGAAGAATATGAGGCTGAACATCATCCAGTTTAACGTTAAATCCCAAGTTCCAAATCATGCTGTTAAGCACAAATACTACTTGCCTTCCAATTTTCCCAGAAGTTAGCACTTAATGATAGCGGCTTTTACTCCCCTATCCCACTTGCGCAAAAGGGGTTGGGGGAGAGGGCTAAAACAGTTTGGCGTATTCGCTCAAGCACAGCATCAGTCTGCCCAAGAATGTCGTTGTTCCAAAAACGCAGCACGGTAAAGCCTTGGGCTTTTAACCAAGCATCCCGCTTTGCATCCGCATCGTTACCATGCTGCCCGCCATCAGCTTCGATGATAAGCTTAATTTCGAGACAAACAAAATCCACTATAAATTGACCAACTGGTTTTTGTCGTTTGAATTTTAAACCCATGAAACGATGCGCTCGCAAATAATACCAAAGCCTTTCTTCTGCATCGGTTTGGTTTGTGCGCAGGTATTTTGCTTTGTTTATCAGATATTGATCGTTGGTCACAGTTTTATTCACCCTCTCCCCCGACCCCTCTCCCGCAAGCGGGAGAGGGGAGATTAAAGCCCCTCTCCCCACCGGGGAGAGGGGTTGGGGAGAGGGGCAATAAGGGGACATAATAAGGCAAATGCCCAATCACCCCAACTGTTGGTTTTTGACCAACTCGCAGAGTACCCGCGCCGCGTCGGCCTCCTCTGATCGCAAGCCGGTGAGCCGATTGGCGAGATAATCCGCCAGTTCCACTGCCAAGTCATGCTGGGTCATGTCGCCATAATAGTTGGGGATGTTGATGCGCAAATGGGCCAACACGTCGTTGCCGTCCACATTGTCCAAAAGTTCCATCACGGCATACAGCACGGAACGCAACACCGACTGGTACAGTTCCGAACCCTCGCCCATTTCGGCCCGACCAAATTCCGCCGCACTCCGAAGCCGTGCCTCGTTGGCCTTCTGACTCGCCAGCAACGGCTTGAAGTCGCGGACTTTGAACGCCTTGGCGAAGTTCTGGTAATTGTCCAAAGTCTTTGCGCCACGCGCTTCCATGTCCAGCATTTTCAAATAAAATCGTTCCGCGCCGGACAGTTTGTCCCAATGCGGTTTGGCGATGCCTTGCGGCACTAGGCACTGGTTGGCGGTGTCCACGGCAAAAGCAATCAGGCCGTCCACAAAAGTCGTCTCATTTTTGACCCGTGGACGAACCGCCTCGGTGGTCATGTCGCGCCCGTCAATGATCGCGTAGCGGGTCAAAACCCGCAACGCCGCCGCATAACCGGCCATTTGGATGTCGGCATCCTCAAACACGTTTTCGTCACGGTATAAGCCCTTGGCCTGTTGGTTCAACCCGGTCAACGCCTCGATTTGGGCTTCCACTTCTTCTTGAATTTCCCAAGCCAAATCGTCGCGGGTGGTTTTATGCTTGCCTAGCCGTTTGCGCAGAACCAGCAGCACTGTCCCCTTGACATAACTGCCCTCTCGTAATGGGCTATCGGTTTCGGTGACCACATACCATGCGGCGGTGACTTGCAAACCCGATGCCCAGACAATGTTCGCCATGTCCGCCCAGATGGAACCGGATTGGTGGGTGAACATAATAACTTGGATGCCATTATCCACCATGCACTCGGTCATGCGTTTATAAGCAGCCACCATATTACGGCGAAAATCCTCCCCTTCACCTTGGATGGCTAAGGAACGACGGCTGTCCCAAATCCAGTCGGCAAATTCGGGAGGTGGGTTTTTACGAAGCCAAGCGATGAAGAAATCGAGTATTTCCTCGTATTTAACTGCATCTCCATAAGGCGGATCAGTAATAAATATGTCTTGAGTTGATGAAATATGGTCAACCGATCCAGAATTCACTAATGCTTTTATATTAACTTGAAAAGGATATTTCTTGAATGAGATACAGCGTTTTCAATATCAATTGATTACTTTATTTGATCCGTAGGAGCGGGCCATGCCCGCGATTATTTGGGCCAAGTCTTCAAAAATAGGCTATTTATCGCGGGCGTGGCCCGCTCCTACATGTTGCATATATTCATTATTAAGTAACTATTTGGTATTGAAAACGCTGTAATATGGAATTCAAAGAGGTTGCTAGGGACAGTTTTTGTAATTCAAAACCTGAAAAGGTTAGAAGGTTCCGCGATAAAAATGGTATTATCACACCATTTATTGAACTATTTTCATCACTAAATAAACCACTTCCAATTGAAAAAATAATAGTCGGCCCACACAAAGACAAGGAAGTTCGAGCAGATGGGTTAAAGGCTATGCTCAAAAATACAGATATTGAAGTAACAGTTTCAGAGATTCCGTTTATTGGATAAGGTCGAAAGAGTCTGGGTAAGGCGCATTAGCGATTTAGTGCAATGTGCCGAACATCAAAATCATTTCATATTAAGGCGAGACATGCAAAACCAAACACTCAAACAAGAAGTAATGGAGACCTTACGACACCTACCAGACGATGCTGACATTGACGAAATCATGTACCGTTTGTATGTTGTCGATAAACTACGCAAGAGTCGCGAAGCCATTAGGCAGGGTCAAATCGTCACGCACGAAGATTTGAAGCGTGAGATAGAACAGTGGTAATTTTTTGGTCAATCCCGGCACGTCACGACCTTAAGCTGATTTATCAATATATTGCGAATGACTCCAAACGCTATGCTGCTCGTGTCATTCAGGACATAACTAATAAGGTGGAAATACTATTGGAATTTCCGCAGATTGGCATGAAAGTTCAGGAAATTGGTGAAGATAATGTTCGGGAAATCGGCTTGTACTCCTACCGCATTTTGTACGAACTGAGGGGAGATACCATTTACATTCACGGTGTTATCCACAAGCGTAGGAATTTTAAGCCGGAAGACTTACATCGAGTATAGAATAGAAGGTAAATCCATGTCTCTACAATCCCTAGACATTACCCGCCGTTCTGCGACGACGACCCCAAGCCCACAACAGCGGCAAATGCCGGAAGTCGCCAAGTTGATAGATGTGACCAAATGCATCGGTTGCAAGGCTTGCCAGGCGGCTTGCCAAGAATGGAACGACTTGCGCGAAGATGTGGGCGTCAATGTCGGTTCCTACACCAATCCGCATGATTTGACCCCTAATAGTTGGACGCTGATGCGGTTTGCCGAAACTGAGTCCAATGGCAACTTGGAATGGCTGATCCGCAAAGACGGCTGTATGCACTGTGCCGATCCCGGTTGCCTGAAAGCCTGTCCGTCGCCGGGGGCGATCATCCAACATTCCAATGGCATCGTCGATTTCCACGAGGAAAACTGCATTGGTTGTGGCTATTGTATCGCCGGTTGCCCGTTCAACATTCCGCGTTTGTCGCAAAATGACAGCAAGGTTTATAAATGCACACTATGTTCTGACCGAGTGGCTGTCGGTTTGGAGCCGGCTTGCATCAAAGCCTGTCCGACTCAAGCCTTGGTGTTTGGCAGCAAGGAAGACATGATCGAACATGCTCAAGAACGCATCGTCGATTTGCAAGAGCGCGGCTACCAAAACGCCGGTTTGTATGACCCGCCGGGTGTCGGCGGAACTCATGTCATGTATGTGCTGCATCATGCCGACCAGCCGCAACTTTATAACGATTTGCCGAAAGACCCGGAAATAAGTCCTGTGGTTGGCGTGTGGAAAGGCATTTTCAAACCGTTGGCAACCGCCGCGCTAGCCTTCACCGCACTGGCCGGTTTTTTCCATTATGTCACCATCGGCCCGAATGAAACCGAGGAAGAAGAGGAGAATAAAGCATGAGCGAATTACATTCTTCCCGCTTGATCAAACGCTATGACCCTTTGGAACGGCTGAACCACTGGATCACCGCCCTCACCTTTTTGCTGCTGACCTTCTCCGGGTTGGCCTTGTTCCATCCGTCCATGTTTTGGTTTACCCAATTCTTCGGCGGGCCGGTTTGGACGCGCATTTTGCATCCTTTCATCGGCTTGGTGATGTTCGTCTCGTTTACCTTGTTGGCGTTGAAATTCTGGCATCACAATCTGCTAAGCCAAAACGACATCGTGTGGCTTAAACATATCATGGATGTAGTCAAAAACCGCGAAGACCGTTTGCCGGAAGTGGACCGCTACAACGCCGGTCAGAAAATGCTGTTCTGGACCATGATCGCCACCATTCCGACTTTATTATTAACTGGAATTGTCATTTGGCGACCTTGGTTTGCGGGATTCTTTCCTATCGACATCGTGCGTGTCGCCGTGCTGCTCCATGCCGTCTGTGCCTTTGCCATCATCGCCGGCATCATCGTCCACATCTACGCCGCCTTCTGGGTGCGCGGGACTTTGGGCGCAATGATACGTGGAACCGTCACTAGGGCTTGGGCGGCGAAGCATCATCCGGGATGGTATAAGCGAGTGTTGAAGGGTGAATAATAGTAACGGTTATCCCTCACATCGCTATTTTCTCTTCTAAGCGCAACCCGTTCATACAGCATACCGTATACCATAGGATAACGACACCGATTTATTCGATGTCGAATATAATAAACTCAATTTAGGAGTACAGATGACTATCGGCGAGTACCCGTCGGTCAATATCCTGCACTCGACTAACGCCGGTCAACGCCATGGTCACATCAAGCTCCCGGCGTAAAATGTCAATCGCCCGCAATACTCCCTTGCGCCCACCGGCACCCAGCCCATACACATAGGCCCGGCCTATGAAACAGGAACGAGCGCCAAGTGCCAGGGCGCGCATGACATCCTGACCCGAGCGGATGCCACTATCGAACATAATCTCAATGTTAGAACCCACCGCATCGGTAATACGCGGCAGTATGGAAATGGCAGAGCTTGCCCCGTCCAATTGTCGCCCACCGTGATTGGAGACCACTAATGCTTCCGCCCCAGTCTGCGCGGCAATCTTCGCATCCTCCAGATTAAAGATGCCTTTCAAGATTAGCTTGCCCGGCCAAATACTTTTGATCCATTCCACATCCTTCCAAGTTAAAGAAGGGTCAAACTGATTCGCTATCCAATAGGAGAGCGAATTGATATTGCCTTGATCCGGCACATATCCGGCAAGATTGCCAAAATTCATGCGCTTCCCCCGCAACACACTCATGGCCCAAGCCGGCTTGGTCATGATGTCGAGCAAGTTTTTGAGTTTGAGTTCAGGCGGAACGCTCATGCCGTTGCGAATATCGCAGTGCCTTTGCCCAAGCACTTGCAAATCCACTGTCAACACCAAGGCACTACATCGGGCGGCAATCGCACGTTCAATCAGCGATTGAGTAAAACCCCGGTCTTTCATCACATAAATTTGAAACCAAAAAGGCTTTTCAACCGCGCCTGCCACATCCTCAATCGAGCAAATCGACATGGTGGACAGACAAAACGGAATGCCAGCCTTATGCGCAGCACGACAAGCGAGGATTTCGCCGTCGCCATGCTGCATCCCGCACAAGCCCACTGGGGCTAGGGCAAAGGGTAACTTGACCGGTTCTCCAATCATCGTTGTGCTTAAGTCCCGGTTCGATGCATCAACCAGCACTCGTTGATTAAACTTGATGCGTTCAAAGTCCGTGCGATTGGCTCGTAGCGTTTCTTCGGCATACGAGCCTGCTTCAACATAGTCGAAGAAAGCCCGTGGCACCTTACGAGCAGCCAATTGCCGCAAATCTTCAATGCAAGTCATAGTCTTCATCCAATACCCCATCGTATCGTTAAATTATTCGTTGATATTAGGTTCCGTTGCGTTAGCAAGGATGGGGCGATTTCGGTAAACTATGCCGCCCAAAAATCTCCTCCCGAATTGCCCGCATGATCGACTTTAAAGGACACCGCTTCGTAAAAGAAATCATCCTAACCTGTGTCAGATGGTAT
>CAIWDB010000321.1 GCA_903911305.1 uncultured Methylococcaceae bacterium | reverse complement strand
TCATTGCATAGAAACCGAAGGCTTGCCTTTGGAAGAATGGCGGGGTTTTTAGTGGACCCATCAACCTTCGTCAGCATCAAGTGGGTCAATCCACTGCTGAAAATGCTAAAAAATATCCGAGGCCAACGGGAAAAAGACGTGCTGGCCTTGGCTGATGTGTTTGGCGACCCACGGGTGATGTTGAGTTATTATGTCGTGCCGAATTGCCAGCACCACAACCCGGCGGATCATGACGAAGACGAGCGTTCACGTTCCTATGTCAAAGCCCCGGTCTACGACACTTTGCAAGCCTTTCTTGGCACGGAAACGCTGATGCGAGATGGGCGCAACCAGTTGTTCATCCTCGCCGATGCCGGCATGGGCAAGACTACGCTGCTGTTGATGCTGAAAATGTGGCACACGTTTGCGTTCTGGCCCCAAGGCTATGATTGCCTGTTACTGAAACTGGGCGATAACAGCTTGGAGTTAATCAACAAGCACAAGGGCAAGGCCGACACCGTGTTATTGCTGGATGCGCTGGACGAAGACCCCAAGGCCCATGGGCGGATTGATGAGCGGCTCAAGGAATTGCTGGAGGCTTCCCGCAATTACCGGCAGGTGTTGATTACCTGCCGCACCCAATTCTTCCCGTCCACCGGATTGGACCCGTTCGGCGATGCCGGTCGTGTCACCTTGGGCGGGGACCGCTGCCCGATGCTGTTTCTGTCCTTGTTCGACGATAAGCAAGTCGAAGCCTATTTGCGCAAACGCTTCCCCGACCCTTGGCATTCGTTCTTCAGCCGCAAGGCCGACCCGCGCCGACTCAAAGCACAAACGCTGTTGGCTTCGATGAGGTCGCTGCGCTTCCGGCCTTTGCTGCTGGCGCATGTGGATGAATTGCTGAAAGCCAAGGAGCGTTTAAGCAACCCGTATGAAATATTTCAAGCCTTGGTCCGGGTGTGGTTGGTGCGGGAAATCGGCAAAATGCAGAAGCAGAATCTCAAACCGATTCCAAGCGAGCAAGAACTGTGGGCCGCTTGCCGTTTGCTGGCGGTGTATTTGCAAACCATCGGCAAGCGCGAGTTGGACGTGGAAGCTTTGGGCGAGTTGATGCGGCATCTACCCGCTGTCCAGCACTTGGAAAAGCTGGATTTTGGCGGGCGTTCCTTGCTAAACCGCAATTCCAAGCGCGAATATCGCTTTTCCCATTACAGCATCCAAGAATTCTTGGTCGTCCATGGCTTGTGCCACGATGTATTGCAACAGGATTTGGCCCGATGCCCGGAACCGGCACGGGGTGGCAGCATCAAGCTGACCATGCAAATGTTAGCATTTCTGCCTAGCCAAGAAAGCGTGAGTATTTTACGAAAAAACCAAGCCATCTTGGATAGTCAAGATTTAAGCCTGAGCAAACTATTGGATCAGGTCATCAAGGGAGAATTGCCCGCAGCGACTGTGCAAGGCTTACCTTGGCATGATGAACTGAAAGACGGCGGTTTAGGTCCGGCGATGGTCATCGTACCGGCTGGCAAATTCTGGATGGGTTCCAAGAAAGGCGAGAAGCAAACTGAGACGGATGAATTTCCCCGCCATCAAGTAACAATGGCCCATCCCTTCGCGATAGGCTGTTATCCAGTGACGTTTGAGGATTATGACCGCTATTGTGAGTCCACC
>CAIWDB010000320.1 GCA_903911305.1 uncultured Methylococcaceae bacterium | reverse complement strand
TCTGAAGTTCAATTCAAACTCAAAAACCCTGACAACACCACTTATCCATTTTTGAAGGGAGATGTCCGAAGGGCCACACTCTACCTTTTCATGTCGGACTTGTTTGTTGTCGGCACCTTGACCGTAGATCAAATCGCCGCGCTGGGCGACCCTCAAGCGACGCCAGAATGGAACGAATGGACTCTAACCTATAACTCATTTTTACAAAATTACAAGGACAAGGGCCTTCCGAAAACCATTACACTGAACCCGAATGATGTCGCTTGGATCTGGTATGCAGTGGATGTGACGGATTATGTGAAAACATGGGTTCCATCCCAACTGGGTGGACAGCCTGAACAAAACAACTATGGCATCCATATTACTGCCACCAATGGCGCAACATTTTTCTTCAACACTAAAGAAAATAAAGATTTTAGTCACTCAGTATTTCTTGATGTCGAGTTAAACTCAGGCGCGACTGGCGCGACTGGCGCAACCGGAACGACCGGCTCAACCGGGACCACTGGTTCCGCCGGCACGACGGGTGCAACAGGTGTCGGTGTGACTGGCGCGACTGGCGCAACGGGAGTGGGGGTCACCGGTTCTACGGGACCGACTGGTGCTACCGGCGCGACGGGAGTGGGTGTCACTGGATCGACCGGTGCAACTGGCGTGACCGGCGCTACCGGCCCAACGGGCAGCGCGAGTAGTGGCACATCGGTGTTTGATGCCAATGGCAATACTTTGTCAGGGGCAAAAATCGTTACAGGCACTACTTCAACCATTGCTATAAGTCCTGCAACCGTGACGATTAATTTCTCCTCCGGCCTATTTAACAACACACCCAATTGCACAGCCACTGCAATCCATAATGCCACTGCGGCAGGTGTCGTGATCAAAATCACGGCGGTCAGTGCCAGCGCTGTGACATTTCAGAATACTAACACTGTTAACACCGCGCCTGCCTCCTACATTTGCGTTGGCAATTAAGGCAATCAACCGTTTGACACTCACTGATACGGAAACTGCGATTCACTTTTACCTTTGCCCCGCTTAACCCAAGCGGGGCTGCTTTATCAAATAAACTCAAGCTGACAGTGTATGGGAACAGACAAACTCACCGCATCTAATGAACTCGGCATGCGACCGGCCCGACCTTCCGACAGTGGTTTCATCGAATCGCTGTACCGCTCCACCCGCGAAGACTTGCGGCTGATTGATGCCGAAGACGAAATCATCGAAGCCTTGATTACGATGCAGCAACAGGCTCAAACCGTGGGCTATGGCAATTTGTTCCCGAATGCAATGACATTCATCGTCGAAAAACAAGGTGAGCCGATAGGCCGAGTGATGGTGGATTTCGGCCATAACGAGGTGCGATTGATTGACATCGCCTTTATTCCTTTGGCTAGAGGCAAAGGCTATGGCGAGACAGTCATCCGCAACTTGCAATTGGCCGCCGCACAGGCTAAAGCGCCCTTGGTATTGACTGCAATGAAAAACAACCCGGCGGCCAAAAGCCTGTATCTGCGGCTTGGCTTCCGAGTGGAAGAAGCCACCGATGCCTATGAACGGATGGCTTGGTATCCACAACAAGACGGAACTTGGATTTTCACCTGAATTGCGCCATACCTTACCACTGCGCTGAGGAGGAAAGATTCAAGGATTGATGATTAACTGATAATAAGCCCCCGGCGGACTACCCGGCGGAGGTATTACCCGGTTCAGAAAAACCCCTTCCAATCGCCAGCCGTCCGGGCCACCCACCCTTAAATTCCCGATTCCATCCATAAAGCTTGGAGTCTCAGGGCCTCGAAACAACACCGTGAAGGCGTTACACCTCGCCCCCGGTAGGGTGGCATGGGGGTTTTCCTTAATCCATTCTATTGTCAGTTCCAAATCCCCATCGGCGGTTTCGATCCAGCAACTTTTATCTGCAACCGCTAAAAAATGGGCACTGGTTATCGAATCGAGCATTTTCTTCTATTCTCAACGGAACTTGGCAAATGAAATGTGGAATCACCTGTTTTGAAAACGGGCCAGCAAAGCTGGCCCGTAAAATTGCTGTCCGACCGTTTAATTTCGCGAAGGGAAGATGCCCTGCAGGGCAATGCAGAAATTCAACACAAGGAAGGGATTCATCACAGGAATAGGTTGGTTTCCTCCGGTTGAGCTAGTGACACCGCTATTGAGATTTACCAATGGCGGATTAGAACCGGATAAATAGATGCTAGGAATTGCCGTACCATTCGGATCGTTGGCATTGCCTAGGTAAGCACCCGCAGTTGGGGTGTTTGTGCTGGCTTTGTTGGTGGTGACAGACAATTGTGAGGCATGGTTGTGAGCAGGCAGATTGTTTGTGAGTACAGTGACATTTTCTGTACCGGCAACCTGACCAATCACTCGGGGACTCAAACCGGCCCCATTACCCATGCCCAAAGGCAAACGCCCCTGCAAATTGGGTAATTGGAAATTGTTTTGCCCATCGCCACCAAACTGAGTGCCGAGCAAGGCAAACAGGGCACTGTTTTGTGCAATGGGTACGATGGACCCATTCGCAAAAGACCAACCCACAGGTGCAAAGTTAAAACCAAAGATGCTAATTTGTCCGAGAAATGGATCCATGATCATCACCTCATTGTTCAATAGTTGTTGTCGTTTGGATTCAAACCAAGATGTTTTGTAGCGCCAAACACCGTCCCTATATGAACTATCAATGTTTGGTTTTTATAAAATAGCAGAGAAATAGGAAAAAGCAACGGAAGATTAACTGGGAACTTTACTTAATAATGACTTGAGTTTTAACACCACTATAAAACTAATTGGAATTATAACTGCACACGATAAGGTAAATTAACGACAATCCAAAAATTTACAACTTAATCCTGCCTAAACCAATGCCCTGACTTGCCGCCAGTCTTTTCCAGCAGACGAACGGCCTGTATGCACATGCCACGGTCCACGGCTTTGCACATATCGTAGATGGTCAACAGGGCAACCTGCACGGCGGTCAGCGCTTCCATTTCCACTCCGGTCATGCCGACAGTCTTGACAGTAGCCTCACACCGTACCCGGTTTTGTTGCGATTGTGTTTCAAGTTTGACACCAACATGGCTTATGGCTATTGGATGGCAAAGCGGAATCAAATCCGCCGTCCGTTTGCTAGCCATGATCCCCGCAATGCGGGCGATGCCCAGTACATCTCCTTTCTTATGACCGCCACCTTCGATTAAAGCCAAGGTTTGTGGCAACATCTCGATATAACCCTCTGCCACGGCAACCCTTTCGGTAGCTTGTTTATCACCAACATCGACCATGTGGGCCTCGCCGGATTGGTTGAAATGCGTCAATTTATCCATAGTTGTCGAGTTCCGTAAGCTTAGCATCTATTGAATAAACAGATTTGGATGTGATGCCCGCCATTTTTCGCAAACGACATGATCGTTACGATCAAACTGCCTAAAAACAATGATCAAACAGACCGACACGGTTTCAACACCGGGTCGGTCTTTTCGTTTTAGTGTAAAGCCACAGCCGGCGCTTTGTCTGCCTTGCGCTCCGCCAAGCGACGGAAGTTTCCCAAGGAAACGAGGTGGAAATAAATCCAAGCCAACTCGCCGGTTTTGAATAGCTCTTGTACTTTCTCCGCATCCAATTGTGCGAGGGCGGCTTCATCAATGGCCCATAATCCGGTGAGGGTGTAGGATTTACCATCCGCCGAGGTAGTCGCCTGGGCTTGGTGTTCTTTCAACAAACCCCAATCTGCCAACTTACGGCAAAATGCGACAGTATGTTGCGATTGTAAATTATAGTCAGTGAGGAATGTCAGCGTCTGTTTCAGAAAAGTCGAAGGTTGGTCGCCAATGAATAATGGCTCGCCTTTTTCTTGACCTAACCAAGGGCAGGACTCATCCACGCATACCCAAGGCTGGTCGGGCTTTTCGGGGTTTTCGCCCAGTACGAAGGGATAGCGCCGCACAAATGCAGGCACATAATTAGCCTTCCAAAGAAGATTCTCGTTAAGGAATAGGTTTTCATTCGTTTCCATACCTAATACAGCAACTGGGCTGAAAGTATTGTTTTCAGCACGGGAGAATATAATGGGGTATTCCCTGCAACTTTCAACGAATTCCACTCCGACCAGTGGGACCGAATTGGTTTGAGCGGCGAAGCTTTGATCGTCAGCGGAACCTAGTTTAAGTTCGCCATGGCGTTGCGGGTTCAGTACAGAGATTTGCCGATAGAATAGCAAAGTCGTATTTTGGTTGGTGTCTTGCTGATTTTCTGACATGATTTTTCCTTTTCAGTGGGTTTATGCTTAATCCATCCCGTCATACGGGCAGGATTGTAGAAAATTGTGTGTGCTTTAATTGGGCCTATTCATCCCTGCGTATGACAAAGCCTATCAGATCTCCCTTGGGCGTTTCATCCGCCACCTTCAACCCTTCAACGCTGGCCCATCGCGAACCACTTTCGCACCAGTTGATCAAGGTATTGACACTGAACTTGTCTCCCTCGGCTGTGATTTCGACGCTGCCATCCATTTTGTTGCGTACCCATCCGGCTATTCCCAGTGCAACAGCTTTGTCGCGTGTCGAGGCGCGGTAGTTTACGCCTTGCACTCTCCCAGTCACTATTATATGCACTCGTCTTTGCACGATTCACCTTATTCTGTTGTTCAGTTTCAATGAGCGGCCTTCTTAATTATCCAACAATAATGGATTCTTGGGTTGCGTTCGTAATCTTTTGGTATGGTTTTCGCGCTAATGTCTTCCACAAACAAACCTTCTAATGAATCCATATCCAGTTTGAATTTACGAAAATTCGTGGAAAATATTAACAGGCCATCGGGCGTTAGCAAACGGGTGGCCTTGCGGAGAATATCCACATGGTCCCGCTGAATGTCAAAGGCACTGCCCATGCGTTTGGAGTTGGAGAAAGTGGGCGGGTCCAAGAAAATCAAATCATAAGGATTGCTGCGCCCATCTAATTGACCATCCAGCCAAGTTAGGCAATCAGCTTGGATAAGCTCGTGGTGGTATCCTTTTATGCCGTTCAATTCCAGATTTCGCCTAGCCCAATCCGTGTAAGTATTTGACATGTCCACACTGGTTGTCGAACTGGCTCCTCCGATGGCTGCGTGAACGGATGCCGTTCCGGTATAGGCAAATAAATTAAGGAAATGCTTGTCCTTAGCCAAGCTTTGGATCATCAAACGGGTTGGCCTATGATCCAGAAACAGGCCCGTGTCCAAATAGTCTTCAAAATTAACCCATAAGTGGCAACCACCCTCTTCCACCTGATGAAAATGCTCAGCTTCTGCCAGTTTTTCATATTGTGCAGAACCCTTCTGCTTACGGCGGATTTTAAGGATGAGTTGTTCCGGTGGTATTTCCATTACTTGAGGCATCACTGACAAGGCTTCGGTCAAACGATGCTCAGCCTTGACTGGGTCTATCGTGGAAGGTGCTTCGTATTCTTGCACATGCAACCACGTTTTATCGCTTTGGTATACATCCACCGCCACAGCATATTCGGGCAGGTCAGCGTCGTACAGCCGGTAACAGGTGATGCCGTTTTGCCTTG
Source organism: uncultured Methylococcaceae bacterium (assembly GCA_903911305.1). Taxonomy (GTDB): domain Bacteria; phylum Pseudomonadota; class Gammaproteobacteria; order Methylococcales; family Methylococcaceae; genus Methylumidiphilus. The sequence goes on along the minus strand of CAIWDB010000320.1, from coordinate 28,016 downwards.
CCCATTTGCCCAAGTGCTTCAAATTTTTGCGCAGACGATTGGCAAACATCTCCGCCCCCGGCCCGGTTTCAAGCTTCTTTGCCATGCTTAATGCATGACGCATAAGCTGCTTGGATTTGCGGGCTTCTTCTGATAGGCCGGATTCATCTTCGTGCGGGGTGAAAAATCGCTCAGGGGCAATGTCGAAATTGAACAGCTTGCATTCAAGCGCACCATTATAAAGTTTGTAGAATTTACGCGCACGGATTCCGAGTTTAAAAGCCATCTCCGGGTTGCCAGTCAACACACTGGCTTTCCAGCCCTGAAAATGGTTTCTCAACAGTTCGCCCAGATCCGAATATAAGCCAACCAAGCTTGCTTCATCGCCTAGCCTTTCGCCATAAGGTGGGTTGACCACCAATAGCCCGTCACTGGAATCTGGCCTGGCGTATTTGGCTTCTTGCTTTTCAACCCGGATTAATCCATGCATGCCGGCACGGTCGATATTGTCCAGCGCGGCATGGACTGCCCGGCGGTCCAAATCGTAGCCAGTGATAATCGGTAGATTCGCCAAACCCAGCGTGCGACGTTCCTCAGCTTCTTGCACCAAGCTTTCCCAAATGTCGGGGCGATGATGTTTCCAGCCTTGGAAGCCGAAGTAGTCCCGCATCAAACCCGGAGCAATGTCAGCGGCCATCCAAGCGGCTTCGACTAGCAGCGTTCCAGAACCGCACATTGGGTCAACCAGTCCGCCGCCAGCTTTGGCAATTTGCGGCCAACCGGCCCGCAATAAAACGGCGGCGGCTAGATTTTCTTTGAGCGGGGCAATGCCACCCTCCAAACGGTAGCCGCGTTTGTGCAAACTCTCGCCAGAAAGATCCAAGCTGACACTGGCAACGTCTTTGTCCAAGTAGACGTTCACGCGAATGTCGGGGCGATCCAAGCGCACTGACGGGCGGATGCCGCACAATTCACGGAACTGATCGACGATGGCATCCTTTACCTTTTGTGCGCCGTATTGGGTATGGGTGATACGCGAGCGGGAGGACGCGAAATCCACCGCCAAGGATGCGTCAGGGAGCATCATGACCGCCCAGTCGATTTCGCTAATTCCTTCATAAAGTTGCTCAGGGGATTCGGCATTGAAGGTTCCCATTTTTAACAGGATGCGATTAGCCAATCGCGACCAAAGACAAACCCGATAAGCCGTTTCAAGGTCAGCGGAGAAGGAAGCCCCCGCCCGCCCATCCTTGACATCGTCAGCACCCAAGCCGCGCAATTCGTCGGCCAGCAATAGCTCCATCCCCATCGGGGCAGTGGCAAAAAAATGATGATTGTTCAATAGTTTTCCGTAGCTCTAAGATACAGTGCGATTATAATTTTGTTACTGATACGCGACGACCCAAGATTGGAGCGTCAAAGCCCGCTTTGACAAGGGCATTGAAATGCGAAGCTTGCATCGCCTGTCAAAGCAAGCCCTTCGACTTCGCTCAGGACAGACTTTGACGCTCCCGTCATACCTGAAAATAAGCATCTATTCTAACCCTTGGGTAAAATCAGTTAATAAATGAAACCAGGGCGTAACAACCAAAAACGCTGCATATAGAATTCGCTCTGTAAGCGCTCTCGCTCCAGTTCTCTGCGTTGCTGCTGAATTTCAACTGCTTGGCTCTGCAATTCGTCCACCAGTTGAGTTTTGTCCTTTTGATATTTTTGGTTGAGATCGGTCAATTGCCGCTTATTTTCCGGCGGGGCAAAATCTGCCGACGGTCTGCCCGTCACCAAGGCCGTCCTCAATATCATTAAATCGTTGATAAGCCGTTGTTTGGCTTCCGGGGTAAAATCAAAGCGAGGCCCGAACCCCGCTTGGAGGTTTTTTACCCTAGCGATTTCCTGATCAACCAAAATTAGGTGATCTTGTTGTAATTCGCGGCAATTAATAGGATTGCCTGAAGCTTGTTGTTGCCTTTCTTTCTCTCCCGCCACGGTTCCAATGACGCCCATGGGTGGACGATAGCCGAAGCGGACTTCGCCATCCTTGTCAGTCCACTGATACAAAGTGGTTGCCGATGCAAGGCTAGTTCCAAGCGAGAAGAGTATTAGCAACGCGAAAATAGGTCGATAGGGTAATCCATTCATTTTTCATTCTCCAATACAATATCCCGAATTGTGGTCACACCGCCAATGTCGATGATGGCCTGTTCAAAACGGTGGAACAAGTTGTCCACAACGGGTTCCCCCAAACCGCCCACGCTATTGAGGAAATCGTCCTCATTGGCAGTGCGCATGGCATCCAGCACATCCAATACGGCAATGGTGGAAAAATCGCGGGCAGGGGCAAATTTTTCAGGCTCGCCCCCCAGTGTCATGATAAAGCCTTTTTCTGTTAAGACTTGCAATAAATCATCCACGCATAACTCCGGCAACTCCAACCGGGAGGCCAGTTCATTGATCTTCCATGGCGGATCGCCATGGAAAAACCGTCGGCCAATCAACACCATGACCACCAAGCCCAATTGTTCGTACAACCTTGGGCTAAGCCGAGTGTCACCATGACGAAGCCATAGATAGCGGGGATGTTGATGGAAAAAACTCACCTGAACACCGACTAAAACAATCAGCCAACTCAGGTAGATCCAGACCATCAATAGAATCAGAATGGCAAAGGTGGAATAGACCGCGTGATACTGGGCCGAAGTGGCCATGAAATTGGAAAACACCCAACCTGCCAACTTCCAAGACAAACCGGCTATCGCACCGCCGACCAAGGCCGAACGGGTATTCACTGACGCATCGGGTATCAGTTTATAGATGAAGGTGAACGCAGCAATAATGATGAGTGTCGGCAACATGGGCTGGAAAAGTGCGGTCAACGGACTGACTGCCCCTTTGACTTCTTGCACATCGGGAATGCGATGAAACAACTCACTCATGCCGCCGAATGCTGAAAATACCAACAAGGGACCGAAAAACACAAAACTTAAATAATCGCTAAACCGTCGCATAAAGCCACGGGAATAGTTGGCCCTCTTGCGCCAAATATGGTTGAAGGAGTCTTCGATCTTTTCCAAAAGGGAAATACTCGTATATAGCAGGGACAATAAGCCGACCGAACCCAACAAGCCGACATCCAAACCCCTCACCGAATTGAGTATGAACACAGCAACCGGTCCCTTTTTTTCGCCCAATGGATCGAGGATTTCCAAAATGATAGGCTCTAGGTAAGCATCCGCCCCAAACGCCTTTAGCACTGAAAAGCTGACTGCAAGCAATGGGATGAGTGCCAGTAGGCTGGTGTAAACCAAACTCATGGCCCGGTAGTCCAACCCACCTTCTTTGATTTGGCGAAAAACCGCGTAACCAAAACGAAACAGTCGAGTAGACCCGTCTCGTAGCATTCCTAAGGTTAGGTTTGAGGCGATTGGAAATGTTTTCAGCTTACTATCCTCTAATCTGTGGTTTATGTAGCTTAATATCAGTCAACTGAAAGTTTTGTTCAATCATCCATCGAACGGTTTAGTTCTGTCTGACAGGAGGACAACTGCTGCTGGTAACGTGAGGCAGTGGCTGCAACCTTGCGGGCAGTATTTTGCAGTGATGGATTGTCCCTCCATGAACCCCGCTGATAACCACCCTGCCCCTCATGATAAGCCAAATATTGCTTATATGCGTCGCTTTTACTTAAGCCCAACTCAAGTTGGCTTTGCTGCATATACCAACCGACAAAATCTATTGCATCGCCAAAATCATCCCGGTCTGACCCTGAATTTCCAGTTTTCTTCTGGTAACGTTCCCATGTCGAATCAGTGGCTTGGCTATATCCGTAAGCCGAAGTGGGCCGCCACAAGGGAATGCCCAGAAAGCGAACCCGAGGTGGGCGGGCATCATCCACAAAGGCAGATTCATGATTGATGATCGCCATTTGCACGGCAATCGGTGCTTTCCAGCGTTCGGCTGATGCTTTGGCGCTGGCGTACCAGTCTTCCTTTTCCAGGAAGATCGAACAAATATCGCCCGGTTTGCTAGGCGGAGACGCGCAACTGGAAAGCAATAGGGCAACGATTAGACCCCAAAACCCTTTATAGGTTGTATATTTAGGGGCGAATGCGTTTGCCCAAGGCACTAAAACGTCGATCCGTTCCAACCCCAGAACCCCCCCTTGGCATAGGTAAGGCATTTGCAAACTCCATGAGTGATTTCGGTCGGTGTCATTTTAACTGATACGCCAATATATTAAACACGAGTTCATGCAAATATAGCTTGATGATGCTGCAAAGCTAATTTTCCTTGATTCGATCAAACGACATAAGCTACCCTGTAAGTTGACAACATTAGTAAATAATTGTCAGCACTTCTGAAAATCATATAAGCCTCGACTCAACCCAACACACAAAGAGTAAAAAATATGGCAGACATTACAGATAATTTGGCCGACTTGATCCGTGCCTATCTTACCCCTGAGGTAATCGACAAGGCGGCTACTTTTTTAGGTGAAAACAGAGGCGCGACTGAAAAAGCAATGAATACCGCAGTGCCTGCCCTGCTATCCGCATTTTCTAAATTTGCAGGCTCGAACACGGGAGCCAACCGATTATTTGAATTGGTCAAAGATGCTGATGCAAGTGATCTTTTCTCCACCGCATCATCCCTTTTTACAAGCAATCAAACCACCGATTCACGACTCAATGCCGGTAAATCATTACTCGACACCGTGCTGGGCAACAAGAGAAGCAGCTTTGTTGACAGTATCGCTGAGTCTGTGGGCATGAAAACCTCTTCCATATTGTCCCTACTCAGCATGATTGGGACTTTTATCTTGGGGTTCCTACGCAAGCAGGTAAACGCTTTGGGGCTTAACGCCGCGAGCTTAGGGCATCTGTTGACAGAACAAAGTGGAAGTTTCACCCGTCTTTTGCCGGCGAGCTTGGCTTCATCGCTCGGATTTGACGATGGCGCTTCGGCCAGCAAAAGGGCAGATAATGAAATTAGCGGTATTTGGAAATGGTTGCTACCGTTGCTTCTGTTACTTGGGGCATTGATTTTGGCCATAATAGGGTTGAAAGGATGCTGCAACCAACAAATGATGAAACTTCATGGTAAGGCTTTATCCTCTATTACACTACCTGATGGCATGAAGCTTATGGTCACCGAAGGAGGGTTTGACTACAATCTGTTCAGATTCCTTAAAAACCAGGCAGACACAACCGTATCCAGAACCTTCGTTTTTGATGATTTGAACTTTGAGTTCAATTCCAGCAACCTGACACCGGAATCGAAAAAGACCGTGGACGATCTTATTATCATCCTCAGAGCATTTCCAACCACTGAGGCCCGTCTTGAAGGTCATACGGACAATGTAGGGGATGCCGCTATCAACCTTAAGGTTTCCAAAGACCGCTCCAATATGGTCAAACAACTGCTAGTCAATGCAGGGATTGTTGACAATCGTTTAACCACAAACGGATATGGTCAGGATCGCCCGATTGATACTAATGACACCGAAGCGGGTCGGGCCAGGAATCGCCGCACAGAATTGGTAGTCACCAAAAAATAGAAATCCTGACTAATCTGGGTTTAGGTATGAATACACCGCCGCCTGTCCAACGATAGTGGCGGAGTTCTTTTATTGGGACCAACAAACATGAAAGCGATGTTCTCAGTTCCGAATCTAAATGGCCGATTCTTTATTGGCTCGCCTTTGCGTCATCGCCATTTTGCTTTGGCAATGTCTGCTGCCTTACTGGCCTTGCTCATTTTCTCCTTACTCATGTTTGGCATTCTACTGGGCAGCATGCATAAAGGTGACGCACAAGTCTTCGTGATTAGCTTGGTTGCCGCCACGGTTTTTTCGGCAGTTCCACTTGCCATACTATGGTGGCTGGATAGGCGGGAACGGGAATCGCCTTGGCTGTTTCTGTTTATATTCCTATGGGGAGGGCTAATCGCAACCAGTGTGGCGTTACCGATCAATAACTACATCATTTCGGACGTAGGCCAATGGATCGCCAAAAACCAATGGGTCCATGACCATTTGGGCAAAGATGCCGCGATGTTATTAGGGGCACCCATCGCCGGACCCTTGGTCGAAGAGATTACCAAAGGCTTAGGCGTGTTGCTGCTGTTTTTCCTGATGCGAGCAGAATTTGACAACATGCGGGATGGTTTCATTTACGGTGCGGTGGTTGGAACCGGGTTTAACTGGATGGAAACCCCGCTTTATATCGCCCAAGGCTATGCCCAATTTGGCGATGCTCCATGGGAATTGCAACTGGGCGCCCGTATCGCACTGTTTGGCTTAGCCGGTCATGCCTTATTTTCAGGTTTGTTTGGCGCGTTTGTGGGCTTGGCTCGCCAAACGCGGACCATGTGGATTCGCATAGGTGCGCCCATCTTGGGTCTTGCGCTTGCCATGCTGGCTCATGCGATCGATAACCTATTGCCATTGATTGTGTCACTGATCGAATCGTCGCAGGGAAACAAGCCAGATTCAAACCCAACCGCTCCCGACGAATATGGTTTATTGGAAGCTTGGGCCACGGCCAGTCTTTTAGACCTGACAGTATTTTTCCCGTTTGTCGCCTTGATGCTGTTTCTATTATGGCGAAGTGGGCGCTGGGAGTTAGAGGTAATCCGGCAGGAATTGAAGGACGAGCCGCCTGACTTGGTGACCCCACAGGATTACCAAGCCATCTTGCAGCAAGGACTATTTCAAACCCGCAGAATTGACTTGGCAAATCCAAAATGGTCGAGTGCTTTGGTCAATGCTCAACATGAACTGGCGTTTCGCAAACGACGGCTTCGGGAAGATGGTATCAATTCTGAAACCGATCAACTGGTTTCGATATGGCGCGAGGAAATACGGCGGCTCAGGTTGCAATTAGTTTGATTCTTATACATCTAGTGTCAATCTTCCTCAAGCCCGGCGAAGCCGTGTTGATCATGAGTAACCTTAAAATGCGGGGGGCATCAGGCAATGCCGAAAAATTAAACCGTCATTCCGGCAGGGAATGCCGACATCCAGATTGCAAGGATGCGTCAAAACCCTGCCATCCATTGAGCCTAGATAATGTCCTTTTCCATTATTTTCCAATACAAAAACTGCTGAAAATTTTGCCTAGCAAGTCATCGGGGGTGAATGCGCCAGTGATTTCGGATAAGGACAACTGGGCTTGGCGGAGTTCTTCTGCCAATAATTCAGCCGCACATGATTCTTGAAGCTGCCGCAAGCCGTTGACCAGCGAATCATGCGCTCGGGAAAGCGCTTCAAGATGACGGCGGCGAGCAATGAAAACATCGTCAACCGCACTGTCATAGCCGGCACTAAGCTTAAGATGTTGCAGTAATAAGTCGATTCCTTCCCCGGTCTTGACCGATAGACGAATCTCAACCCCCTCATCAGTTTGCTTGACACCACAATTCCTATCAGTAAGATCAATTTTGTTGCGAATGCGCACTACGGGAATATTCACCGGCAAATTGAAAAATATGCCATCATCCGCTTGAGTTTGTCGGTCATCCATCATCAGCAAGACAAGATCGGCTAGTTTGATGGCCTCATGAGCCCGTCTGATGCCTTCCATTTCGACAAGGTCAGACGATTCCCGCAGGCCGGCCGTGTCTATGATATGCAAAGGCATCCCGTCGATTTGAATGTATTCCCTTAATAAATCGCGTGTCGTCCCTTCCACGTCGGTCACTATCGCGGCTTCCCGGCCCGCCAGTAAATTGAGCAGGCTGGATTTACCTGAATTCGGCCGGCCGGCAATGACCACATTTAAACCATCACGCAATATACAGCCTTGCTTGGCAGAGCGTTGAATGTGTTCCAAACCTTGCAGTAATGAGGACAGTTGCTGAACAATCGCGCCATCGTTTAGGAAATCAATTTCCTCATCGACAAAATCAATGGCCGCCTCTACAAACATGCGGAGCCGTATTAATTCATCAACCAATGCATTGACTAGTTTCGAAAACTCACCTTGCAATGAGCGTTGCGCGGAACGGGCCGCCTGAATTGTGCTGCTTTCGATAAGATCGGCGATTGCTTCAGCCTGGGCCAAATCAATTTTGTCATTTAGGAAAGCGCGTTCTGAAAACTCTCCCGGCCTTGCCATCCGAACACCAAGCGAAAGTATGCGGCGCAAAATCAAGTCAAGGACGACCGGGCTTCCGTGGGCATGAAGCTCTAAAACATCCTCCCCCGTGAATGAACGGGGGGAAGGAAAAAAGAGCGCAAGCCCTGAATCAATGATTGACCCGTCTTCATCAAGAAAAGGGAGAAAACTGGCATGTCTTGCTTTAGGGGGTTTGCCCAATAGATGCTGGACTATTACAAAGACTCGTTCGCCTGAGACTCGAATGACACCAACACCACCTTTACCTCTGGGCGTGGCGATAGCGGCAATCGTGTCAATGTTCACATGGGCCATAAGCTTTAATCATCTGTTTTACGGAATTGATGAGGAATCAATGTCTGTGTTGCAATCAATACCTGATGATTCGGAAGAAGCAACAGTTACTTATTTTCCAACGAAACGGGAGTTTCAAAGTCTGTCTTGGGCTACTGCGTACCATCAGTTAATACGAGGTTTAACCCAAGCAATGGCTCCCGGCAAATCGCTGAAATCACCGTCCAATTGAGCTTGAAATGCGTCCTTCAGCAAACTACCCATTAAAGGCCCGGACTTCACGCCCAAGGCTTGCAGATGACGGCCTAGCAGAATAGGCGCTGGACCCGCTTCCAAAACGCCAAGTGCGGCAGCCCGACCATTCAACCATTCAACCATCGGGCATGGGCCCGTGGCATCGGGTGAGGTTCTCCCCCTAAAATCTGCAAGCGCCAGCCTACACAATGTTTGTATCGGCACACGCAAAGCCAGTCGGCGAATAATCCCGTCACCAACGGTTTGTATTTGATTCTGCCGCCATAAATGTAGAGGTTGCCCATGCTCACGCACTAACGCTATGACTCGTTGCATCAAGTATGGAGGGCAACCCATCGTTGTCAACAATGATTGGGTGGGAGTAACGCCTTCTTCCTCATGCCTGGGGTTTCGCCAAACTCCATCCATTAAAGTCGCTGTCTTGGGTTTTCCCAAATCGTGGCATAGTGCAGATAACATCAACAGCAGGGTTTCATCATCGTTCAATGCCGCTTCCCGGCAAATTGCGGCACATGAATCCAACACTAAATTATTATGCGTCCAAACATCGCCCTCATGATGCGATACAGGGTTGTGATAAGCCCCTTGCAATTGCGCCAATTCGGGAAACAATATCAAGACACCGGTGGCTTCCATCGCCAAGATGCCGATTGACGGCTTCCGCGACCTTAACAACAACTTCTTGAATTCTTCCCAAATTCTTTCCTTGGAAAGAGTGGACAACTCTCCCTGCAAGGAACGGCACTTAATCAAAGTTTCTGCGGCAATGATAAAACCAAAACGACCTGCAAACTGACAAGCACGCAACAACCGCAGAGGATCTTCGTCAAATGCATCGGACACATGCCGAATGATGCCTGCACGAAGGTCAGACATACCTCCCCACGGATCAAGAAACTCATTGGCAATCAAATCGAAGCCAATGGCGTTGATGGTAAAGTCACGGCGAGAAGCGGCCTCCGCAAAAGACATGTGATGATCGTAATCCACTTCAAAACCACGATGACCAATGCCTATTTTTCTCTCCCTACGCGGCAGTGAAATATCAATATCCATTCCATGGAGCCTTACCTTAAGAACCCCGAACGATTTGCCTACCGCGAAAACTTTGGCTTTTTTTTCAAGCGCTTCCATCAACTCTGACACCTTAAGCCCATAGGCTTCGATATCAAAATCTTTAGGAATTATGCCAAGCTGATAGTCACGCACGGCCCCCCCCACTAACACAGGCCGTCCTCCTGCTAAAATAATGGAATCGGCAAGCTGGCGGACGGGTTGCGGCAATCGAGAAACAAAGTTCATCAATGTTCGGCTTGTTTCAATGTAAATAATTCATTTTCTAGGAACAGTCAAATTGTAACATCTCAGCAGCCGTTCAAATGACCAAAAGTCATTGGTGTTGACAGGTTTTGTGTTAATCTATTTACTATATTTTTTCAGGTAAGTTTGTTCATGAAAGCACGTGTATTGTGGGTGGAAAACTCTAAGTTTGTAGCTGAATCAGGCAGCGGGCATAGTGTTGTGTTAGACGGGCCACCGGAAAATGGCGGACAAAATCTTGGTGTCAGGCCGATGGAAATGTTACTTATGGGGATGGGGGGGTGTACCGCATTCGATATAATACTTATCCTCAAAAAAGGACGCCATGACATCAAGGATTGTGAAATTCTATTGGATGCAGAAAGGGCCGAAACTGATCCCAAGGTATTCACTAGAATCAACATACATTATGTGATTAAAGGCAAGAATTTAACCGAATCGGCAGTTAAAAGGGCTATTGAACTATCGGCGGAAAAATACTGCTCCGCATCAATCATGTTGGGGAAATCTGCCGAGATTACCCACGACTATGAAATTATCGAGGTCTGACTAGGCCAACAGTCTAGTTAACTGAATCAGCCAAATATTAACAATTTAGACGACATACTTGGTTTAAGCTTTTGCTGACCCTATGTCGCTGAACCTAGATGGGGTAATCCTAATTCGATGGAAAAGTTGCAATTACACGGTTTTAACAACTTAACCAAATCACTAAGTTTCAACATATATGACATCTGCTATGCCAAGTCAGAACAACAGCAGCGCCGTTATATCGAATACATCGACGAAGCTTATAGCGCCAAACGCTTGACACAGATATTGACGGATGTCACTCATATTATTGGGGCTGAGATTTTAAATATAGCCCGTCAAGATTACGAACCCCAAGGCGCAAGCGTGACTATGCTTATCTCTGAAGGGGATCACACTGCCAGCAATATAAGCAACACTGAAGCCCCAGGGCCATTGCCTGAATCAGTGGTGGCACATTTGGACAAAAGCCACATTACTGTCCACACTTATCCAGAAAGCCATCCCTATAATGGTTTAAGCACATTTAGGGCGGATATTGACGTTTCCACCTGTGGCCGGATTTCTCCGCTAAAAGCTCTGAACTATCTGATTCGTAGTTTTGAGTCTGATATAGTCATCATGGATTATCGTGTGCGCGGTTTCACTAGAGACATCAGTGGGCAGAAACATTACATCGACCATGAAATCACTTCAATACAAAACTATATTGCAGATGTCACGGCTGATCGTTATCAGATGATTGATGTCAATGTCTATCAGGAAAAGATTTTCCATACCAAGATGATCCTGAAAGATTTCAATCTCGACAACTACCTGTTTGAGACCGACAAAGATGCCTTGGCAGATGAAGAAAGGCAATCCATCCAGAAAAGACTTAAACAAGAAATGGCTGAGATATTCTATGGGCGTAATTATAAACTGCGCCGATAACAAACCTAAACAGTATTAACTTTCGATTCCCACCAGAATAACTATCAGGATTAAAGCGAAGCGTCAAAGCAAGTTTTGACGCTTATTCATCAAATCAGCTTATATCCTGACTGAACTTCATCAATTGTTTAATTTCTTCCCCGCTGACAACTTCTTTATCCTGTAAGCGTTCTGCAATGGCATCCAATGCAGCGCGCATTTGTAAGATATATTGCTCGGCTCTGCGTTGCCCTTCTTCGACAAGTTCCTTGACTTCGGCATCAATAATGCGAGCGGTCTCTTCGCTAAAATTGCGCTCTTCACTCGTTTCCATGCCCAAATAGGCAAGTTGTTGGCGTTTGCCGTAAGCAAGTGGCCCAAGCTTCTTGTTCATACCAAGCTGGCAAACCATGGCTCGGGCAATTTCAGAAGCACGTTCCAAATCATTCTGCGCACCCGTCGAAACTGACCCAAACACTATCATCTCAGCAGTTTGACCACCTAACAAAATGGCAATTTGATCGCGAAGCTCAGGTTCTGTGGAAAGAAACTTCTCCTCCACAGGCAATTGCAAGGTATAACCCAATGCCACTGCACCGCGAGGAATGATAGACACTTTATGAATCGGTTCACCATTGGGGACACATTCGGCGACTAATGCATGGCCTGCTTCATGGTATGCCACCCGACGTTTTTCAGCCTCATTCAAAACACGATTCTTCTTCTCCGGTCCAGCCATCACTCGATCTATTGCTGATTCAAAATCTTGCATACCGACATTGTCATGATTTTCACGAACGGCAATAATCGCCGCTTCGTTGGCAACATTGGCTAAATCGGCACCAACAAAACCGGGCGTCCGCTGAGCAATGACTCGCAACTGGATATCAGGCCCAAGCGTCATTGATTGAGTGTGCAGTTTGAGTATTTCAATGCGGTCATCCAAACTCGGTTTGTCCACAACGATCTGGCGATCAAAACGCCCGGAACGGAGCAGGGCCTTGTCCAAAATTTCAGGTCGGTTGGTGGCAGCCATCACCACAACGCCAACCGACGGATCAAAACCATCCATCTCAGTAAGCAGTTGGTTTAGCGTTTGCTCACGTTCATCATGCCCGCCCATGGCAACAGGTCCGCCACGGGAACGACCAATGGCATCAAGCTCGTCAATAAAAATAATGCATGGTGCTTTCTGCCTAGCCTGCTCGAACAAATCGCGCACTCGCGAAGCTCCAAGGCCAACGAACATCTCGATGAATTCCGAACCGCTTATATTGAAGAAGGGAACTCCCGCTTCCCCGGAAACTGCACGGGCAAGCAGTGTTTTACCTGTACCTGGCTGACCGACCAACAGAACTCCCTTGGGCATTCGCCCACCCAAGCGTTGAATGCGTGTTGGATCTTGGAGAAATTCAATGGTCTCCCTTAATTCTTGCTTCGCATCTTCAGCCCCGGCCACATCGCTAAATGTCACCTTAGGTAAAGATTCAGGATGGATATGCACACGGCTTTTGCCCAAACTTAGAATACCACCGCCACCCCCCATGCGCCGGGCCATCCAACCCCATATCAAAAAAATCAAGCCTAAAGGCAATAGCCAATTGACGATGAAATTTCCTAACCAATTACTACCGTAACGAACCGTGTATTTAACATTTCCTTTATCAAGACTGTCAGCTAATTGTTGATTCCATAAAGGAATTGTGACAAATGGTTTACCTTGTTTATCAGCAGCGTCTGGTTTCAACATACCACTGATATTTTGTTCACTGACGACAGCTTGATCAATTTGATTTTCCTTAGCCATTTTCAGAAAATCACTATAAGGAATTTCATTCTGTCTAATATCGTTGATTCCAATCCATATCCATATACTGAAGAACAAAAGCATCAGATAGCCAAAAAATTCCCTTTTTCCCATTTGATCCTTATTTCTTGGCGGATTGATTTCCATGTCAGGTTTATCTGCCAAACCTAACCAATTGGAAAGCTTGGACCAAGCTTCACTGATAGTTTTTCGGATTGAATCAAATTGGGAAGGTATCTTCATTTTGCCTCCAAAAATAATGAATGTTTACTATTTCCGTATTGAACTTATACATTAATCGTAAATCGCTCAAGAACACCTTCGAGTTGTTCCAAACTATCGTAAATAATGACTAGCTTGCCAGAACCCTTTTCAGTATGCTGTATCTGTGCTTTTGCACCAATAGATTGGGTAACACGTTCTTCAAGACTCATTATGTCTGGATCGCGTAACTTGGTTGGGGGTTTTAGATTGTTATTAGATTCTTCCTGAAGTTTACGGACAATGGCTTCAGTTTCCCTCACCGATAAATTTTTATCAGCAATCTTGTTTGCCAGTTCCGCTTGTCTTGAGTGTTCCAACGAAAGTATGGCGCGGGCATGACCCATTTCAATCTTGCGTTTAAGTAACAAATCCTTTGCTTCTGGATGTAATTCATTAAGGCGTAACAAATTGGTGACGGTTGCACGGGATTTGCTGACAGCGTCTGCGATTTGCTGGTGAGTAAGCGAAAACTCATCTTGTAAGCGCTTAAGTGCTTCAGCCTCTTCCAATGGGTTTAAATCTTCGCGTTGAAGGTTTTCAATCAATGCGATAGCCAAGGCTGACTGGTCGGTTACATGACGCACCACGACAGGAATATCGTGCAAACGAGCTAATTGAGCGGCTCTCCAACGCCGCTCGCCCGCAACTATTTCATAGCTATTTTCTGCAATGGGCCTGACTACGACGGGTTGGATGACACCTTGGGAACTGATGGAATCAGCCAATTCTTGTAGTTTAGCCGGATCAAAGTCTTTACGAGGTTGGAATCGACTACTCTTCAAATACTCGATAGGCAGAAAATGTATCTTTTCCTTTTCCGAAACAACAACAGTTGTATCGGTTAAGTTAACATTACCCAATAGTGCGTCTAATCCGCGCCCCAAACCTCTTTTTTTAATACTCATTTATTTTTACTTCCCTTAACTGCATGGGTACCATTGCGACGAACAATTTCCCCGGCTAGGGCAAGATAAGCCAACGCCCCACTAGACGATTTGTCATAATACATCACCGGCAGACCATGGCTCGGAGCTTCTGCCAGCCTAATATTGCGGGGAATAACTGTTTTCATCAGTTTATCAGCGAAATGCTTGGCTAATTGATCTGAAACTTCGTTGGTTAGACGGTTTCGGGGATCATACATAGTCCTTAATAGACCTTCAATTGCCAAATTTGGATTAACCGTATTGCGAATATTTCTGACCGTATCCATTAAATCAGACAAGCCTTCCAATGCATAATATTCGCATTGCATTGGAATCAAAACGCTATCAGCAGCTACTAAGGCGTTGAGTGTCAACATATTTAAGGAGGGTGGACAGTCAATGATGATATATTGGTAGTCATTGCGACAAGTTGCCAAGGCATCGGCCAAGGCCCGTTCACGATCGTCCATTTTAAACAACTCCACCTGTGCGGCTGTCAAATCGCCATTTCCCGGAAGGACATGGAAATTCAGTTCTCCTCCCAATTGGACAATGGCCTCCTTTGCAGAAGATAGTTTGAGAATAACTTCATAAGAGGATAGCTGTAAATGCTTTTTGTCTACGCCACAACCCATAGTCGCATTACCTTGGGGATCAATGTCAACCAATAAAACAAGGTGATGTGTGGCGGCCAAGGATGCAGCTAAATTGACACTAGTGGTCGTTTTCCCAACGCCACCTTTCTGGTTTGCAACTGCAATAATTTTACCCATACTAACTTTCGATCCCAATTGATACTAAATGCCTCTCGACTCCAATACCCGGTATTTTTAACGGAATAACCTGAATCAGTTGATTGTCAAGTTCGATGATTTCATTTTGAGGCAATTTGCCCTTCTGAGCTAATATAACACCTCCTGGATTTAGAAGTCGCATCGTTTCGGAAACCACATCATTCAAACTCGCGAATGCACGCACTAGAATACTATCAAAGCCAAACCCCGGCTCAAACCGTTCAATTCTAATATGCTCGACCTTCACATTGGATAGGCCCAACTCAATGGCTGCCTGCCTGACAAACCTAATTTTTTTCGAATTACTGTCCAACAAAGTAAACTCCTTGTCTGTAGCAAGCATAGCCAAGGGCAAACCAGGCAAACCTGCCCCTGTGCCGACATCCAAAACATGAATTCCTTTTAAGTAGGGTAGGATCGAAAGGCTATCTAGCAGATGCAAACTCACCATATCAGATGGATTGTCAATGGAGGTTAGATTATAAACTCGATTCCACTTCCTCAATAGCTGGAGAAAATCCAACAATTGCCCTAGTTGCTTCTGACTGGCAGACACGTTCATTGCCGACATTCCATCGACAAGTATTTTGGCAAGCGAATCCACTTAAGCGCTTTTCTTTTTCAAATGAACTAGCAAAAGAGAAATAGCCGCAGGGGTTACACCTTGTATCCGGGCAGCTTGCCCGAGTGTTTCCGGCATATTTCGTGACAGCTTTTCACGTACCTCATTGGACAATCCGACTACATTCCCGTAATCAAGTTCATCAGGCAAAAACCAGTCATCATAACGGCGGACGCGGTCAATCTCGTTTTTTTGCCGTTCAATATAACCGGAATATTTTGCTTGTATATCCACTTGATCCAGAACAGTTTCATCGACAACATTGGCAATGCTTTGAGAAATAGCCGATAACATTCGAATGTTCATTTCAGGGCGACGCAGCAAATCCGTTAAATTGGTTTCATGCTGCAAAGGGCTGGATAAAATACCTTCTAGTTTTAATGCTTCAGGTGAATTTGGCTTCACCCATGCGCAAGCCATCTCCGTTTGGAGCTTGGCAATATTTTCAATCTTGTTTTCACAGACATGCCAGCGTTGGTCGTCAACAATCCCTAGCCGATGGCCTATCCCTGTCAAACGAAGATCAGCATTATCCTCTCTCAATAAAAGTCGATACTCTGCCCGACTGGTAAACATGCGATAAGGTTCCGATGTACCTTGAGTGATGAGATCGTCGATCATAACACCCATGTAAGCTTCATCACGTCGAGGCGACCAAGTTTCCACACCGATTGCCTTGCATGCTGCATTTAGCCCTGCGATGAGTCCTTGTGCCGCTGCTTCTTCGTATCCAGTAGTCCCATTGATTTGCCCCGCAAAAAAAAGATTTCCCACATATTTCGATTCTAGAGTCGATTTTAAATCCCTAGGATCAAAATAATCGTATTCAATTGCATAACCCGGCCGAGTAATGTGGGCATTTTCCATCCCGCGAATAGAGCGGACAAGTGCCAATTGCACATCAAATGGCAAGCTAGTGGATATGCCGTTAGGATAGAGTTCAAGACTATTCAAACCTTCCGGTTCAATAAATATCTGATGGGAATCCTTATCGGCAAATCGAACCACCTTATCTTCAATAGAAGGGCAATAGCGTGGCCCTACGCCTTCGATTACCCCTGCGAACAAAGGAGAACGGTCAAGTCCAGAACGGATAATGTCGTGGGTTTTCTGGTTTGTCCGGGTGATGTGGCAACAGACCTGCCGAGGATGGTCCTCAGAACTGCCAATAAAGGAAAAAAAGGGGGTAGGCGAATCACCGGATTGAACTTCCATGACAGAGAAATCAACTGACCGACTATCTATGCGCGGCGGTGTACCGGTCTTTAAACGGTTCACTCTGAAAGGAAGTTCGCGCAAACTGACAGACAAACGATTTGACGGGGGATCGCCAGCCCGCCCCCCCTCATAATTATTCATTCCAATGTGAATGCGGCCAGCTAGAAAAGTGCCTACAGTAAGAACCACACAATCAGATATAAAGCTCGTCCCCATTTGGGTGACTACGCCAGACACCAATCCATTTTTAATGATTAAATCAGCAACTGATTGCTGAAAAAGCCAAAGATTAGGCTGAGTTTCCAAAGCATGACGGATTGCCTGTTTGTAAAGTTGCCGATCCGCCTGTGCCCTAGTTGCCCGTACCGCAGGCCCTTTGCTTGCGTTAAGAATACGAAAATGTATACCAGCCAAATCAATTGCTTTTGCCATTGCCCCACCTAATGCATCTATCTCCTTGACTAGGTGTCCCTTACCTATCCCTCCAATTGCGGGGTTGCAACTCATTTGACCTAGAGTTTCGATATTTTGAGTCAGCAAAAGGGTCTTGGCACCCTTACGCGAAGCAGCGAGAGCCGCTTCAGTTCCAGCATGGCCGCCCCCCACCACGATTACATCAAAGTTTGAAGTAAATTGCATAAATACTGTTCATTAATAGCTAATAAAAATCTTATCTAATGGCTTTAACCAAAAGGAGGTAAAACATTATTTTTGATTTTTAACTTTTATCATAATATATTCTGGTTGACCATCATTTATATTCACTTCGAATGTACCATCATAAGAACGCACCTCGCCTTTTTCCAATATATCACGAGTTGGAGGAGTTTCATCTTTTTGATAACCCATTTGAGTTATACCGACTTGATTACCCATGGTATTAAAAAACAAAACATCAACTTTAGGCACAATATTACCACTTGAATTATTTTGTAACACAAGTTTAAATTCAAGAAACTTTTTATCGTTATTTCCTGTTAAAAAGAATATGGCATTTTTAACATAATCTTTATTGATTTCCAAAACTTTTTTAAATTCCAATTGCATTAGATTGGGGAGGCAAGTTTTAGCTTGCTCTGATTTTAATTTGTTAAAATCCCATCGTTGAGCTTCAAGTTCTGTCTTTTGATCTTTTATTATTTGCGCAAGTTCCTTTTGTTTTGCAAAATGCTCTCGATTTTCGCTTTCAATATTTGCTGCCCAAATCAATACCCCTGAAAGAGCTATGCTTTCAAGAAAAAGTATAAATGATAAAATATAAATCCATTTTCTTTTTGATGAATGTCGATGACCATGCTTACGGTGCCTGCCTTCAGTTGAATAAACATGCTCGTTATCATTTGTATAATTATTATCCACTTTTAAATCCAAAACTTAGTCTTTATATTCTCAAAAAAAATCATCCTTTATCCCAAACCCTTTGCATAAGCCTTACACAATTCAGATAAAACTTTTATTCTTGCAAAATATTTATCATTCGCTTCAACTAAATTCCAAGGAGCGTATTCTGTACTTGTCCGGGTGATCATTTCATTCACCGCAGACTCGTAGAGTTCCCATTTCTCCCTATTTCTAAAATCTTCTGTAGTGATTTTATATCGTTTATAAGCCGTATCTTCTCGAATTTTGAAACGTCTCAATTGTTCGTCTCTGTCAATGTGCATCCAAAATTTTAACAGAATAATGCCATGTTCGGTTAATTCCTCCTCAAAGTCATTGATTTCAGAATAAGCTCGCATCCACTGTGCTGTAGTGGCAAAACCCTCAACACGTTCAACCAGAACCCGCCCATACCAACTACGATCATAAATTGTGACTTTGCCATCGCGGGGTAGATGACGCCAGAACCGCCAAAGATAGTGGCGGGCTTTTTCTTCATCGGTAGGCGCAGCAATAGGGATTACTCTATAATTGCGGGCATCCATGGCATGGGTAATGCGCCTGATAACCCCTCCTTTGCCGGCTGCATCCCATCCTTCAAAGAGCAACAATGTAGATTTCTTACTTTGTCGGGCTTTATGACTAAATTGACTTATTTTTCCTTGATACAAGGCGAGCTTCTCTTGATAGTCTGACTTTTCCAACTTCTTGGTCAAATCCAGTGAACTTAACAAACTGACCCCAGATTTTACATTAGCGATACTTTCGCCAGCACTGATAGGTATCGAGGTTATATTTTGGTGTAATTCCAAATGAAGTGATATACGTTCAATAATATGTTTAGCCGATGTCAAACGACGATAATTTGAATCGAGTCCGTTGATAATAAGCCAAGGTGATTCTGGTGTACTGGTATAGCGTATGACTTGTTCGCATATACATACAAACTTATCATAAAGTTTAAGGTGTCTTTTTTCAGCGTTTGTGACGCGCCAACAAGTTTCAGGATTTTTCTCTAGTTTGGCAACTAATTTCCTTTGTTGCTCCTTACTTAAATGCAGCCAAAATTTTATAATTAAAGCACCATCATCAGTTAATTCCTTTTCCAGCTTGTTTATATGAGATAATTCCTTTTCCAATTTGCCTTTACCTATACGCCCATTGAGTCGGTCAGAAAGAACTTGCCCATACCATCCCATGGCATAATTTGCGATTCGACCTCTTGGCGGAAGACTCATCCAGTATCGCCAATGATTTGGCCTTTCCCTTTCTTCATCCGATACATACCCAAAAGCATGGGTACTCATAAACCTAGGATCAAACCACTCATTCAATTTGGCAATCAGATCACCCTTGCCTGAACTATCAACGCCAGCAATTAAGATCAAAACAGGTATTGCTGCGGTTTCCAGTTTCTGCTGTACATCAAGCAATTGTTCCCTAATTAGAGATATCTCTGCTTCGTACTCTAACTTGGTAACCTTATTTTTCAGGTCGGCTACTTCAAACATGGGTTATTCCACTTAATAAATAAGGTCTATTCATGGTAATTATTCAAGGCGGCTTAAATGAGCATACTATTAACTACCATATGTTTATCTAATTTATGTTTAAAATTTATTTTATCCAATAAAGTTGTGTTTTTCCTGTGCAAAAGTACAATAATAAAAATGGATATACAAGTATAAAAAAGTTAATCACAACATATACACAACTTAACAACAACCTCACTCACAAAAATCATAACTTACAAGTTATTGATTTATATTAAATTTTACATTTATTAACAGAAAAATTGTCATTTAATTGTAATTGTTTTATTTTTTCTTTAATTTTATATTATTTATACAAAAAAATTTCAAGTTAAAATCTTGAGAAATCGACAAATAAAGTTAAGCTGTATCAAGTTTTTCCAACAACAGGAGTAATAATCATGGGTACATTTGTTTTATTTTTACTAGGCTTGTCAATTGCTTTGGTAGTTTTGAGTGTCAAAACGGTTCCACAAGGAATGGAATACACCGTTCTTCGATTTGGCAAATTCACCAATACGCTGACTCCTGGACTCAACATCATTGTACCTGTCATTGACTTGATTGGTGCAAAGCTGAATATGATGGAACAAGTGATTGACGTGCCTTCCCAAGAAATCATCACACGGGACAATGCAATGGTGCGTGTGGATGGGGTTATTTTTTATCAAGTGATCGATGCTGCAAAAGCCGCATATGAAGTCAGCAATTTGAATCTTGCCATCATTCAGTTAACCATGACAAACATCCGCACCGTGATGGGTTCCATGGATTTGGATGAACTTTTATCCAAGCGCGACGAAATAAATACACGACTACTCACTGTTGTGGATGATGCCACTACGCCTTGGGGCGTTAAGGTCACCCGCATTGAAATCAAAGACATCTCCCCACCCAAGGACTTAGTTGATTCCATGGGTCGGCAAATGAAGGCTGAACGGGAAAAACGCGCTGTCATCCTTGAGGCTGAAGGCTTGCGGCAAGCGGAAATTCTCAAGGCTGAAGGTCAAAAGCAAGCAAGAGTCTTGGAGGCGGAAGGGCGCAAAGAGGCTTCTTTCAGAGATGCCGATGCTCGTGAACGCCTTGCCCAAGCCGAAGCGAGGGCAACTCTAATGGTGTCCGAGGCCATCGGAAAAGGTGATATTCAAGCTATAAATTACTTTGTTGCCCAGAAATATATCGAGTCCTTACAACACATTGCATCTGCTCCAAACAGCAAAATCGTACTGATGCCATTGGAAGCATCCAGCGTCATCGGCGCGCTAGGCGGCATCAGCGAAATTAGCAAAAACCTCTTTGAAAAGAAAAAGTCGGAGGCTTAAGCGATGCCGTTGGAATTAATCTATTGGCACTGGTTTGCCTTCGCAGTGTTTTTGTTGACGGTTGAGGTTCTCGCTCCGGGCATGTATTTTTTGTGGATGGCCCAAGCTTCGCTGATCACCGGGGTTTTGTTTTTTCTCTACCCGGCAATGAATTGGGAATTGCAGTTATTTTGGTTTTCCATCTTTTCTATAATAGGCGTTATGGTGGCAAGGCGTTTTTTCAAAAGCCATTACATTGAAAGTGACCAGCCTTTGCTGAATAAACGTACATCCCAGTTCATTGGACGTGTTTTTACCCTAGAACAGCCCATCGTCAATGGACGTGGCAAAATCAAAATTGACGATTCTATTTGGAAAGCGAAAGGGATTGATTGCCCTGCTGGAACCTGTGTCAGAGTGATAGGTGCAGAAAGTGTTGTTCTTCTAGTTGAGATTGCTGATTAACGCGCTTTTTTGAAGCACTTGCGGGGGCGTAATATAAATAAAATTTTTTAAAAAAGATCTATTTTATTATATTTAATCCCCTCATTAGTTTGAATAAGTCAAAACTGTTAATGTTAATCAACAACATAAAGACTGTTTTCGTTGTGCGTAAAGTAAAGAATGGTCTTGGGTGTTCCTGTGGATAACTTTATGCGAATAGGCTGTCCACTTCTTGCCTACAATTTGTCCACAGCTTTTTAGGCATACTTTTGCACAAGGGGCAAGATGGTTGAAATTTGTTCTTCAATTCAACTATTTATGAATAAACTTGAATTTCGATGTAGCCATCTTCTTAACCAAGTGCCGAAGTTGCTTTAAGTCATTGGGTTCGTGAAACGCTTCATAGCGTATCCGTACATACAGTTGGAAGATTGGTTTGACAACTTTATCAAGTTCAGGGGATGTTTTGCCGATACGATCAGCAAAACATAAAGGCCCTTCCCCTATTTGTTGGGTGAAGCCAACTGATGCCAGTTTCCTCAAGAATTTGAGGTAGGTAATTTTTGCGGGATCATCCTGTGTACCCGGTTTTGGTAGGATCAGCCAAGCAATTGGCAGAAGGGAAAAGGTCAAACCCAAGGATAGCCATAGACCGACAGAGCGCCAGTCGAAGAGCCCTAGCCATTGAAAAAATTTGTTCTGGTTATCGGTATTGTAAGCGAGCACCCAACTGTCCCATGCATGATCAATACTCGACGCGAACATTCTCGCTTTCTTCCAAAAGTAACCCATGGCCAAGCCACGGTCCCTTTGCGTGTCTCCTCCAAAATTGAAGCGTATTTCCCGAAAGGCAATCTGAGTTTCTACATCAATGCCATGTTCAATCCGATCTGGAGCCACGGCAGCGGTTGGATCAATCCGGGTCCAGCCAGAATCCGGGAGCCATACCTCAGCCCAAGCATGGGCATCGGCTTGTTTAATTTCTAGGAATCGTCCAATGTTGTTCCATTGACCACCTTGGTATCCCGTCACCACTCGGGCGGGAATCCCGCCAATGCGCATTAAGATGACGAAAGCAGTGGCATAGTGTTCACAAAAGCCTTGCCGTGTCTCGAACAAGAAACTTTCCACTGAATTGCCACTCAGAAGTGGCGGGTTTAAGGTATAGTAAAATGGCTCTTCTCTAAAAAATTGCAATGCCCTATCTACCAATTGCTTTGGGTTCGTACTGTCTTTCTGCCATCCCTTGACTAGATCATATAATCGATTGCCTAGGGTGGCCGGCAATTGGAGTCCCTTTTTCATTTCGCTTTTGCTCATTGTGCCAGTTGTGTAAGTCGTGCCGGAAACAATGCGGTATTGCTTGCGTTCGGTCACATAGGATTTGTTCAATAATTGATAGTCAATGGTTTGCTCGAACTCGCTGGGAAACGTATAAGGCAAATCCAGTGCAAAAATCCAACGCTGATTATGCGGTTCCAAGGTCACCACATAATGATGGAAGTTATCTGTAAACGTTGGTTTGTGACCAAGGGCAATGGGTAGGGTCGGCGACAAAGACCACTTTTCCCCATTGGTATTCCAGAAAACCGGACCACGCCAATAGCGATCTTTGGGGGGGGGAAGCTCTCCATCAAAATCGACGCGAAATGCAGTTTCTTGTGACAGTGCCAAATGGTTAAAGGAACCCGGCGAGATGGTATCGCCAAGCCCGGTTTTTGCATTGTGGCTGTCATCAGGTAGAATCCAAAGCGGGCCATTGATGCGCGGAAAAAAAACAAATAGTAGCAACATGATAGGCAAAGCTTGCGCAACCATCACGCCGGCTAAAGTCAACCGGGCTTTTACTGGAAACGCTTGATTACTGTTTAGCCCAATCATGGCGGCAATTAATAAAATGACCGCTATCAAGGTGTAGCCAGCCATGGGGATGCTTTGTGAAAATAAATATTGGGTGAGGCCGACAAAGAAGGAAAGGAAAACCACCAGATAGGCATCTCTTTGTGTTTTGGTTTCTAATAATTTTAATCCTAGCCCTACAATGAATAGGCTGGAGCCGGCTTCTTGACCCCAAATCCGACGATATAGTAATAGAACCAAACTGGCACCAGCCATCGTGAGCATGAATAGGAGTGTTTTGTTAGGCAAACGAAGGTTCCAATACAGAGAGCCAAAGAACCATGCGGACAGTAATAAAAAAAACACCATGACCAATGGTTTCAAATTAAGTGCATGAGGGGCGGCCACGAACACGACGGCGCCCAGTAGCCAACCCAACTTTTGCTTATCATCCAATAGTGAGAGTTTTGTGTTTTTCATTTTTAGTAGGCAGTAAGTTATAAGCCGATACATTTTGGCGGTAGAATGATAGAAAACCAAACCTTCCGAGGATCATATGAATTATAAGCAAAGTTTTGGCACCATCATGATGGTTACAGTCTTGTTGATGTGTGCAAGTTGTTCTCTGAATACATCTTTCGAAATTGGGAAATCACCCAATACTTCTATGGGTAGGAAAAATGCTTCCAACCCACCTGTAGACAATGTTCGCAAGCCAGAATGGCTGAAACCGTGATTAAATAGCATGAAAGGTTGGAATTATGACAAACATCTGCATCCCTAAAATTTCAGGCGCGGTGCAATTGAAAAAATTACGCAATGCACTGGCTATCGCCCGTGCCAGGAAGTTGTTATCAACCCTCCAACAAGAAGCCGAGGCAACGATTTCTCACGACCAAGCCAAACGAGTCACTTATTTGACCGAGTTATTCTCACGCATTCATAGGGAAATTTTCCATGACTGGAAAGAGCAAGCCACGGTTAGCCATAGACCGGGCACTATGCCGGATTCGGATAAGAGAAAGGAATTTCGAATGATCATTGAGGGTTTGGTGTTGAACGGGGGAGGGGTCCATGGCACGGAATTGTTTGACAGCAATGGTTTTGTCATAAAGACACGAAATATTGCCGAAAGGTTGGCAAAGTTTTATAAACGGATGCGAATGGTTCGACCCTATGATTATGGCAATCGGCTGACTTTGGATGTCTTCATGACAGCACTTGCCAACTTGCCTGCGTTCAAGGGAGTTTATGAGCAGGGAATAGATTTTAGGCGACTTGAAGCCTACGATGCAATGATGTTGCATAATTTGAATAGTAGCATTGAGGATATAACACTTGCATTCCAACATGCTCTTGACCCAACCCGCACCCGATGTTTGCAAAACATTCCTAATGGGTATGGAAAATGGCCTGAAAACAAACGATTCATCGCCAGTATTCCATTCTTGTCGCATACTACGCAAGATGGCGTTGATTGTTTGGTAACGGTTAACGGAGGATTAGTCCCGGTTGCCGGCATTAATCATGATTTATTTATTTCTGGCTTACAAGTTGCGGATTTGCCCATTAATTTAACTGCAAATGTCATAGGTTACTTGCCAGGCACAGAAAATCTACGTGTACCCGAAAAATCAGACATAGATGGTATTAGTATAGGGGAGCATGGGGAAGCTCCACTCTTTTGCTTGGATGTCAATATGCTGACTGGTTTACGCTATGCAAGCCATACAGAGCTAAAGGAGTTGATCAAGCAGTGTGAAGGTGACAATGCAACGATTTTTTTATTGGCTAACAATCCTGTACTGAAAAATAAATTGTTGGCAGCGGCAAATGAAGATGAACGATTGATTCGTACCGTCGAAATTAGCTATGACAGGCTTAGCAAGATCACCCAAAAAATGGATTCGCTACAAGAAGCCATATTTTTTAATAAAACCCCTGATTCACTGCCAAAATTGTTTATGTCAATGGGAGGGGCAGGGTCAGGGAAAACCGCAGTTGAAGAAATTGCCCAAGCCCAATGTGGGGATAATTTCGTCATTGCTTCGTTGGACGAGTTCCGCAAATGTAGTGATCTTTATAATGTGATGACCGCAGCCAATCATCATAGCGATGATTATATATTCATTGAGCCATTTGCCAATAGACTGCGCGATTGGGTTGCTCACCATGCTAAAGAAGCCCATATTAATATTCTTTATGATGGAACCGGCATACCTTACAAACCTCGCTATTTTAACGTCATCAATTTATTTGAGGAGGCTGGGTTTCATACCCAAATAGCAGCTATTGATGCGTTCATCGTCAAACCAGAAGGCCGTGAAGATGAATTATCAAGGTCGGCGGTTATTTGTAGCGTTAAGGATCGATTCGAAAGAACCGGACGAGCCTTGCCTTGGGTGGTAACGGTCGATAAACATATACGCTCGCCATGGTCATTTCTTGACGCTCTGGAACATGAATCCTTGGATAAAATATCATTGTTTGCCAATGATGGTGAACGGGATAAGCATTATCTTGTGGCAGAAAGTTTCGGATTATCTGATAACGAAATGCGCACATTGCAAGATAAACAGAAATCCGGTGGGTTGGCAGGTTTTCTTAAATCATTGATTCAAAACCGTGAGGATTCGATATTAAAGATTCTGGCTAATAATGATCATGAAAGGCTAAATGCTTTGATTCAAAGAAACCCCGACTTCAATGAAAGCAATGTAGCTTATCAGATATACCCTGGAAAACATGGAAACCGTGTTTTAGTTATCTACAACACTCGGCGCATGGTGGATTTTGTCGTGAAACGGCAATTAAACCCAAACGCTTCTGGTGAGGAAGGCTTATTGCATAAACATGCTTCGTTGGCTTTCCATGTGGACCCTGGTGCCAAACAGCCTTGGATAATCAGGCTTCAGGATGCGAGGGGTTAGCTGTTTAGAGCTTATGGGAACCTCGAAAAACCTCGCACTTCGACAAGTTCAGTGCGAACGGTACAAAGCTAATCAATTATTTACGTTCGTGGTGAGCCTGTCGAACCCTGTAGGAAACCATGCCTAACATAAGGATAGTCGATTCGTTGGAAGAAATTGACACCAGTCATTGGAATGGATTAGTTGGCGATTATCCGTTTCTTCGGTATGAATTTTTGTCTGCTTTACAGGAAACCGGATGTGTTTCTGTAGAAACAGGTTGGAAACCAGTATACCTGACTTTATGGGATGAAGGCATTCTTGTCGGTGCCATGCCTCTGTTTTTAAAAAGCCATTCACGGGGTGAGTTTGTCTTCGACCAAGGATGGGCAGATGCATTTGAAAGACACGGCCTATCTTATTACCCTAAGCTATTATGTGCGGCTCCATTTTCTCCGGTAACTGGGCCTAGGTTGCTAGTGAATAATAGCCTATATAGGCATATATTAGCTGAAGCGGCGATAGCATTGGCTAAGCAGCTAAGAGTGTCATCATTGCATATATTATTTACCAATGAAGCTGACTTATCGACCTTGGGTGAATTAGGATTCATGTTAAGAGAGGGTATACAGTTTCATTGGCATAATGTCGGTTATAAAAGCTTTGACGAATTTTTATTTGCGTTAAATCATGACAAACGCAAAAAAATTCGCCAAGAGCGTCGTCGAGCCGGTGAAGCGGGGCTTGTCTTTCGATGGATAAAGGGAAGTGAAATAGAAGACAAGTTGCTTGAGTTTTTCTATCATTGCTACGTCAATACTTATCATGAGCATTGGTCATCGCCTTATTTGAATCTGGAGTTTTTTAGGCGCATCACTAGAGCCATGCCGGATAACTTGCTATGGATATTCGCATTCAGAGGCAATGACCCGATTGCTTGTGCGATGAATGTATTAAGTGATAATGCCCTGTTTGGGCGCTATTGGGGTTGCACTCAATTCATTAGTGGCCTTCATTTTGAAACTTGTTATTCCCAAGCCGTCGAATATTGCATTCAACATCGTATACAGCGCTTTGAAGGGGGTGCGCAAGGTATTCATAAAATGGCGCGTGGATTATTGCCGACTCCAACATGGTCGGCCCATTGGATTGCCGAGTCAAGGTTTTCTGATGCCATCAAGCAATTTTTAGATGACGAGAGATTGAATATTGAGCATTATATGGAAGAGCTTAATCAACATACTCCGTTCACCAAAAAAGGGTCCCCATGCTGAAAATCACCACTAGCCAGATGGCGGCGTTTGGGGAAGGGCAGGAGCGGCGCTTCCGCAGGCAGGTGCTGGACGAAATCCAACGCAGCTACCCGGACTATGCCGGGCTTGCCCCGGTCATTCTGGATCGCCTGCTGGTCATGGCCCTGAAGCGTGCGCGGGGCTACGGGTTTACGTGGGAGTCCACCTTAGGCCAGTTCGCCTACCTGATGGCGGCGATTGCGCCCAACTTCGACCTGCACCCCGCCATCCATGCCGGCCTGGTCAACCCGGGCATCCCCGCCGAAGAGCGCATTGACGACTT
>CAIWDB010000319.1 GCA_903911305.1 uncultured Methylococcaceae bacterium | reverse complement strand
TATCTCAGTGCTTCCGCCAGCATCCCCCCGGCCTTGGCCGTGGTGAATGGCAATCTGTACTTAGCCTTCGCTGGCAGCAATGGTTTGGAATATGGCAGTGCCACGTTCAATGGCACGACGTTAGGCAGTTTTGCCGCCACACCCACCGCTGTGACCAGTGGCACGATCACCGGAAGCTTGAGCATGGTGGCTTTATTCGGCAACCTTTACGCCACATGGTCCAACGGCAACCAAGTAGTCACTTGGAACGGGGCTTATGATATTTGCTCCGACGTGACCGCCGGTGCCTTGCCTGCGCTGGCGGCTATTGATGGGTCACTGGTTACGGCCTATGTCAACACCACTGGCGGCACGGCGCAAATCAGCTTCACGACGGTTAACGTCAGCTATCCGTTCTGCATTCCTACCAATGCCTCGGGCGGCATCTGCCAAGTGCAATTGAACGACCAATTGGTGATGGCCTACATCGGCGCTTATCAGGAGATCACCGTCTGCGCCTCATCCGACGGTGGGCAAACTTGGGGCAACCCGGTCGCGTTGAAAGGCATGACCAGCAACTACCCACCCGCGTTGGCAGTATATGACAACCAGTTGTGCCTAGCCTACACCGGTTTGGACAATTATATTTATGCCAGCTCGTCCAGCGACGCGGTAAGCTTCCTGTTTCCGCCGGTCGTCTTCAATCAAAGCTCCGGCACTCCCAACTCTAGCTATGCCGGGCCGTCCTTGGCGGTGGCCGATAATCTGCTATACCTCGCCTTTACCGGGCCTAACAGCGCCATCAATATTGCCTCATCCACTAATGGCACTGTTTTTGGCAATCAAGCCAGTTTGACTCTCTCTAGCTCTTCAGCCGGCATCAACCCAAGTCTGGCGGTCATGGGCGGTTATTTGTGGCTGGCCTACTCCGCCGCCACCTCGACCAATTCCAGCGGCAATTGTCTTGGGCTTGCCAGTGCCGCATTGGGCGGGACGGCACTCAGTTTTGCCAATAATGCGCTGGTCAATGATGCCATCCCGAGTGCGAATATCAGTTTGGCCAGTTTGTCCGGGCTAGTCTATGCCGCATGGCAGACTACCGGCGGCGGCATCGAAGTGTGGAATGCCTTAAGCAACGAATTAACCCCCGTCACTGGCGCTTTGCCATCTTTGTCGGTCTACAACAAGGAAATCCTGCTGGCCTACGCCCCGGATGCCGCCGGTAACTCCGTGCAGTCGGTCAGCCTTATGAGCATTAATGCCACAATTTTGAGCAATGCCCAGATCGAATGGAACCTGAACCAATTGTCACTGGTGACTAACGGTCCAGTCGGCTATGCTTTTGCCGAGTTCTTCGGTCAACGGGTTATGATTTCTAACACTTTTGCGAATGGACAACTCTATCTCAGTACCTCATCCGATCAAGGCCAGACTTGGGATAGCCCGATTGAACTGGCTGGCATGGCCAGTCAATACCCACCTGCCTTGGCGGTGTTCAACGACCAGTTATGCTTGGCTTATACCGCACTAAGTCACCAGGTTTGTGTGGCCTATGCCAGCAATGCTGAAAGCGAAGCGTACAGCGACCCGACGGCAGCGAAGCAACAAGCCAATGCCGACTTGATAAAAACGGGCTTGGTGTCGCAACAGACCGATGCGGTTTTGGAGTCCAAGGCTTCATCGGTCTCGTTGAGCCAAGCACAATCCGAACTGCAAGCCGCTGATAACCCGGTGAACTTGCCAGCGGATTTGGTCAATTCCAATTTGGCCGTTTCCGGCAAGCTTGGCAGCATATCAGGTGAAAAATCCGAGACAGTCGCAAAAGCCAAAACCCTGCAATTCGGCGCACCCGTTTATGTGGGTGTATCATCCAATCCCACTTGCACTAGCAGTACCGGTACATCTTTAGCCGTGGCCGACGGAGTGTTGTACCTAGCTTATGCAGCCAGAGGAACGTTTGGTCAGTTAGCCCTCGTTTCGTCCACTAATGGATCTAGCTTCAGCACAATATCCCTGCCGGGTGAGTATCAAATTAATACCTATGTGAGTATGAATCCGGCATTGGCAATCTCAGGCAGCGCTCTATGCTTGGCATTTACAAATAGCGAGGGTTTGT
This sequence comes from uncultured Methylococcaceae bacterium, assembly GCA_903911305.1. Taxonomy (GTDB): domain Bacteria; phylum Pseudomonadota; class Gammaproteobacteria; order Methylococcales; family Methylococcaceae; genus Methylumidiphilus. The sequence goes on along the minus strand of CAIWDB010000319.1, from coordinate 3,679 downwards.
TTGCAATAGGCAGTGCCACACTTGGCTCTACCGGTTTAGGTAACTTTGATACACCCTTGGTCACGAGTTTCAACTGCGAAGGCACTTGCGAAGGCACTATGAACTTGACCGCCTACGGAAATAATCTGCTAGGTGCTTGGACTTATGAAAATGAGATCATGTTGTGGAATCAAGCCCTAGGTGGCTGTATCGCACTGACACCGGGTTCTCAGCCAGCATTTTCGGATTTGGGTGGCGTTCTGACATCGGTTGGCTCAATTCCGCGGAATATGCTCACCGTTCAAGCTTTATCGGGCGGTACTTTGAGCGAGCCAGTGGTGATATCGGGGGTGAGTACCTTGACGGAATCGTTTCTGAGCCACAACTACCTAAACGAATATTCCCAGTCAACCAACGGCGGCTATGCCTTGGTGGAATGGAATGGTGCGCCGTGGTTGGCCTTCATTGGTTCGGGCCAGCAAATCTATTTGTGTTCATATAACAACACCGGGCAGACGTGGTCTACGCCAGTGGCATTATCCGGCCTATACAGCAACTACCCGCCTGCATTGGCCGTGTTGAACAACCAATTGTGTTTGGCGTTTACCGCCAATGGCAGTGGCAGCTTAGTGGCAAACGGTATCTACACCTGTTCATCGACCAATGGCTCGACCTTCAATACTGCGACCCAGTTCGCCGGCTATACCGGTTGCTCCGAACCGTCCTTGGCCGTGGCCAATGGCGAGCTTTTTCTGGCGTTCTATCAGACTAACCAGAACGCTATCTTGGGCTCGTCCATCAATGGCACGAGTTTCGCGCTCTCGCAGCAAGTTAGCGGTCAATATTGTCCGTCAACCAATCCCGCCTTGTCAGCCGTCAACGGAGGGTTGGCCTTGGCCACCTTCAATGGCACCGCCCTACAATCTACTCAGTATATTAACATTTACATAGCCCCGAATAATGACTCGGTGACAGGTGTGGGCAGTTTTGGCTCCAGTACCCAGTATTATACGGGTGGTGTTGGTTGCAACCTTAGTTTGGCGACGATGGATGGCAATCTCTATGCCGCATGGCAAGGCTGGAATACAGCGCCAGCATTGGAAATATCCTTTTGGACTCAGGCAACTTCCGGTGGATACCCTATGATGGGCACGCCAGTGACAGGCATTCAGCCGTGCTTGGCCTCGGTCAATGGCGGGTTGATGTTAGTCTATGGCACTGCCAATTCCACTGGCGTGGTCACGACCGTGGAGAATTCCGGGACGGAGGCGGTGGAATCCATCACGTCCTTCACCGTGAGCGCGACCAATTTAACCTCGACACAGCCCATGTTGCTGGGGGCTTGCGAATATTTCCTAGGTTTCCAGCCTGCGATTGCTTCAGGGCTAGGGGCCGCCCTGACGTTCAATGGCTTGCAAGTAATGGCCTATGTGGGTGCGAACCAAGAGATTTTGGTCACCACCTCGCCCAACAGCGGTCAAACATGGACTGTCCCATCAACCACTGGCCTATACAGCAGCCTACCTCTGGCATTGGCGGTGTTCGACAACCAGTTGTATCTGGCGTTTACCGCCAACGGAAGCGGCAATCTCACTGTCAATCAGATTTATCTTTGTGCTTCCAGCAACGGTTTAGCTTTTGGCAATCCTGTTTCAACCGGTTTCGCCAGCTTGGCCGGCCCTGCCCTGGCCGCGAATGGCGAGCTGTATCTCGCCTATACAACCAGCACGGCAGCAACTATTCTACTAGGCGCTGGAACTGATGAAGGTTATCCGATCAATCTTGTTCATACGACCAATGGAACTAGCTTCACCGCCTGCACAATCGATCTTATTTATGGAAATGGTTATTTAGTTACTACAAATGGTCTTAAATACTCTTACAGTGAAATTACGCAATTTGCGGCCAATTCGGCCTCTAGCACACCCGCCTTGGCGATGTATAACGGCGATCTATGGCTGGCCTACACCACTCTTGCCGATCCCACTCCTGTATCGTGGAGTGGAAATCTAGCTCTATTCACATTCTCAACTCAATCTGGGTCTGTAATAACAATGACCGCTGCCGGGACTTATTTCCCTTTCAACGGATCGAATGGCACGGTTAGCCTAGTTGCGACGACGGATGCCCTCTATGCCAGCTATCAGGCAGGCGGCATCCTCAATATATGGAATCTGGTGGAGAATATCGTTTACACTGAAACCACCAGCAACCCGGCGACGCTGTGTGCCATTAATAATCAAGTGCTGTTGGTTTATACATATCCGCAGCCGGTTCCCAGCTTGACGACATTATCCCCCAGCGTGATCAACCCGGCGTGGACTATTCCGGGCTTTAAACTGTGGAATTTGCCGGCTTACAACATCACTTCCACCACATGCAGTGCGTTGACCGTGTTCAACGGACTGGCTTATCTGGCTTACACCTCGACCAATAATGTCATCAACCTGAGTTGCTCGTCGGACGGTGGCGAGACGTGGGGCAGCCCAATCACATTGACCGGCCTAAGCAGCCCATACCCGCCTGCACTGGCGGTGTTCAACAACCAGCTTTACTTGGCGTATACCAACGGCGGCGATGATAATGTGATGGTGTGTGCGTCTAGTGATGGAAGCGTTTTTTCTAGCCCTATCAATGTGGCAAGCGGCAGGTATGCCGGGCCAAGCCTGATAGCAGCCGAAGGCACACTGTATTTGGCTTATGTCAGTACTGTCAGTAGTGACAATGCAATCTATTTGCTTACATCCAACAATGGCACTAGCTATGGGACACCGACCCAACTGCCAAGTGCCTATGTCAGTTATTCGAACGAGATCAACCCAGCATTGGCAGTTTCGGGAAGCACTCTCTATGTCGCCTACGCAGGTACGAACGAGGCATTGAACTATGGCTACGCCACAATCAGTACGACGGGCTTGGGCAGCTTCAACACTCCCATAGCCGTGTCGGGGACTACCATCCACAGCGATTTGAGTCTGGTGGAGTTGGGGGGGGTGCTGTTTGCCAGTTGGTACGAGAGCGGCAATCTAATCGTTTGGAACCAATCCACCGGCCTTTGCAATACTGTGCAAACCACCAACAGTCACAATAACACAGCTAACAATAGCCAGCCCAGCCTGTCGGTGTGGGAAAACGACTTGGTGCTTACCTACGTCAATACCAACAGCCAAGGCTCCACCATCAATCTGCTGCCCCTGCCCATAGTCTGGAGTGCCCCGTGGAACGCGCCTGACTATTCGGTGTGGACGGTGTCCGGTTTCAATGTGGGTTCCAGTAGCGGTTATGCCTTCGCCGAATTCAACGGCCAGCGCTACTTGGCTTACAATGCCGCGAATGGGTCCATCAACCTCTACAATGAGGATACTTGCAATACTACTCAGCTCAGCGGCATCGGCAGCGCCCATCCGCCCGCACTGGCGGTGTACGACAATCAGTTGATTTTGGCCTTCACTTCCAACGGCGGCAACAGCCTCACCAACCTAGGCGTGTACACCTGTGTCTGCGCTACCAGTTCGGGTGTCAACTCGACCGTCACCCCCACTCAATTCGGTTCCAATACGAGTTACGCCGCGCCGAGCTTGGCGGTGGCTGGTGGCTTGCTGTATTTGGGTTTCGTCGGCCAAGACAGTCAGATCAACCTTGGTTCGTCCAGCACCGGAACCAGCTTTGCCAATCAACAACTCTTGGCGATTTACACCAC
>CAIWDB010000318.1 GCA_903911305.1 uncultured Methylococcaceae bacterium | reverse complement strand
TGCTCCAACTAATCTAAGCCTTACAGCCACCAACGTATCAATCACGGCAAGTTTCACTAAATCAAGCAATAACGGGGGCTCGGCAATCACTGGCTATCAATTGACGTGTACCAATACCAGTAGTACGTTGAGTTCTTCTGCTACGGGCACCACTTCGCCAATAACGTTGGGCGACCTTACGGGTGGAGCTACTTATAGTTGTGCAGTACAAGCACAAAACGCGGTGGGATCCAGTTTAAGCTCAGCGGCAAGTTCAGTAACGACGCTTCCAGCAGTAGCGGCGGATGCTCCAACTAATCTAAGCCTTACAGCCACCAACGTATCAATCACGGCAAGTTTCACTGCATCAAGCAATAACGGGGGCTCGCCAATCACTGGCTATAAATTGACGTGTACCAATACCAGTAGTACGTTGAGTTCTGCTGCTACGGGCACCACTTCGCCAATAAAGTTGAGCGGCCTTACGGGTGGAGCTACTTATAGTTGTGCAGTACAAGCACAAAACGCGGGGGGATCCAGTTTAAGCTCAGCGGCAAGTTCAGTAACGACGCTTCCAGCAACTGTACCAGATGAGCCGACTGTTTTATCTTATACGACAACAACCACGCAAATCAATTTCGTATTCAAAGCACCCAGCAATAACGGAGGGGCTACGATCACTGGCTATCGCTTGACATGCACCCCTACCAGCAGTAAGGTGAGTACCAGTGTTACGGGCACCACTTCGCCAATAACGTTGGGCGGCCTCGTGGCTGGAGCTACTTATACTTGTTATCTGCAGGCACAAAACTCTGTGGGATTCAGTTCAAGCCAAGCGATAAATTCAATACATTTACTTCCCTAGCAGCGGCTCTGGCCCTCATCCACTTTAGCCGAGACAAAAGTACCGAAGTTAGACCTGACAGGTTTATAAAACCTGCCAGGTCTGTCCCGTGTTAAATTGATAGCTTATATTTGTAAACAAGCCGATCGGGGGTTACCTCGCCCTGATCGGTTTTATAAGCCATACCGTTAACGCGCAATAGCGGTACTCCGCGTATTGCGCCCGGATGAATAAAAAGCCCTGTAGGGTGCGCAATGCGCACCCTACAGGGCTTGAATGCGTTGTTAGGCATAAAGAATTGATGGGTGTGTTCGCGCTCCCTGAACTGGTGGCCCGGTAATCGGGGAACACAGGAAACGTAGCCTAGGAGGATAGGCAAACCTCGTCGGCGGGTGACACTGAGAAATATCGGCGCGATACGCGCCGGAGTCGCTATTGCGCCGCGTTTAAGGAGTGGGAGTGAAGTCGTGGCGTCAACGAAGGAAGCCCATTCTTTGTAAAGGATGGGCCTTCAGTGTGAGAGACGACCAACAATCGTGCTTGCTAACCGTATGTCTGGCGACGCCTGACGCCAACCAGCTTCAGCAGACCGATATTTCCAATTCCCAAAAGAATCAGGGTCAGGGTATCGGGTTCTGGCACTTTATAGACATTACAAGGGTCGCCGACCCCATATGCATTGGGGTAGCGCGTATCTTTGGTGATTGGCAAAGCCCCACTAAACGCAATACTGGGGTTGTTGCTGACATTTGCCCCCGCGAAAAAATACTGTGTCGCCCCGCCTGCATAGCAGGAGCCTATATCGGTGGAAGGTTGAGGGCCGGCTAACCCTACATAAAGATCGGTCCCGGCCAGCACCGACACCTGCTCCCGATAATAGGCGAAATTCTGAAATTGCGGATTGGGAGGGAAGGGATAAAGCGCCAACCCGATGATGACATCGGAATTCAACTCAAAAAAATTGGTAGTCAGATAACGGTTTTTATTGATTTCAGGGGCCGCGGGAAAGCTATAGTAACGATAGAAAATTATATTTTGGGCAAGGGTTTCCAGCGTACATTGATAGCCGGCGAAAGAATCGATGACCGTGGCGGCATCAAACGGCTTGTCGGTCGTAATGGTTTGGGGAATGTTGCATGTCCCGCTGGTGCTGGCTGATAATGGAATCGACCCGGCTTGGGCTGAGAAGGGAATCGCCAAGACCGCAAGGATCGCCAGTGCTTGAAGGGCTGTTCGCCAGCGGTAAGTATCACAGTTTTTCATGTTAAAACCTTAAAATGTAGGCGGAAAAAACCTTGACTGCCGAGCCGTCAACGTCTTGCGTGGTTCGCCGGAAGCTGTACTCGCAAGGCATGGAAGTTTAGCACTAGTGAGCGCGATCTGTCATTTAGAGTTGCCATTTATGGTTTCCATTAATTGCTGGGGATTTCAACGATTGCAGCCTTAGAGGGTGGGCAAGCATTTTTTATCGTCGGGGGTGAGGTATATAGTTCTACCTGGCTAACGCTGAGCTTGTTAGTCGTAGGATGTGCCGACAAAGGAGGCGCATATCATTCGCGATTGATGGGCTTCGCAAGCTCAGCCCATCCTACGGCACTTGTTGTATGACAATCTACCAGACAAATCCTTGACGCAGAGCGTCTTAAATTCGGTTCCACGTTGGAACCATAAAAAAAATTGTAAGTGGTGGCGGCTTTGGCATCGGCCTGTAGAGTCGGATACCAATCATGCAGCAGCCACACATAAAAGTTCAGGTCCGACTGGGTGGCGGCGATTTCCTCCGCGCTTAAACTCACTGTCGGGCCATGCACGGCGATCATGTCACGGTAATGGACTGCCCAACTAAGATTGGCGGCTTCCAATTCTTATCGGGAGGTTCCTTGAGCGAATTGAGTGGCTTCTAAGCTTTGCCGGGGGAGCGAAGGGGAGGGTTTGGCGGTTCGTTGGGAACCTTAGAGATTCGCCTGACTGGTTAGGGAAACCGCCGAATGTTTTTCTTCGATGCTCTGAATGGAAAAGGGGGATGATGGATACACTTTGATCGTTTCCACGTTCCAGCTTACTGCCATTAAGTTAGGATTTTGCGCATATTAAAACCGTTTGTAGTCCCGGCTTCAGCCGGCTCTTTCCAGTCAGTTTGCCGCCTAAAGGCGGGACTATGAACGCTAACTTAATGGCAGTGGAGGAGACCGTGGAAAGATCAATATAATTGAATCAATCTCAAGCCCTCGCACACGCCCACACATCAATCCGCTTTACGCCTGATTTCCGCAAGACTTTCGCCAATTCATTGACTGTCGCACCGGTAGTCACGACATCGTCGAGTATGGCTACATGCTCGTAAGGTATAGGTTTGAGGATAGCAAAGGCTTTCCTCATATTACTCCTGCGCTGTAAGGCGGTCAGTTCCGTCTGCGAGTGGGTGGCATGGGTGCGGATGCAGTGCCGATAATCTAGGGGTAACTCAAGCCGTTTGGACACGGTACGGGCGATTTCCAGCGATTGGTTGTAGCCGCGTTCACGATAGCGACTGGGGTGCAGCGGCACAGGAATGATAATGTCGGGTTGGTCTTCGAGTTTGATGAGTTTGTCCGCAAGCATATCGCCTAATAATCTCGCGCAAGAATATTGGGCGTGGAATTTAAGTGCATGGATCAGATGCCGGACGGGTTCTTCAAATCGGAATAATGCAATGGAACGGTCGAAGGCGGGCGGGTGTTTTTGGCAGTTGCCGCAGGGAGTGAGGCTTTCAAAGGCTAACGGTAGGCCGCATTGCGGACAGGCGGTC
>CAIWDB010000317.1 GCA_903911305.1 uncultured Methylococcaceae bacterium | reverse complement strand
CACGTCTTTTTCCCGTTGGCCTCGGATATTTTTTAGCATTTTCAGCAGTGGATTGACCCACTTGATGCTGACGAAGGTTGATGGGTCCACTAAAAACCCCGCCATTCTTCCAAAGGCAAGCCTTCGGTTTCTATGCAATGATTGTAAGCGGCGATGAATTCTGGATTTTCCATCCGCCAGCAATGAACCAACGCTTGAAGGCTAAGCTGACTCTGGCTTTCGTCATTGGTAATGTTCTGCGTTTGAGTAAATCTATCCGCCATGGCTGGATTCCTTAAACGATTGGTTTTTTGTTCTGGTGGTGACAATATTGTCCATCATTTCAATAAATTTTTCTTTGTTGATTCGTTGCGTGAAACCTTATTTATTTCACGCAACGCTAACAATCAAGCCTCCAACAACACCGCTTGCCCCGTTGCTGCCGATTGCAATATGGCTTCTATTGTCCGACAGTTGGCTTTGGCATCTTCAAAACTGAGCAAAGGTGTCTTGCCGTTCAACACGCAATCGCTGAAATGCTCGATCTCCAACACAAAATGGTCAGCCATAGGCAATTTTTCTTCGCCGCCTTTGCCGTCTTCGGTCCACCACGAAATCACCGGCACGTCTTCGGGCAAGCGCCATGCGGCATGGCATTTGATTCCGCCTTTGGTCCCGGTGACTTCATAAATGGATTGCCGTGCCCATTCAAAACTGACATCGAAATGTGCGTGTTTGCCCTCGCCAAAATCAATCACGCCACTGGTGGTGATGTCTGCGCCGCTCTCCACAAATTTGGCGATGGCCGTCACTGCCACCGGCGGCACGTCGAAACACCAGCGGGCGGAATGTATCGCATAAGGTCCGATGTCCCACATCGCCCCACCGCCCTTGGACACGTCTTCGGCCAGCCGATATAAGCGGGCAGGGCGCATGATAAACGAATAACTAGAGCGTACCGAGCGGACTTCCCCAATAATCCCTGAATCAATCAATTCGCGCACCCGTGCGTGTTGCGGATGGAAGCGGTACATGAACCCCTCCATGACCGTCACATGATGTTCTTTCGCTGCATATTCAATGGCTTCAATATCCAGCACGGTCAAGGCCATGGGTTTTTCCACCAGCACATGCTTACCCGCCCGAATGGCACGCAAAGCCCATTCCTCATGCTCGTGATTGGACATGGGCAGATAGACTGCCTGAACTTCAGCGTCTTCAATCAGCGCATCGAGGTTGTCATAAGTCCGCACACCTTGTTGATTCGGGGCATATTTCGCCAAGGTTTCGGCAGCGGCACCGGGCCTGCGGCTGGCAATGGCGACCAGTTCGGCGTTGGCTGCTTGGATAATGGTGGGAATCATGCGTTCATTGATACGGGCTGCCCCGAGTATGCCAAAACGCAATGTGTTTGCTGTAGTCATCGGTGTTCTCCTGAATGCGTGAGTGTTGAACGCACATCATAGACGCTGGGTTTAATCTTTGCCACTTGCGCAAATACCAAAAGGAACAGGTAAAATGGTTGCCGGAATGTCTAATGGTTATCCACTCATGTTCGAATCCACCGTCAAACGCTTGTTGCAGGGCGAGTTCATCTGCGAGGTTTCCGCCGAACAGTGTTTCCGTCACTTAAAATCGCCTGAGCATCGCCGGGAGGTGGAGGAATTCTTGGCTCGGCTGGGTTATACACTTTCGGCTACGCAAAACCACCTCGCTTACTTCGCCGCTTACCGTCAAGTTGACACCGAGGCACGTGCAGAAATCCGCCGATTGTTTCAACAATTCAAATGGGAACTGCAACCGGTGGTGGAATGGCTGGATATGATGATGCAATGCCTACATCAAGACACCGCCATACACCCCGGTGATACGATTTCATTTTCGGGCTTGTTGCAACAAATTGAAAACAATCAAGCCTTGGCGGATCGTTTGCAAGGTTTTGCCCGTTTCAAAGACTTTCTCAGTTCTGAAGACACCTCCAAGGGGCGATTGACCAAACTGCTCAAGACGCTGAGTGCTTGGGGGTATCTAAAAATGGTTAGCCGAGACCCTGAAATTTACCAAGCGACCGGCAAACTCGATTATTTTCTCCAAGCTTTGCAATTCATCCAAGAGCATGAAGAATTGCCGTTGGATCAGCAGGAAGAAGAACCGCAACAGGTGGAATTGTTTTGAGCAACGACAAGACCAGCTTGCATCGCTTATTTCAAGCGATGGCCCAACATAGCGATATTGTGGCCGAGGCATATTTCGGCGGCAGTGTGGCGCTGTGTGAAACCAACCAACGGGCGCTGAATCAACTCAAGCAACTGAAAGTCCTTGCCAATTCCGGCAGTCAAAATTTCCGACTGTCGGCTCGGTTGAGCCAATTTTTGGATGGGGCGCTCAATAGTGACCGGATGCGTCGCTTGGACACTGACCTTGGCAGTTGGGTGGACTTGCTGGAACAGCAAATCGCTTTGTACTGTGATGCTTTCAGTGAAGACAGGCTGGAAGATTGCGATGCCTATTTGGCGGAGGTCGAACGACTGGTGTTTGACCTGTCCGACACCTTGGAAGAAAACACCACCTATCTGTTAATGTTGGTCAATAGCCGCTTTGCCAATGTGCGTAGCTTGTCAGAAAAAAAACGCCAAAATATTTTCTACATTGGGCGTTTGGAGAAATTGGTCAGTGCAGTCAGCAATTTGCAACCGACTCTGCTTTTAGAATTGGCCGAAGACCATGAGGGGATGCAGGCGCTGATTGAACGCCAATTGGTGCGCAATTTGCCTACCCACCGGCAACGTTTGCAAGACATTCTCGACACCTTAAAGACGTTTCTGTTCCAATTGCGCCAAATTGAAGTACGGGCTAAGTTGGTCAGAGGATTTGCATTTTTCCTCCGGCAAAACCCCGATTATATTCCCAAAGAGTGGAGCGAGCAGGAACACATACCGAGCCAGTGGAATCGGGTTCAAGGTTTGAGCTTCAAGGCTCACCCGGACACCGTGTCCCATGCCATGGAGGCAGAACTGATTGAGATTGCCCACAAGGTGAAAATTGATAACGCGGCATTGCTGGCAAGGCAACCACAACGGCGGATTAATAGCGTCAGCTTGGTTCGTCGGCCGGCCATCCGGGTCGAACAGCCCTTGTATCGCCAACACCTAGGCGGCTTGTTCGATCATGCCAAAAAATTGCCGGGGCATGGGGTTTCGGCGTTGGCATTTCGGCGGTTACATGCCATTGAGATAGCCGAAGCTGTCTGGTTAAGTTGCGTGTTAGGGGAGGGGATACGCCGCAAGGCCCAACAACAGGGCTACGATTTTGAGTTTGTCAGTTGGGATGCCAATGGATTCACTGGCAATCTAAGAGTTAAAGATTTGCGCCTCATGTATCGCCCCAAACAACATGGATAAGCGGCTGGTGGCTTTCATTCAGCGCGCTGTGCAATCCGACCGGGAATTATTTCTTTACAACGCCAGTTGGCAAGCCCTGCACCGTGAATTTAACGTGGGTTCCCCGTTGGGTACGAAAATTCGTATTTCTGCTCAGGACAAGACTGAATTGGCTGAACTGGTTTTGAAAATGGAAGGCGTGGATGTGCGCACCGGCTCCATGGCGGAATTTTCAAGCATGAACCGGCATGAGTCCTTGCAAAAAAGCCGACAAGAAAAGTGGGCTGGCAAGGCGGTTGCCTCGGGCCGGATATTGCTCAAATCGCTTCCTGACCATTTGCTGGTTGTTAACGGAAAGCACATATCATTGCCAGAACGTAGCCACCTAGACATCGCCCATGAAACAATAGTTGATCTGGGTCATGACGCAGCCTTGGTGGTTGAAAATTACGAGTGTTTTGACCGAATCCATCAAATTGAGTTTGGACTGGCCGTCAATCCCGTTATTGTCTATCGAGGCGATCCGAATGCCAGCCGCGCAAATGATGTGATGGCCTTTATTAAATCACATCAATTGTCGGTGCTGGCACTGGTGGACATTGACCCGGCGGGTTTGGTCATCGCCCAATCTTTGCCGGGGGTGGTTGGCGTGTTGGCCCCATCATTGACTAAACTTGACGCATTGCTACAGAATGGGAGCCTGGAGTTATACCGCAAGCAGCGGCCGGGTTCGGAACAAGCCTTGCGGAACAGCCAAAATGCTTTGATCCGTGAACTTTGGGCGATGATCGAACATCATCAAGCGGGTTTGGTTCAGGAGCGATGGTTGGATGGCGATGTTGAGATTGTGATGCATCCGATGGGCTGAGCCTGAGTTTTATCCAAACGAAACGGGAGCGTCAAAGTCTGTCTTGGAGCGCAACATCAGTCATCAAGAATCATGTTTAATGGAAACATTGGGCGGATGAATAAGCCCCAACTTTTGCTTTTATTTATAGGCATTTAGATCAATGGCTTGCAAATATCGCCGACGGATGGCTGAAATCCCCTTGCCATAGTTTTTCCAACTGATAAAATTCGCGAGTCTGCGGTTTCATGACATGGATAATCGCATCGCCAAGGTCAACCAAAACCCATTCCCCGGTGTTTTGGCCTTCCACCCCTATGGGTGTCAGGTGGTTTTCCTTCATGCGTTCCACGACACGGTCGGCGAGGGATACCACGTGCCGGTCAGACGTGCCGCTGGCAATCACCATATAATCGGTGATATTGGTTTTTTCTCTTACATCAATGACTTTGATATCGTTGCCTTTGCCGTCGTCCAGTGCGGACAAGGCTAGCGTGAGTATTTGGTTGCTTTGCATTGGTTCCTAGATTTTGATTGTCGGGAAATGAGAAAGGCCCACAAGCCTGTCACTGGTCAAGGTGTTCAACATGCCAGAACCAGCCCCATAAATCAAGCGGGAGAGTGATATTGCAGCAAAAATGCGAATTGTTAGTCGCTATAAATCACGCTTGCAAATAAATTAGGGAAAATGATAGCATCAACCGAATTTGAATGGGCCTTTTTTGTTACAATGGAATGAGTTCCTCTTTACTATCTTACCGTCACGGGAGTAGCGCACATGAACGATGGAAAATCAATTGAAAAAACGGAAGTTCTTCCGCTTACAGAATCTACCACAAGCTCTGAGGCAAGCCTTGCTGATGCGCAAGGGCCCGATTTGCGTCGTCGTCGGCTAATTCGTGGGGCAGCGGGGATAGCTCCGGTGGTGTTGACTTTACGGAGTGGTGGATTGGCAGCGTCTTCTTGCACCGGCGTTTCGGCGCGTGCGTCAGCAGATAATAATGATGGTCTACTAACCAAAACTAGTACAGGTGGCTCAATCGTTGTCGGTGATAATTGTGTCACCGGATACAGCCAATCTGGCTGCCCTTTGCCTGATTTGCAAATTTTAGGTGGTACTAAAACCACAAATCTTAAAGTAATTAATGATGGAGGATTCTATTGCTCAACCACATCATCGAAGTCTGGTGCTATAAAAAACGAACCATCAATTGCACTTCTCAGTATATCTGCCTACAATTCGCTGCTTTAAGTTTTATATGGCCCAAAGTCACGGCGAAAGCTTGGATCGCTTTTGTTTGACTGACTCGGGACAAGAATTGCTATGGCAAAAATGGGATGATGCATTTGTTTTATTTCAACCGTCATCGGCTGAAACCCATTTCATAAACGAAATATCTGCTTTCATACTTGAGCGTTTAGCACAGGAACCCGTTGGTTTGGAAACACTAGGCAAGCTAATTGACATGGAATTTGAACAAGTGGGTGAAAAGATCATTCCTGAGGCCTTGGATTTTTGGATTAACAGATTGGAGGAATTGGGTTTGATTGATCGGGTAGATGGCATCAGCGCGAGTCTATGAGGGTAAACGACTGCACTGCTGTACAGATAAAGCGGCTACTGAAAAGCAGCGAGTTTAATGTCCAACTAGGGCCATTCCAGATCCGAATATTTTCCAACATTGCTAGCCTAGTTCCGCTGCTCAGCCAGCTTTATCATTTTTATCCAGTCGTTCGACAAGATAGCATCAGTGATTTGCATATTAAAATTGCTTATCCAAGAGGATTGCGCCATTGGTATCGAAGGCAAGCGGTTTTTTCGATAGACGGTGGACAACCTTTTGCCCCCTACGCCATCGAACACGCTTTCCCTGCCTTAGAATGGGGCATCAACTGGTGCATCGCCACCCGCGCCCACCACTTGTTAATGCTACATTCGGCGGTGGTCGAACGTAACGGTCACGCCATCTTATTTCCTGCTTGGCCGGGCCATGGCAAATCAACCCTTTGTGCCGCGTTAGTCTTTTCCGGTTGGCGTTTATTATCCGACGAGTTTGGCTTGGTGCGGCCCGAAGATGGGGTGTTGTTGCCAATACCCCGGTTAATTCCTTTGAAGAACGAATCCATAGACGTGATCCGACAGTTTTGCCCGGAAGCGGTCATCGGCCCTTCGTTCTTCAAAACCCGTAAAGGCACGGTGGCCCATGTCATACCGCCAGAGGATAGTATTCATCGCATGGACGAACCGGCTAAACCACGGTGGTTAATCTTCCCGCGTTGGGTCGCCAATGCACCGCTGAGCTTGGAGCCTATCCCCAAAAGCCAAGCTTTCCTGATGGTGGCAACCAATGCCTTCAATTATGAAGTGCTGGATCAAACCGCCTTTCGACTTGTCACCGATATGGTAAAAGACTGCGATTGTTATTCCTTAGTCTATTCCGATTTGAATCAAGCCGTCACCGCCATAGACGAATTGACACGTTCCAACCATGGGTGAAAATAGCCAACAAACTTTAAGGGCAAACGAATTGTTGCTTGAAGCCATTCGCTCGCCCGAACAACTACCCATGCTGTCGAATGCCGATTGGGAATTGCTGATTCGCGTCGCCCGCCGTGTCAGGCTGCTCGGCAGATTGGAAGCCGACCTCTCATCGGCGGGTTTGCTAGACAAAATTCCTGCAAAAGCTGCGGATCACTTGCGGGCATCCCGCAATGTCATCCAGCATCGTAAAACTTTGGTGACTTGGGAAATCAATCGTATTCTTTGGGCGTTAAAAGGCACGGACGTTCCGATTATATTGCTCAAAGGCGCTGCCTACATGATGGCCGGCCTTCCCCCTGCACCGGGGAGGTTGTTTGCCGATGTCGATTTGCTGACGCCAGAGGGGAATGTGAGTGAGATAGAGGAGAAGTTAGTCTCCAAAGGATGGTATAAGATGCAGCTTGATCCTTATGATGACCGCTATTATCGAGTTTGGATGCATGAAATCCCGCCGTTACGCCATCGCGAACGCGGCACGGAAATTGACATACATCATCGGATTCTGCCTAGGACCAGCCGGCTGAAGCCCGATCCCGCATTGATGATAGGCGATGCCTGCCCATTGGCAAATTCACAGCTAAAAGTCCTGTGTCCAGCCGATATGGTGCTGCATTCCTTGGTCCATTTGTTTCTGGAAGGTGATCCGGTTGAAGGTTTGCGGCTCAGGGATTTGCTAGACGTACATCTCTTGTTGCAGCATTATGGGCAAGAGCCAGGTTTCTGGGAAGGCTTGGTTCCCCGCGCCAAGCAGTTGGGCTTGGCCCGGCCCTTGTTTTATGGGTTGAGATACGCCCAACAATTCTTTTCCACCCAGATACCCGAAAGCGTCCTGCTGGAAATTCGGGGTTCCAGACCTTATTGGCCGGTTCGTGCCTTAATGGATTTCCTAGTGCCTTTGGCACTATTGCCGGGTCATCCAGACTATCCTAAGCCCAGGGCAAGCGTTGCCCGCTGGCTCCTGTACGTGCGCTCCCATTGGCTGAAAATGCCGCCTCTCATGTTGTTGCGTCATTTGTCATACAAAGCTTACTTAAGGTTTCGTGGAATCAACAAAAAAGTCGATTTGGCGCAGCTTGACCTTAGGCAACAATAACTAAGCCCGAGTCTTGGCTAAGCAGACCTAAAATAGCTTAAACTATGCCCCTTTGGGGCAAGTTTTTTATAAATCCCCTAAGTTTTAATCATCAACCTATTCGAGAATAAAAGTGGCTGAGCCTTCAAAGGGCAAATTAGTCTTGTGGAATGATGGGAAAGGGTTTGGCTTTGTCCGACCCGATTCCAACGAAAAAGATTTATTTCTCCATATCAGCGCGATAAAAAATTACCGCAAAGGCTTGAGTCGACGTCCGGCAGCGGGGGATATTGTCCATTACCAACCGATTAGTCACGTAGAAGCCAAAGGCCAAAGGCGCATCAGCGCTGCATTAGTCGTTGGCATCAACAACGCCAGTTTTGGAATTGATGCTGAAGAGGGTTCGTGGTGGGGAGTGTTAGGATTGAAGTTATTGGCCGGGACGCCGATTTTATTGTCGTTTTACCTTATTTGGAGGAATGGCAATCCAATACCGTTAGTTTCCTATATTTTCATGAGCGCGCTATCGTCCCTGTATTATGCAGTCGATAAACGCAGAGCCTTGTTGAATCTTTGGCGAATACCTGAAATCTACCTTCATTGTTTTGAATTGTTGGGCGGATGGCCGGGGGCCTTGTTGTCGCAGAAGGCATTTAAACATAAGAAAAGCAAAGGCAATTATCAGCGGATTTTCTGGGAAATAGTCACCCTGCACGGCTTGCTATGGTTAATGTATCTGTACTTCGATTTCACTCATCGAGTTTAGATGTCACGGTTTTGCATAGCCTTAAGCTAGTAAAGCACCCCCATGGGAACTTCGAATTCCGGTGCTATAATTTTTGCTAGAAATGGCAATGGGATGCTTTGTCCGGCAACCGTTTGACCTTCCTCCCGAAAGTTGATCTTAGACTGCTTCGTGGGCGGGTGCGATTAAAGATTAAAAGTGATGCGGAAGTGCAAGGCTTGCCTTGCTTATACGCGCCCTTGCAAGGCAAGCCTTGCACTCCAGGCATAATTTCAACGACTGCCAAAGTAGCGCGCATCACTATTAATCACACCCGTCATGGGGTGAACCGCTTGAAAAACAAGGTGGCCCGGTGACGAAATAGGTTTACTTTGTCATTGGGTAAGCTTACCTTGCTGCTTGGTAAGCTTACTTTGTGACGTGGTAAGCTTACTTTGCGGTTTGGTAAGCTTACTTTGTGACGCGGTAAGCTTATTTTGCGGTTTGGTAAGCTTATTTTGCGGCTTGGTAAGCTTACCCTGCGGCAGCACAGTTTCCTTATGCCTGTCAATTTGACGCTGCTATATCTTCCCATTATTACAATAAGAGGATTTAACCTTATGACCAGTCAATCTTACTTTCCCACCTCCGAATCCGAGCAAGTTGCTTGGCTGCTGCATTATTCGCTGAAGCTTCCCGAGTACGGCCTTAATTACGGGGTCAGTGCGCAGGAGATTGAGGAGACGCAGGCCGATATAAACTTTGCGGTTTGGGTGATGACAGCTTGGAACCCGGCGATCCAGCAAGAGGCTTTGCAAGCCACATCGGTTAAGCACTTAGTGTTGAATGGTTCCGGTTATGGCAATGTGGTCATTCCTAGCCATAGCCAGTTTGAGAATATTCCCGTCTCGCGCCCGCCGGGTGTGTTCAACCGGATTTTCGCTCAAGTCCAGCGCATCAAGGGCAGCGCCGGTTACACTGAAAGCGTGGGGATTGACTTAGGCATCATAGGCAGTGCCCATGCCTCATTGCAGACCGCCAACCATACATACCCTGAGTTCTCTGCGACTGTCGAGCGTGGGGCAAACGCAGCGCGGGTGAGGATTGCCTTCACCAAGTATCAGCACGGCGGTGTGGCGATCGAATCCCGCCGCAATGATGGGCTGTGGGAAGCCATAGGCATTGCGTTGGTAAAGCCTTGGTTCGATATTCGCCCGTTAGTGGACGGCAAAACCCCGGAAGTCCGCGAATACCGCATGCGGTGGTTTGACAAGAACGACGCCCATGGGGAGTTTAGTCCGGTGCAGCATGTGACAGTGGGTCCCTGAGAGTCCAATGCGGTTCCCATGGTTGAGGAACATGGGAACCACCGCAATAGGGATTCACCGTTTAGAGGGTTTTGGCTGTGGAGCGGGTTTGGTCACGGCTTTTTGGACGACGCTATCAACTTGGTTGTTGCGCAGATAGGTTCTGACCTTGTCCGCGTCGGCCAGACTTTTGAATGGGCCGATTTTGACACGGTTCCAAGCGACGTTTTCGATTTTTACGTTTTCAATATGCGACTTTATTTTAAGTTCTGATAGTCGCGCCTTCAGATTGGTAGCATCCGAAGGATTGGCAAAAGAACCCACTTGCAGCAAATATTGTCCCGCTTGGGGTTTTTTGCTTAGGCTTTCTTGGGTTTTTAAGGTTTTTATTTCGCTTTCAGGAATAATGGCTTCCTTTTCCGGCAAAATTTTATAAAAAGTGAATCTTGGTTCGGGAGGTTTAACGACGCTCGGATTAGATTCCTGGCCTGGGTTTTTGTTATCCGCACCCGTTGGTTTGACGGGCTTTTTTATGATCGGTTTTACGGGTAAAGCCAACGGGTTCGAGTTGTCTTTTGCTTGGGCTGTGGATGTATCCGGCTGCACGGGGTTTGTGGCTTGTTCTTGGTGGCGGGAAATGATGACCCAGCCAATTGCAGCAGTGGCGATGGACACTGCCACGGCAAGCAAAACCCATAGGCCCGCTCGGCTTTTCTTTTCTTCAAAGCGGTATCGATTATCAGGAAAACGGTGTTTATAGTCCATGGAATGCACTACATTGATTCGGGGGCACTAACATCAAGCAGGCGCAAACCATTGAGCAGCACCTGCCGCACAGCGGCAATTAGGTTGAGACGGGCGTCGCGTAAACCCGCGTCTTCCACCAAAAATTGGTGGGCATTGTAATAGGCGTGAAGTTCTGTCGCCAATTCTCGTAGATAGTGTACCAGATGATGAGGTGCGTGTTGCATGGCTGAACTTTCCACAACCTCCGGGTAACGCGACAAAGTCGTCAGCAGGGTCGTCTCATGAGGCTCAGTTAGCCGTTCCAAGTGGTTCATGCCTTGCACCATGTCGCGGTTGAAGCCTTTTTCATCCAACTGGCGGAATACGCTGCAAATGCGGGCATGGGCATATTGAACGTAATAGACTGGGTTTTCGTTGGTTTTCGAGGTGGCAAGACGAAGGTCAAAGTCCATGTGTTGGTCTGATTTGCGCATGGCATAGAAAAATCTTGCCGCGTCCTTGCCCACTTCGTTGCGCAATTGGCGCAAAGTGACAAATTCCCCTGAGCGTGTGGACATCTGCACCTTTTCCTCGCCCCGGTAAAGCACGGCAAATTGGACAAGTAGCACGTCCAAGCGTGACGGGTTGCCTCCCAAGGCTTGTATGGCAGCCTTCACGCGAGGGATGTAGCCGTGGTGGTCGGCACCCCAAATGTTTATCAATTGGTCAAAACCACGGTCCAGCTTGTCCATGTGATAGGCGATGTCCGATGCAAAATAAGTCATCTGTCCGTTCTCGCGGACAACGACGCGGTCCTTCTCGTCACCCAGTTGGCTAGAGGCGAACCACACGGCCCCCTCTTTTTCATATAAATACCCACTGGCGCGAAGTTTGTCCAAAGACCGCTCCACCGCCTTGGATTCGGCGAGGCTGCGTTCGGAAAACCATTCCTCGTATTCCACGCCGAATTCAGCCAAATCCATGCGGATGTCATCGAGAATGCTGTTTAGTCCGGCATCGAACACCCGTCGGTAACCCTCCGTGCCGAGCAACTGTTTGGCGCGGGCGACCACGGCATCAATATAAATTTCCTTGTCCCCGCCTTCAGGTTCATCCAGTGGCAAATCCCCCAAGACTTTTTTGGCCGGGTGTAAATAATCGGAACACGCCTTTTTGAGTAAATCTTGGGCTATGTCACGGACATACTCACCTCGGTAGCCATTGCTGGGAAAAGCCAAGACTTCGCCGCATTCCTCCAAATAGCGTAGCCACACACTCGCGGCAAGAATATCCATTTGCCTGCCCGCATCATTCACGTAGTATTCCCTATGAACGTTAAACCCCGTTGCTGACAGTAGGTTGGCAACGACTGAACCATAGGCCGCCCCGCGCCCATGGCCCACATGTAACGGTCCGGTTGGGTTGGCGGAAACATATTCTACGAGAATGCGTTTGCCGGAGCCGATATCGCTCAATCCATATTCACGCCCCTCGTCAAGAATTTGGTGTACGATGGAAAACTGAGCCTTTGGGTCGATGAAAAAATTAATAAAGCCAGGGCCCGCAATCTCGGTTTTCAACAAGATAGGATGGGCGGGTAGGGCATTGATGATCTTTTCCGCCAATTGGCGGGGATTGCACTTTGCGGCTTTGGCGACTGTCATAGCCAAATTGGTGGCATAATCGCCATGCCGGGGGTCGCGAGCGCGCTCCAGCATGACCGTGGCATCGACGTCGGCGATCCACTCGCCTTGAGATTTTAACGTGTCGATTGCGGATTGAAGTAAGTGTTCCAGGCGTTTTTTCATTATTTTTTGGGCTGTGCTGAAGGGGTTTGTGCTGCAATCGGGTATTATCCTAAAATCCGGGGCTTGCTGGCAATTGAACAAATTGTTTTCTAGGATAAAGTCTATATTTAATTTGATTATAAAGGTGAGAGTCTATGGATGAATTTGAAGGCATAACTATTGCCGTGATTATTCCCTGTTATAATGAGGAAATAGCCATCCCCTCGGTGGTGGAAGATTTTCGCAAGGCACTGCCATCTGCTCATATTTATGTTTATGACAATAAATCCTCCGACCGAACCTCAGAGGTGGCAGCAAAAGCGGGTGCGATTGTCGATTTTGAACCATTTGCTGGCAAGGGAAATGTCATGAGGCGCATGTTTAGCGATATTGATGCGGATGTCTACGTGCTGGTGGATGGGGACGACACGTATGACAGTACTGCGGCACCCGGCATGGTTCGCTTGTTATTGGATAGTAAGCTGGATATGGTCAACGGTGTCCGCGTCAGCACACAAAAAGAGGCTTATCGTTTCGGACACCGGTTTGGCAATGTCATGCTTACCCAAATGGTCGCCATTATTTTCGGCAGGCAGTTTACAGATATGTTATCTGGCTACCGAATTTTTTCACGCCGTTTCGTCAAGTCTTTCCCTGCTTTGGCTCAAGGCTTTGAGATAGAGACCGAATTGACGGTCCACGCGCTTGAACTGCGTATGAAGACTGCCGAGATGCCAACCCCTTATAAAGAACGTCCTGATGGTTCACTGTCCAAATTAAACACCCTTCGTGACGGGGTTCGAATTTTGCGCACGATTGCGGCGTTAATTAAAGAAGAGCGGCCTGTGCTGTTCTTTGGAACACTGACTGCACTGCTGGCATTGCTTTCCTTGGGGCTGGCTGCTCCGGTGGTGGTGGAATACTGGCAAACCGGCTTAGTCCCTCGTTTTCCGACGGCCATCCTGTCTGCCTCTATCATGTTGCTTGCCTTCTTGTCATTAGCCTGTGGATTGATTCTCGACAGTGTCACACGCGGGCGGCAAGAATTGAAGCGCTTGGCTTATCTTGCCATTCCTGCCCCCAGTTGGCCTAAAGCGAAGCAGTAACGCAATTTGAGGCATTATATTTATGAAAATCATCCGTTATATCGATACCCTAGGTAATTCCGGTCACGCCTCGCAGCAGCCGGACGGAACGGCTTTGGCGATTGAAGGCAATATTTTTGGCGAGTATCAAGTGACTGATCGCCCGGTCAGCGTGTCCAAACGGCTTGCTCCGATTCAGCCAATCGCGATTGTTTGCATCGGCTTGAACTACAAGTTTCATGCGGAGGAGACCAAGGCGGCAATCCCGCAATATCCTGTGGTGTTCATGAAATTGCCTAACGCCATTCAGCATCCGGGGGAACCTATCATCCTGCCCACGCATTTAAAAAGTGACAAGGTTGATTATGAATGCGAACTGGCGGTGGTCATCGGCAAAACAGCCAAAAATGTGAGCCGGGAAAGCGCGCTAAACCATGTGCTGGGTTACACCTGTGCGAATGATGTGAGCGCCCGTGACTGGCAAAAGCACGCGGGAGGCGGCCAGTGGTGTCGAGGCAAGACCTTCGACACATTTTGCCCGCTTGGCCCAGTCTTGGTGACAGCCGATGAAATTCCCAATCCAAACAGTCTGGGTATAAAGACTATCTTAAACGGACAGACTATGCAGGATTGGAATACGAACGACATGATCTTCGACGTGGCTACGCTGATTCAATTCTTGAGCGGCAGTACGACACTGTTGCCGGGTACGGTGATTCTGACGGGTACGCCCCATGGTGTTGGCATGGCGCGTAATCCCCCGGTATGGCTAAAAGAAGGTGATACAGTGACGGTTGAAATCGAAAAAATTGGAAGTTTGACAAATCCGGTTAAGGATGAAGTCTAAATAGATGCCTTGATTCGTGAATATTTGAGGTGAATGACGCAAGATTGTTGAAATAAGCACCTCTCTCCCGTTCACCCTTATGTATCGAAGGGTAAACGGGATGGCGCTAAATGAAGCCGTTCATGCCCTTCGACTTTGCTCAGGACAGCATTCGACAGGCTCACCACGAACGTAAGCGGCTTTTCGAGGTTTTAACAAATATGCAGATATATTCTAGAACGGGATATCGTCATCGAACCCGTCATCCGACCCTCTGCCATAAGCCGGTTCAGGCTGGCGCATGGGCTCCGGGGAAGGGGCGTAGCGGTCTTGGTCGTAGCGTGATGGGGGTGTCGGCGCTTGCTGTGATGGTGCATAGCCGCCGGCACGGGGGGCTTGCGAAGCTTCGCCGGCCCTGCTATCCAGCATTTGCATTTCATTGGCGACAATCTCTGTCGTGTAATGCTTCTGGCCTTCTTTTTCCCATTGGCGGGTGCGCAAACTTCCTTCTATGTACACTTTGGAGCCCTTTTTCAAATATTCACCGGCAATCTCAGCCAGACGTTGGAAAAAAACGACCCGATGCCATTCTGTGCGCTCTTGCGGCTGCCCCGTGCTTTTGTCCTTCCACGTTTCGCTGGTGGCAAGGCGGATGGATGTCAGTGCGTCGCCGCTAGGCATGTAACGCACTTCAGGGTCCGCCCCTAAGTTGCCGATCAATATGACTTTGTTAATCCCGCGACTTGCCATGGTAAAGTTTTCTCCGTTGCCGAGTTGAGATGAGCGGTTTGCTAGTGACATGATAGCGAAACCAAGGTACAAAAGGGAAGGACTGCCGACTGGTTTAAAGCCTGTTTCCTTGCCGTTAAATCTAAAAACCTCCCTGTCAAATTTCACCGTCTAAATTCAAATTTGCGAACCAGACGCTGATTTATCAGTGTTCTGGATGTTCCACCCCAAGGGTGAATGTGTCCAGCCAAGCTTCCAAGGCTTCAGTCCCTAATCGCTGAGTGTTGGTTTGTCCGTCATGTTTGCCGAAAGTCATCACATTTTCTGGTGTAGTGATGAACTCTTCCACAAGCAAATCAGAATGGGTTGATACAATCAATTGAGTGCGATGAGACGCTTCACGCAAAGATTCCGCGAGTACGGGCATCATCTCTGGATGTAAGCCAAGTTCAGGTTCTTCAATGCATATTAAAGGCGGCGGTGCAGGGTGGCAAAGGATTGCTTGCAGGCATAGGAAGCGCAGCGTGCCATCAGACATGCTTGATATAGGGATTAAGAAGTCTCCCTCCTTAATCAAGCATTGTGGGCTATCCTCAAAATAATTGATAATAATATCTTGTGCAGTGGGTAATAGCCTTTTGAGTTGATCCAAAATTTTGCTTTTTATGTTGGGTTCTTTGCATAGGGCGTTAAGAATGGTTCCGAGGTTATCAAAGTTTTCGGATAGGAAGTTGTTGGGCAAGCCTGAGTTTTCGGGAAGCCTAAGCGGGCAATTAGGGCCAAATGTCCAATTGCTGTAAATACGTATAGCGCCAAATGCTTCGCCTAACCAAGTTATTTCCGGGTAAGCCTCTGAGTCTTTGCGTTGAGCGAGTATGGATAAGTTAGTGTCTATTTCCTCGCGTTTCAACTGACGGCGCACACTTTTTACATTGATAACAGGCCAGCCTTTCTGGAAAGCAAAATAGAAATATGATTTTCCATGTCCCACATCGGGGTGTTCGTTTTCTATTCGTTCATCCGTTAATTTTAAGCTTTGATCATCGGTGGTGAATTCTAACCAGTAGCGTAGATTCCTGGATCCGATGGGGCACTCAATCACTGCTTCCAACCGGGCGACGGATTGATTTTTGCGACCTTGCCATAAGCAATCCAAGGGCGGGGCTGGTTGAAAGTTGGTGGCCTTTTGTAGGAGTTTGACACACTGAATTAAGTTGGATTTTCCACTACCGTTAGGGCCAACGAGAATAGTCAGGGGAGACAGTTCGATAGGTGCGCAATCCTCGCCGAAAGAGAGGATGTTTCTTGGGTTGATACTTGTAATAAGCATAGGTTTAATCTGTAGGGCCTTGTATTGGCTATTTAGGTTGATTTGGAAATCATTTATCTGCCAGGCAATTTTGTCCAACAAAATATTATAACGAAAAATACTAGGCTTTTGCTAGTTTGCATTATTTTTACTAGATTAATCAACTACGGTCATCTGAAATGACGGAAATTGGTACATTAAGTTGATGTATGCGATAGGCATTGATATTGAAAAATATCAAGCTATTCATATACTCTGTTGTTGTAAAAATTATAATATATTGTTTTTGTTGAAGTAAGTGGATATAATTTGCTATCGTTTGTCATCCAAACCTGATGCGATGCGTTGCTAAATCATTGTGGGTCTGGGTGGTGTTTTTTTGATTCATAAAGGTTGATGATGGCATGAGTAGAATAGTATCGGTTAGAACGGTTGTTATTGTGATCTTGGTTTGTTTGTCGAGCGCTTGCTCCAAGACTGATCCCGGGCAGAACCTAAAGTCAGGCGAGACTTTTCTTGCTGAAAATAAGGTAAAGGATGGTGTCAATACCACTCCGAGTGGTTTGCAGTTTCAAATTTTAAAGGAAGGTAACGGAAAGAGCCCTGCTGCATCAGATAGCGTAACAGTCAATTATAAGGGTATGTTGATTTCTGGAAAGGAGTTCGATAGCGGTGAAAATATTAGCTTCCCTTTGAACGGCGTCATTCCCGGTTGGACCGAAGGTTTGCAACTGATGAAAGAAGGGGCTAAGTATCGGTTCTTTATTCCATCCGCGTTAGCCTACGGCGAAACGGGTGCGGCTAGGGTCATACCCCCCAACTCCGCCCTAATTTTTGAGGTGGATTTGGTAAAGGTCAATCGTTAATTTAATTGTCATTGAGAAGGGGGCGGTTATGCATCATGCCAGCGAAGAAAGACTAACTTCAGTGGTCAAAAATTTAGGGTTGGTTGAAATAAATCGGCATATTTTCCTTTGTTCCGACCAAACCAAACCGAAATGTTGTGAGCATGAGTGCGGACTAGTCGCTTGGGAGTATCTTAAGCGGCGTATCAAGGAACTTAAGCTTGAAGGTGTGTCAGGAATTTATCGCACTAAGGCAAACTGTCTCCAAGTGTGTATGGCTGGGCCAATCGCGGTCGTCTATCCTGAAGGGGTTTGGTATCATTCATGCACACCAGAAGTTCTTGAACGTATCATCCTTGAGCATTTAGTGGGTGGTCGGCCGGTCAAGGAATACGTTATTGCGAATATGAAGATATAAAATGGTTAATAATAAATAGACATCGCTATTATTAATCATCCATTGACTTCGAGAGTGACTCCGACAGTGTTAGCACATAATCCAATATGGGCTAATTTCCTGTTCGGGATATTATTACACACTGGTTACCACCTAAAGATACCGCTTGGTTTAGGCAGATGCGGGCTCGGTTTATTAACGTTTTCATTTCATCTTTAATGTCTACAGATACAATGCCTATGCTAGCTTTGACGCTTACTTTGCCTGTTTCTGTTGACGGACAATCGAATTCTTTTTCAGCGATGGTTTTTCTTATCCCCTCGGCATAAGCCAAAGCCTCGTCTTGCGAGACATGCTGAAGGAAGCAAGCAAATTCACTTTCGCCAAAGTATGCTGACAAATTGCGGACAGTCAAGGATGATTCAATAAGTTCTGCAATTTTGACTTGCATTAAGCTGACCTGTTTTACACCAATTAAAGGTTTTAGATTTTCCAAGCCTTGCAATTCAATTAATAACAGAAATTGCTCGGAAGGTTTGAATAGGCTTAATTTAACGGTACGTTGATACATGCGTTCAAAGCCGCGATAATTCAATAACCCTGTCATTGGCTCGATCAATGCCGAAGATTCCATTTCAAGGCGAATCTTTTGAATATCGACCGAGATAAACCGAATTTTATAGTGTATTAAAATTGTCACTAATAAAGTCGGTGCAAGCACACAGGCATACAAGACTAAAGGGAAATTAAAGGTAAACGGTATGCCAACTGCAAATGGTATGATTGTTAATGCAATGCAACCGAAAATGTTATAATTAAATGGATAAAGACTACAAAAAAACAAGGTTCCAAGATAAAAATATATAAATTGGCCCACACCCGCTTTCAGTCCACCGTCAAGCCCGTTTAACAATAATGTTAGCCCGATTTCACAGAGGGCGATTGACGAATATGCAACGGCATAATTAAAGTAAATGGATTTAGAAAGCCACTTCAACAATGCCGAAGACAATAGAATGCCTAATATCGCACATCGATAAGTAATAGACTTTACAATAAAGTTTGAGTCTAGTGCAAAATCACCTACCAGAAACAATGTTCCAAGCACTGCAAAAACGACTGTATTGACAACAGAAGCTGTGTGATTTTCAAAAAATATTCTTGATCTCGTATTTTGTCGGGCTTGTTTATTAGAATTGGCAAACATTCTGGAAATGCCTATACTCACTTTTATCCTCCTGTATGGGGGGTTAAATAAAATAACACTTTGAGTTTCTCTTTTAAGTATATTGATTGTTAATCAGATTATTTATTGGGGGCTGAACAAAAGAAGCCCTTCTTTTGGATGTATTGCCGATGCCAGCATCGGCTATTTTCCGTTTGCTTGACTGACTTAATTTCAAAGGGTCTTGTGCCAGTAAAGTAAACACTATCAAAAAAAATAAAAAACATACTCTTGGCACGTCGTACAAAGTACCAATCAGTCCTACCGAAAAGAAACCCATTAATGAAGAAACAAGGGCCAAGGCGAATATATCACCTTGGCGGGATAAGCGTATCCCAGAAGATACAGCAGACAGGCTAAGGGCAAGGAATGCAGTAATTCCAAGCAACCCTTGTTCAAAATAGATATTTACCCAGAGGTTTTTGATGTGAAGTGGCAAGTGGGCGTGATCTGAGGTAGGAAACCAATTATCCAAGCCATTGTCGAATAGCCCATTGGTCAGATAATCCCATCCGTAGCCATCCATTAATTGGATCTTATCGAGGTCGATAAAATTCAAGGGTAAGTTGTAATCACCTTGAGGTTTGTAATAAAAATGAGTGAGGCGAAGTACCAATGGGCGTCGACCAAAACGAACCCCATCACCGATTTGGCCCATATTGAATTCCCATTCCAAGTGTTGCCATTGACCCGCTTGAAGGGCTCTTGACGTTGAAATGCAATCGGAGTCCCAAGGGACGATAATATTGCGCCTACAAATGCTGATGTCTAAAGTGCCAATGTTGGCTTTTGTTTTATAGTCTAGCGAAAGCTTATATGTCTGGTTAGCTTCTAAGTTAATTCGCTGTCCCATCGCCAAGTCCATGCTATTGCTAAGCCTTAGATAAGTATTGATGCCATCTTCGTGGAGTGCTGCAATACTGGATTTCTCTGTTTCCTTTCCCCACAAATAACTTCTTGGGAATACACCCAAGCCCATACCCATAAGATAGGTGTCCCAATCCGAATTCATTAATGCAACAGCATGCTTCCAGTGATCCAATCGACCACCAAAGTCATCTTGCGTGGTGGTAAAACGGCTTTTCATATAGCTACCAGACAAAGCTGGGACGCATATTGAAATCAGGGTGATGACAAAAGTTAAGCTAATGGCGAGTTCGCGGAGATTGAATACCTCTCGTGTGCGGCTACCGATGAAAATTCCCGACATTAGTAATAAAAAAGAACTGGGTAGACACATTATCGTTGATTCGCTAAAACCATTGCTTACCCACTTGGATGTCAGCATCCCTCGCATCATTAGGGCTAATCCTCCAAAGAATGTTAATGCAAGCAACATCGCACGTATATCACGGCGTAGGAATTTTAGAAAGCTAAGTAGTATGGCGCTTCCGAAAATGCCTGAAGCGGCTATTAATGCATAGAAACCTCCTTTTCCATAAAGTGTCGAGCAAATGGCAACGACAAGCAATAAGACAATCGGTATTGGCCAAGATTGTTTGCCAGAGACTTCCCGTCGTAAATGGCTCAGAGCATACAGTGTGGCGAATGTCAATAGGGAAACTCCTACGGCAATATAAGTCCCTCTTGAGAAGGTGACTAGTGCAGAATACAGTCCCGCAGATAGTGCAAGTAATTGAATACCCATTTCAAAGCGGGTTACTGCCAACACAAACCCGGCCAAGGCGAACGGCCATGTTAAAGCAATATATCCATCGACAGCTTCACCGCCAGTATGCATTTCAGAGAAAAGAGCAGTTATTCGATAATCAGTACTGAAGTCTGTCAGATTTCTAAGTTTGGCGTAAATAGTATCGCCATAGATTAAATCGCTGAATACGCCGCGCTCCCAAAGCACGGCGATCCCCATGCCGATTAAACCAATGCTAATGCCAGATATTAAATAGTGGCGTGCCCGGTCTTGGTTATTAGAAAATGCACGTAATAGGGCCGGTATGAGCAACACGGCCCAAATCAATGATTTACCTACCCTTAGCGCGTTGTAATGGCTGTAATAACTACTGAATGCATTCCCATCTATTGCTACGATAGGGAGTAGTCCACGTAAAGCGGCGATACTATGGGTAGTTAAGAAAAAAATGATCAATAGGGTAGGTGGTAAGGAAAATTGTGGTCGGTTTGTCCTGCTGTAATCACCGTGCCAAAGCGAACTAGCCAGAGTGAGCAAAATGAAAAAATCAAAATCTTCAAGAAAAAACCTTCCGCTCCAAGGTGCCAAATTGATTAGTGGTAATAGTATTGGGAGTGCCATTAACCAAGCAGAAGGTACAATAATCAGACATACGGCATAGGCAACTAATAGCAGGCTTAGCAAAATCACTGCGTAAGGGTAATGCGCAACGCTATAGCCCGTCACAGCAACTATCAGTAATGCGATCACACGTTGCAAGACTAGTGCTGGTAATGCATTTCTAGACATTGCCGCTTGCTGAGTCATTCGTTCTTTTCTAAATGTGTTCAAACACTGAGGGCTATCATTCCAACTGTGGGCTATTGGTTTTGTTCACGTTATTGCCAGTTTCATGCGGACGTGAAGTTTCCATTCGATCAATTCTATCATGAAGCCTCTTCAGTTCTGCGAGAATCTCGCTCTCATGCCTAGCCATGCCGCCCACGTCGCGTCCAATGAGAACGGTGGAAAAAATGGCAGTTAGCAGTGCAAGTAGGGCTAAGCCGAACAGTTTTCAAATCTTGTAGCCAAGTTATGGCATCTTGTGGGAATGGACAATTCATTGCCTTACGCCTATAAGTCGTTGTTAAAAATATTGGATTGTATTGAATTATATCTGTTTTTTGAAAAGCTTAGCAATCTTTGCGGCATAAACCGCCTCAAAAACCCTAGAATCAGTGCCAGTCTAAAACAGTAGGTGACACCTTCTAAGGATCGGTAACCATTCCATATTCGATGCCAAATTATTTTCGCATAGTCTTCTCCATCGCAAGACAATACCTCATCCATGTGTAATTGTATGGCTTCACAGGCCATTGCGGCGTGACCGCCCGCAAGGTTGTCGATGGAGAGATGCAAGGTGACAATCAAGGGGTTGATCTTCCAGTGGCGCAAACCTTCCGCCAATCGCATATAACCAGTTCCAAGCCCGCTTAGTTCTATGGCCAGATTAAGGCCGAGCAATTCTGGCAAATAGGTTTTGGGGAATTGGGCAATGGCAAGCAGAAAACTGGGCAGATCAAAAGCAGTATCGAGAAGACTGGCGTGATAAGCGAAATCTAAGCTATCTAGCGGTGGAAGTTCAATTGTCAAGTCATTGAGCAAATCGCGGTAGATCTTCGGGTGGTTCCATTCGATTTTCCCCTCTCCCAATTCCTCTGCATGGATGCGCTGTAGGAGGCGGATTTTACGCTGACCTTGTTCTGCTGCTTCCCCTAAATGTTGTAACCAACATCCGTCAACGAGTATCGCCGGGGCAAACTGACGTATGGCCCAGATGTATTCTTCACGGCGCAAACTTGGCTCGCCTTGGAGTGGTTTGAATTGGCTGATTCCTGTGTCATGAATTTGCAAAATTCGCTGAGTGAAAGCGGTTGGCGAGTATTCGAAAAAACGATCATTCGGATGTTTGTCACGCAAGAAAAAGCGAGTTTGGGCCAAGGTCTTTTCAACCCTTTGTTGCGCTGCGGTCAGTGTGCTGGGTTGGAAGTCTTGGTTGACTAGTAGATGAAATAGCTTGCGGTTGTCGATAGATTTGAGAAAGGGTAGGGCTCGGCTTTTGACTTGTCCATGTTTTACCTGAGTTGTTGGTTCAGTCGGCTTCAGTGTATGCGCAATTTGGTTTATTGACACGAAAGCATCCTGCTTAGCCTCGGCTTTATCCAGCCAAGCATTTATCAATGTCATCTCATGCTTGTCGAATACGCCGAACATGGGCCCGCCGAAACCAGTCAATTGATCGAATAATCGCCCTCCTTCTCTAGTTTTGGCAAAGCTGGAATGGGCGAATTCTTCAAGGAAGCCTGCCATGTCGAAGGGCGTTTCGGCGAACCATTCTTCCAACCCCCGTCCACCTAGGTTAACCTTGGCATGGTAGCCTCTAGCGAAAGTGCGCTTGCGGAGAAAAATTTCTCCCACCTGTTCGTCCAGTGACATTGTGCCATTGGCATAGGCATTCAATTTGGCTAGGTAGTCTGTTTCAATAGTTTTATACAAGACGAAGCCTTTGCAAGCTCTAGTGAATTCTTTACTATCAGCCCGAAGTGTTTGCAATGCGCTATTTAGTAGAGTGGCGAAGCTTGTCAGGATTGCGTCACGCCTATGGGTTTTCAGGGCGGCAAGCCTCCAACACGACTTGCTTTTCATGTAGGCCAGAGTGAACCCGAGGGTTTCCGGCAAAAAGCTGGCCGAATGCATTCCTAAGGCCAATTGCACATTGGCGAAATGCAGTGCCGAGGCACCCACTCGGGGATTGTGTGCAAAACGCCAAGAGCTTGGATCGGGTAAGCTAATGCGCTTCTGGTTCATCCATCCGCGATAGGCGAAGGCGGGTGAATCCGATTCGTCATATCCGAGCATCGCCAGATAACAGGCGAAAAGCTTATAGGCTGGCTCTTTGTGTTGATTGCCAGCCAAGGCTACCGATTGCAACCATGAACCTTCAATGAGGGCCAGCGGGGCATGGAAAGCTATCAAGCCTGCATGGGCCTGTTGGGGTGTGGGCAGAAGTTTCACTGCTGCTTCATCTGTGTTGGGATTCATTTCGTTAAAGCAAAACTTATCCGGTTGCTCTGGCGTTTCGGCTAATAATGAAACTAAGTAGTCATTGGTTTCAGCCAGAGTTTGTGGGTTTTCCCTGGCATTGGCAAACCGATGGAACTGATCGCGAAGAGAGCCTTCTTCGCCTTCAATTGGCATAAATTGACCGTTCATCTGACCTCCGGTTTGGCGAATAGCCAGTCACCGATAACCAAAATGTCGAGTCCGCTGGTCATAAACACTGACACCGCATCTTCCACCGAATGGATAATAGGCTTGCCCATGACATTGAAACTTGTGTTCAGCAATAACGGAATCCCTGTTTCGTGGTGAAAAGCGGTGAGTAACCGGTGAAATAAGGGGTTCCAATCCTGTTTGACCGTTTGCAAGCGTCCCGTACCATCCACATGCACTACGGCGGGTACACGCACGGCTGCTTCCTTGCGGAAAAGTAAGGCTTTTTCCATGTAGGGGGTTTCTTGATAATCTTCAAAATAATCTGGCCCGAATTCATGCAGAATGGAAGGGGCAAAGGGGCGGAATTCCTCGCGAAATTTTACTCTTTCGTTGATTTTCGCCTTCATGCCGGGTTCGCGTGGATCGGCGAGGATGGATCGGTTTCCCAAAGCCCGCGGACCAAATTCGGCCCTGCCTTGAACCCATCCGACTAGTTTGCCTTGAGCGAGCAGGCGGGCAGTTTCTTGGCAGACCGAATCCGGCAAGTGCCGTATTTCCAACCCGGCAGAAAATCGCACCAACCTTTTCAGTGCATCGGTGGATAATGTAGAACCTTGATAGGCCGACAAGGGTGATGATGAAATTGGAAAAGCGCCATGGTCCCTAGTAAACGCCAGCCATGCCGCGCCCAAAGCGGTTCCATCGTCAGCCGGGGCAGGGGGGACATAAAGCTTGCTGAAATTCGTGTTGTGGATAATATGTCCGTTGAACGAAGAGTTCAGCGCGCATCCGCCTGCCAGTGCCAAATAATCGTTTGGGTAGGCGGTATGAAAATTCGACAGAATCTCTGTCATGATCTGGGCAAAAAAATACTGTCCGGTGTAAGCCAAGTCGGCGGCCCGTTCACTGGGTTCATCGGTTGTCCTGCGCTTTTTCTCCAAAGCAGACAAGGCAGGGAACAATCGATTGCGGGGATGTTCCAAGTTGAGTTGGTTTACGGTCAGTACGTGTTGAAGCAAGTTGTACACTTCTTCGTCCAATCGACCATAAGGGGCAAGGCCCATGACTTTCCATTCTTCGCCCTGCATCCAATCAAAACCACACAAGGCGGTGATGTGCATGTAATATAAGCCTAGGCTACCTAAGCCTTTTGATTCATGTAGGCGCTCCAAGTTTCCATCACGATAACGGTAGAAACAGATGGAACCGTTTTCACCATAGGAATCCACCACGGCGCAGGAAGCTTGTTTAAAGGGGCTGGCGTAACAGGCTGAGGCAGCGTGGGTGTCGTGATGGTCAAAATCATAAAATTGAACGGTGGACGAGGCGTATTGCTCCGCTAGCAGTCGTGCGAGGTTCAAACCGGCGCGGGCAAGGCTTAGACGGTTGCTGGCCATCATGTGGTGAATATGGAGGTTGCTCAAGGGAGAGCCTAGTTTTTTGATTCCCTGGCGATGGAGCCTTCTAGTTTCCAGCAGGCCCAATGAGGACATAAGGTTCTCATACCATGGCCTTTTTCTGCGCCAACTGGTTGCCACTACGAATCGACCCGCATCTGGGCAGAATTCGCGTAGCAACTGAGGGGTTCTGTTCAGGTTGTCAGGTTCGCAATTGATTGCCCGTTTGTATTGCAAATAGCGTTCGCTCGCTTCGACAAAGAGAGGTGTGCCGGTTTCGTCGATGATGGCCAAGGCAGGGTCGTGGTAAGTCACGCCTAAACCAATATAGTATGTTTTTGCGGCCATTTGGATGTTTTGTCAAATTATAGGAAAGAATTATTGTAAAGTGCCATGTCCATTTTTCATCTGAATCATGCAAGCGTATCGAGTGTTCCACGTTCAATTTTTATCGGAGGCCTAAAGCTTTGGGCTGAGCGAGTGTTGTGTTTCATTTTGCCACTTTCCACCTTCCTTTGTCTGTCCACAGCCCCTCATACTTGGAATGCCGCTTTGATATGGACTATGCCTGTTTGGTTATGCATTATCGCCGATTATTTCAGCCCAAAGGATCAAAGCATCCCCAAACCCAGCGCGATGGATTGGTGGTTTGATGCCCGCCTATATGTTTTGTTTGCCTTGCAGATCGCCAATATAATCTTGTTGTTGGAAGTCACTAGTCGACTTGTTTGGTCAACGCCTTTAGATTCTGCCACAAGTGCGGCCCATATTGTCATGTTCCGCATTCTCGTGGGTACAACTTCCTGTTGTTCTGGCATTGCCATTGCCCATGAATTGTTACACCGCCGTGCAAGGCATTTGCGCCTGATGGGCCGAATGCTGCTTTGGACGGTGTGTTATGACCATTTTGCATTGGAACATGCACATGGTCATCATCGTATGGTAGGCACATCTGCCGATCCTGCGACTGCCTGTTTCGGGGAAATGTTTTCCGATTTTTTTCGACGTTCGGTTTCTGGCCAGTTAAGGAATGCCTGGCACTTGGAAACTCATAGGCTGCAACATCGAAAGGGTATGGGAAGGCTATTTCGCAATCGCATGTTGCACGGATTGGTGATAGAATTTGGTTTGTTTGTGCTAATTTTTCAATATTATGGTGTTATCGCATGGCTAATGTTTGTCTATCAGGCTGCGGTTGCCTTACGAATGCTAGAGGCTGTCAATTATCTTCAGCATTGGGGCTTGATCCGCAACGGCTCTAAATTGGCAGGCAATTGCGCTTGGGATACCGATTCTTGGTTTACTTTGCATTCCTTCATCGGTCTCTCCCGTCATGCCGATCATCATACTCATGCGGGGAAACCTTACCAACGTTTACGGCATGTGTCTGGTTGTCCGAAGCTTCCACACGGCTATTTTTATATGTTGATGATGATACGATTAGGCAATGCCAAGTATGTCGAGATGGCTAGTCAAGAATTAATAGAAAAAAACTTAGTCCATTCTATTGTAGGCAGGCATGATCTTGCCTTATTGTAAGCATAATAATTAAAAGCCAAGGACAAAATGATGCTGGCATTTTTCATAATCGACGGTGTATTCAAAATTCATGACGGGTGGATGTTGAATGACTACCCGATCACCCCCAGAGAAACTATCAATGACTTTACCCTTTGCTAACCGAGCTAAGTTATTTGCAGCATTTTTTTTGCTGCTTATGGTTGAAAGTCAAGCCATGGCAACCCTATACAAATGTGTGGACAAGCAGAAACAGACGAATTATCAAGACAAGCCCTGTCAAGAAATGACGGTGGAAAGATTGTCCAGTAGTCTTTCCAAGATGGGTTCTAAACAAGAAAGCCAGGCATTTTTTTGGAAAGCGGTGAATGGCAAGTCTACGCTGTATCTTCTCGGTTCCTTGCATAATGGGGGGCGAAATCCGTTCTCGTTACCGCAATTGGTGACCGACCCGTTCAATCGGGCAGATGTGTTGGTGGTGGAGGCGGATATGGAAAAAATCGGTCTGAAGGATATTGCAAATGCCACGCAGGGTAAAGGTCTGTACACTGACAAGAGCAAGCTGGAAGATCATATCAAGCCAGCCACTTGGAAGGAAACCTTGGAAATAGCCAAGCAACTGGGTATGGATGAAGAGTCTTTGCAAGTCGCCAAACCTTGGCTTGCTGCCCTTATGTTAAATGCACATTTCTTGAATCAATTGGGCTACAAAACAGAATATGCCATTGATTCGTTATTAATCCAGCAGGCACAAGGCAAAAAACCGGTTATCGAACTTGAAAATCAGGCGACTGAAATCGATTTGATCGACCATTTTTCCGACCAGGATCAAGAAGAAATGTTGCTTCATACCTTGAAGCAGTTGTCTCAAGGGGAAGATTACGAAAAGGCTCATTTCAACGCTTGGGAGGAGGGGGACGCTGAAGCCATGGATCTTATCGTGAAACAAAGCTTTGGTTCCGGCCAAGCAGCTTCCAACCTGTATAAGACGTTTCTTTTGGATCGTAATGAAAGGATGGTTAACAGGCTGGTGGAATTGACAAACGATGGGCGGACTTATTTTGTCGTGGTGGGCGCGGACCATCTCGGCGGAAACAAAGGTATTTTGAAGTTGCTTGCCCAGAAGGGCTACACAATCACCCAACCCTGAATTAGGTGTTTAACGGCGACAGTCAATGCCGGCCGTGGCAAACAAAAGCAAAGCCGATAATTATCAGTTGATTTAACCGCCGGTCACGCTCATATGCCGGAATATGACGGGTTTCTCTGAAAGGTCAAAATCATGTTTTTCCGGCTTGATCTGCATAGCATCGACAATTGCGTTTTTCAATGCGGGTAAATTATCGGGGTTTGACCGCAATATCTGTTTTAAATCGACTGAGTGCTCATTGCCTAGGCACAATAGCAAGCGACCTTCGGCAGTCAGTCGGACCCGGTTGCAGTCGCCGCAAAAATTGTGACTATGGGGGGATATGAAGCCGACCTTGGTTTCTGAATCCGCCACTCGAAAATACCGCGATGGCCCGCCAGTATGGGTGGTGTCGGGCAGTAGGGTCAAATGGCTTTCCAAATCAGCCTTTATTTGGTCGCTTGAATAATATTCCTCAGCACGGTCGTGGGATTCGATCATCCCCAACGGCATTTCCTCAATAAAACTGATATCAATCCGTTTAGCGATGGCGAAATCCACTAGTTTGCGTACTTCTTGGTGATTGCGGTTTTTTAGAATCACGGCGTTAAGCTTGATTCGTTGGAAGTCGGCTGCAATTGCCGCATCAATGCCTCGCAGCACGGTGTTCAAGTCGCCCACTCGCGTCATTTGTTTGAACAGCGCTGCATCCAAGGTGTCTAGGCTGATGTTGATGCGTTTGACGCCACATGCTTTTAAGTCACCAGCCAATGCCTCCAACTGTGAGCCATTGGTGGTCAACACCAACTCCCGCAAACCCTCTAACCGACCGATATTTCTCAACAAATCCATGGCACCTTTGCGTACCATCGGTTCGCCACCTGTAATGCGAATTTTATGCACGCCTAATTCTACAAACGCCCGACAAACTTTCTCTATTTCTTCCAAGGATAAAATCTGCGCCCTAGGCAAAAACTCCATGTTCTCACTCATGCAATAAATGCAGCGAAAATCACAACGGTCTGTGATTGAAACGCGGAGATAGTCCACGATGCGTCCAAAGCGGTCTATGAGTAGAGGCGAGGGGTTGGTGGTCATCTGTTTGTCAAGTCTTAAGGTTAAAGTTGTCTTATTCTTGCATGTTTAGACGGTTTGCCCAAGCGCAAGTTGCAGTGGATGGCGTTCAACTTTGATGCAGAACTTATTGATAGTGGTGATTGACAGGAGTACATATCTATTTCTTTTGGAGCCTCAATGAATTAAGCACCACTGAAACCGAACTCATCGCCATCGCGGCTGAGGCGATCATTGGATTTAGCTTGCCTAATGCCGCAATAGGAATGGCAACGATATTATAACCAAAGGCCCAGAATAAGTTTTGACGTATGACGCGGATAGTGAAGCCACTCAGTTCCATGGCCTCGGCGGCTTTGGCGATGTCGCCATTGACGAGGGTTAGGTCGG
Organism: uncultured Methylococcaceae bacterium; assembly: GCA_903911305.1. Taxonomy (GTDB): domain Bacteria; phylum Pseudomonadota; class Gammaproteobacteria; order Methylococcales; family Methylococcaceae; genus Methylumidiphilus. Next base: position 5,998 of record CAIWDB010000317.1, on the reverse strand, counting down.
CAGTTTGCATTGCCACGTCGGCCCCGCCGCCGATGGCAATGCTGACATCAGCGGCGGCAAGCGCCGGTGCGTCGTTGATGCCGTCGCCGATCATGCCGACCTTCTCGCCACGGGCCTGCCATTCGTGAATGATGGCTAGCTTATCCTCGGGGCGGGCTTGGGCGACAACATGGTCAATGCCCACCAGTTCGGCTATGTAATGGGCGGCAGCTTGCACATCGCCGGTCGCCATCAGTGTTTTGACCCCCATGGCGTGAAGATTTGCGATGGCCTCGCGGGCGTTGTCGCGCGCCTTGTCGGCTATGCCAAAAATGGCTGCAATTTTGCCGTCGGCCGCCATGTACACCGGGGTTTTGCCTTGGCTTCCCAATTCGGCGGCAATGGATTCCGCCTTGCCAAGGGCGATGCCGTGTTCTTCCAACCAGTGACGATTACCGATGAATAGGACATGTTTGCCAATTTGCGCTTGGACTCCCCGTCCGGGTTCGTTTTGGAATGAGGCAGGTTCTTCCAGCTTCAAGCCAAGTTCTCGGGCATGGGCGAGGATGGCTTTGCCGAGAAAATGTTCGGAATGCATTTCTGCCGAACCCGCCAACGCCAATAGTTTGTTATCGGACAAACGGGACAGGTTGGTCAAGTCGGTGACTTGCGGCTTGCCTTCGGTAATCGTGCCGGTCTTGTCAAACACAATCGCCGTCAGTTTTGATGCCATTTCCAAGCTTTCGCCGTTGCGGATGAATATTCCACGCTTGGCAGCCTGCCCGGTTCCCACCATGATGGCAGCCGGTGTTGCCAGACCCAAGGCACAGGGACAGGCAATCAGTAGTACGGTAATGGAGGCGGCGAATGCGAAACCTGGTGCTGCCCCCACCGCCAACCAGCCAATAAAAGTCGCCGCCGAAATGACCATGACCGTTGGCACGAACACTGCCGAGACTTGATCGACCATTTTTTGAATGGGCAATTTGCCCGCTTGGGCTTGATCCACCATGCGAACAATGCCGGATAATACGGTATCGGCTCCGATGGCAGTGGCACGCACATGCAACGAACCATTGCCATTGATGCAACCGCCCGTGACGAAATGCCCAACCTCCTTTACCACTGGCATTGATTCGCCGGTAATCATGGATTCGTCCACAGTGGAAATGCCGGAGACCACTTCGCCATCGGTGGGGATGCGTTCGCCGGGACGGACCAACAACAAGTCGCCTACAACTACGTCATCAATGGGAACAACGCACTCTTGTCCGTCGCGCAACACGCTGGCGGTTTGTGGTTGTAGGTCAATCAGTTTTCGGATGGCTTCGTGGGCTTGCCCTTTGGCGCGTTCGTCTAAATATCGCCCCAATAACACAAAGGCAACAATGGCGGCAGCGGCTTCAAAATAGAATTCACGCTTGCCGCGAAGCAAAGAAACCAAACTATAGCCGAAAGCCGCGCCCACACCCATCGCCACCAGGCTATCCATATTGGCTGTGCGTTGCTTGGCTAGTTTAATGGCTTTGTCAAAGAAGGGCTTTCCGCTCCAGAGGACGACGGGGGCTGTCAGGATGAGTTCAAGAATGCCAACCAAGCGGGTATGGGGCGCTAACATTCCCAACACAATGGCGGGGGCGCTAAACAGGCTGGCCCACATCAAACGCTTGCGGGCTTGGTCTATCCTCAGGTTTTCCCGTTCCAGTTGCAACCGGCGTTGCGCCAAACTATCGAGGGAATGGACGCTGTAGCCAATGCCCTCTAGCTTGCCGTTCAATGCCTCACGGTCCATGCGTGCCCGCACCGTCGCCGTTTCTGTGGCGAAATTGACCTTGGCATCGGCAACACGCGGGTCGCGGCGCAACACCATTTCGATCAACAAAGCACAAGAAGCGCATGTCATTCCCTCCACTGCGAGGTTGTAGTCTCGTTCCGGTTGGTCGATGTCTTGTGCAATGGTGGATTTTTGGAAGGGGGAGGCATTTCCCAAGTTCCCCAGCACGGCATCCAGGACAGCGAATAGCTTTTGCTTGGGAAGCATGTGCGGGTTGAACCATACGGCCACTGATCCAATTTCGGCAGTGAGTTCAACATGGCGGATGGCTGGATGTTTGCGCAGCAAGATTTCGTAGAGGTACGAGCGTTCGGTGGCTTTACGCAAACTTGGGGCAATAATGCGTACCCGCCGCCTCGTCTGATGAACGACGCGGCAGTTCTTTAGGGAGGGTAGGGCTGGGCCAGTATCCATAGAGAGTTTATTTTTTTGGTTTTTTGGAACGGACAAGTAGGAATATCATATAAATTGTCGCCATCCATTCGGAGCGGTATTGCCATGGGTTCCGAATCCAGTGTCCCAAAATCAAATGCCAGTGCAGTTTGATCAAATACAACACAAGGATGTCAGTGAAAAATTCAATGGCAAATTTTTCTTTGTCGGGAATCAATGCCGATGCGCTGGCATTGCCTGTCCCTTTGGCGATTATCCCAAGAGCAGTGATAGTTTCTTTAGCCTCTTCGTACTTGGCTTTTACCCAGCCTGGTTCCTCTTCCTGCACGGCAATATCGCCCGAAGCTGAGGGTTGTTCATTGATATTGTCCAAGGCGTCAAATAATGCGCGGGCGACGGTTTTAGCATTGGTCACCCCCTCAATGTAGCGGATCGAAAGTTTTTGCTGTTTCCGATAAAGATCGACGCGATAAATGCCTTCGATTCGTTTCAGTTCCCTTTCCAGATTTTGTGCTGTGTGGGTTTGGCACAATGCTTCAGGAAGGGCGAATCGTAAATGCCCCTCTGAGGAGTAACGCACGAAAATGTGTTTGGCTAATGACATGAAAGCTTATCCCATAAGACGCGCCCAGCGATGGGCGCGTATGTCGGCGAACAAAGATTTAGGAGTTTGCGGTGTCTTGGCTGTCGGCTACAAGGTCTTCAAGGTTTTCCCGTTGCTGAAGGACAAAATCCTTGCTCGTCTCCGCTGCCCGGTTGGCGGACGCAATGATTTCCTTTCGATATTTGTGGACAGTATAGCCAACCGCCACGCCTAGACCGAACACGAACACAGGATGCCTTAAAACCCTGCTGATAAATGATCTGCTGGCTTGGCTACCTGCCGTCACAGCGGCCCCGGTGGCCACAGCACCTTTTGCCAGATTGTGAAAGGAAGTCGCTGCCGGGGCCGCGATGGATTGCCCTGCTGCGGCTTGGGCTGCGTGTTTTGCCGCCTCGGCCAGATGAGAACCATGCACGGTTGCCGCGTGGGCGGCTTGGGCGGTATGGTGGGCGGCCGAAGCCGCATGTTTGCTTGCTTCAGCCGCACCTTTAGCGGCTACCCCATGTACATGTGCCATTACTCACCTCAGTGTTTAAGTTGAAAAATAAGTGCCAATTAGTAGCTAAGATTCCTCTGCACAATCGAGTGCCAAATCGTTTGAACTTCAGTTATTTAGTGGAATCGACGGCATCAACGTCATCTACCAATTCCGCTTCATGCAGCATTTGATAAATGCCGTGGCAACCCTCGCAACAAAATTGTTTAGGTCCGTTTACGGTAAGTAGCGAAAAATCAGGTGTTTCGACAGGCAAACCGCATAAGTCGCAAGTTTTGGAAGGGTTTTCAGTCATCTCGAATAGAATGTATCGTTGTCAATCTTTCTGCTTATTATCGCTTATCTTTAACTGAGGGGGGAAGATTTTTATGCTCAGCCTGACTTAGAGTTCAATGTTTGAAAACAGTCAGATGAAAGTAAGGCCGGCAAACCATAGCGATGATGGGTATTGCAAACCCATTATCGGATTTGGGAAGCCTACGTCCCCAGATTAGCAGCACTGGTGCTGGGCCGGCTGGGGTAGGGCGGATTTGGCTGGCATTCGAAAGGCATAGGTGCATCGAAGTGGTGGTGGTGCTAACCCGTGGAGGAGGCTTAACCGTTTAATGCGCGGTTGGATGCTTTCATCAAGGCCATGCGCAATGCCCCCGTGACGCTAGGTCCCACCCCAAAGGTTGCGGCTAGGGCTGGTACTAAGATCAAAGAGGCGAAGGCCAGCCCTGTGCCTAAAGCAAGTGATCCCGAATTGTTGCTCGTGTTGGACATGGCGAGTTGTTTGTTATTCATGATGCACCTCGTTGAAATGGGTTAGGATCGGTAAACATGGCATTTACTAAACAAATTTCGCGCCAACATTCCAAGTTTATGAAAGTGCTAGCGCTTAATATGTAGAGCAATGCCTGTTCGCGATTAATTTGCGGGATATGACGATGATTGCTGTGTGATATGACACAGTGTGCCTTGAATGACTGTCTGACTAACAATCCACAAAAGTTTGTAACCCCTTGTGTTTGGCTTAACTTATTGATTTATTTGTATTTGGTGTGATTATTGCATATACTTATAACGATATGCTGTTTTTATTCAATTCAACCATTTTGTCAGAAGACCCGGTGAAGCCTAATTCAACTCAAATCCGTCCCAGTTTATCCAGTCGTTGCCGAGTGCTGGCAAGGCGCACGTTAGCTTTCCTATTTGGGATTGCCGGTATCGCTTTGATTATTTATTTAGATGCCCGTCTTCGTTCGAATACCAGCGTTCCAGAACTTAGCTTGGACATGAGTTTGGGCTTGCTATTCCTCGTCGGTTTTTTGACCGGGTTTCATTGTGTGGGCATGTGCGGTGCGTTGGTATTGAGCTACGCGACCAAATCCACTTCCACCGGCAAGCTTCGCTATAGTGGGCATTTGCTGTATGGCTTGGGAAAAACGATTTCTTATACCGCGATTGGGGCTGGTTTTGGCCTGATGGGTTCCATCATCGCTTTCACCCCGCAGGTGCGCGGCATCGTGGGAATGGTCGCGGGCGTGTTTTTATTGCTATTCGGTTTAAGCCTGCTTAATGTATGGCCTTCATTGCGCAACTTCCGCATTAAAACGCCGCCAACACTGCTACGTTTCATCGGAGCGCAATCGCGCAAATACGGTCATCCTTTCGTCATTGGTTTGCTGAATGGCTTAATGGTCATTTGTGGGCCGTTGCAAGCCATGTATGTCATGGCAGCCGGTACAGGGAGTGCCTTGGAAGGAGCCAAACTCATGTTTGTCTTTGGTCTAGGTACGCTACCGGTAATGTTGGGTTTCGGTATGCTGACCAGCATGGCATCGGCATCATTGGCACCAAAAATTATCCGTTTCTCCGGGGCTATAGTCGTGGTGCTGGGCGCGATCATGCTTAACCGGGGTTTGGTGCTCAGCGGAGCCAAATATGATATGACCACCGGTCTTGCATGGGTGACATCGCAACTGCGTGACAAGACCGGGCTGGATATGTCCAAGTCGATGCTAGGCTATCAACTGGTGGAAATGACATTCAATGGACAGGACAAAACGCCCGGTCAGATTGTGTTACAAAAAGGCGTGCCGGTGAAATGGAAAATCCATAATGATGGTCAGCAGTCCTGTGTCACTGGGGTGGTAGTGCCTAAGCTAGGATTGGATGTCCCCTTAAAGAAGGGTGAGCAAATCATTGAGTTCACCCCGCAGCAAGAAGGCATTATCCCGTGGAGTTGCAATATGGGCATGACCACGGGGACGTTTTTGGTGGTTGATCCCAATGAAAAAAAGAAGGATGAAAAGCAGGAACCGATACAGGATGAAAAGCCCAAGGAATAATATTTCGGCGATTCTGTCATATATTATTGCTTGGATTGATCCAATAATACTTGGAGCCGTTCAATTTCCTCTTGCATAGTTTGCCTTTCCTGCAATGCAAATTCTTTTTCTTTCAAAGCCACCTGTTTCTCCATCCTTTCCAGTTCTAAATCCTGTTGAGCCTGTTCCATGTCATGCTGTATCCGCGCGTTTTCCCACTCAATTTGCTGCTTTTCCTGCTCGACTTGCTGCTTTTCCTGCTCGACTTGCTGCTTTTCCTGCTCGACTTGCTGCTTTTCCTGCTCGACTTGCTGCTTTTCCTGCTCGACTTGCTGCTTTTCCTGCTCAATCTGTTTCATTTCCTGCTCAATTTGCTCTTT
>CAIWDB010000316.1 GCA_903911305.1 uncultured Methylococcaceae bacterium | reverse complement strand
CGTCTTCGGTGATGACGGTTTGCCAGGTGTTGTCGCCGATGCGATTGGCAAAGGCATCCAACACGCGGCGGGTTCGGTTGAGGGCTTTCTTTTGGCATTGGCTGACGAATAGCACCATCATGGTTGGGACTCCTGCAAGGCAGTTTGTTTGACCTGTTCAAACATGAAATCCAAGGCTTTGTGTTCGGTGAATTTTTGCAGGATTTGCTGGCGAAATTCTTGTTCGCTCATTTTCTCCTTGGCGCAGATGAACGCCCATGGCAGGACTATCGCGTCTTTGATGAGGTCGGCCACGTCAAACACCAAGGCTCCGCGCCGGGTTTTGCCGTGCATGACGGCGAAGCCGTGGGGGATGCCCAACACCCAGAGCGTGGTGGCGGCGAGTCCGTAGGCCAAATAATTGCCGTGGTTGAGAAAGCCGTTGGCAAGGTCGGTGGCTTGGTGGTCGCGGGTGAAGTCGCCGTATTGGACGGTGTGCGCGGTGTAGCGGTAGAGTTGTTTGGTCATCAGGGCTTCGCGTTGCAACAGGTCTCCGGGTTGTTGGGCGAGGCTGATGGCGGCTCGGTAGCCATCCAAGGCTTGAGCGATCTCCGGGTCATCTTTATATAGGTTTTCGGCTTTGAGTTCGCGGTCTTTGGCCCAGGTTTGGCTGAGGTAATCCAGACGGGCCAGTTGGAAGCGTTTGGCGGCAGCAAGTCGTTGGGGTTCGTCAAACCAGAATTTCAGCCAGCCTTGCACATAATCGGTGGGCCGGTATTCGCTTTGGGGGGTGAACCATTCGATTTCGCAACCGCTAAACAACGGAGTTCCGCCGCCGCCACAAAAGCCGACCAAGACCCCGGCACTGGCCAACATGCGCATGGCAGCTTGGGTGATGGAGGTTCCGGTGCCGAGCAGGACGACGGTGGTGTTGGCAATGGGGATGTTCCAGTAGTGGTTTTCGTCCTTGGCTTCGGTCAGGTATAACACCCGCCCGTCTTTTTGCATGACCCGGCAGTGTTCAAGATAGTAGATATTGGCGCGTTTTGAATGGAGGATGGCTTTTAAGTCGGTTAGTTGGTCCATTTTGAATACTCCAGTTTATGGCCGTTGAATAACAAGTGGTGGGGAGTGGTTGAGTGATTTTAAGCACGGATGCAACAGTTTGCTAATTTTCTAACGAAACAGGCGTGTTAAAGCCCGTCAATGCAAGCCCTTCGACTTCGCTCAGGACAGGCTTTGACACTCCTGTTTCGCTAGAAAATAAGCAAGGGTTGCATCCCGTGCGTAACATCAGTTAACCCGTTCGTACTGAGCCTCCTAAGCTTGAGGACGAAGCATGAATAGGTTTCTGTATTATCAAAAGTATTATCGAAATACATTTTAAAACTATTTTAGATACGAGAATAGTTTCAATAATACTATTAGGCTGTAGCGTATAGACTTGAGGTTTTGAGTGACTTATACTGTAGTAACTGCACTTGAGACAAAATAACCAACAAGTAGTACGCTCAAATGAACTCATCACATTAAGCTATATATTTAATTGAAAGAATATTATTTATATAGATGAGTTTCGATAGTTTTTTCATGAGCATACTGATTTTCTAAAATGGAATATCAAAACTGACGTTGGCTGCTAATACACAGAAGGTTAGCGTGAAATGAAGTATTACTTATTCCTTGGATTTTTGCTGCCACTTATTGCTTTGGCGGACAATTCGGAAAAACTGGCGAAGAAACTGGCTAACCCCATTGCGAATTTGACTAGTGTTCCGTTCCAATTTAATTTTGACGGTAATGTTGGATCGTATCCTGATTACTCCGGGGGAAAGGTTTCAGGGACTAGGTTTCAACTCAATATCCAACCGACGATACCGATAGGTCTCAATGCCGATTGGAATTTGATTTCCCTCACCAATCTTCCGGTGGTTGACCAGCACGATGTCCTGCCCCACTCAGGCACTCAGTCGGGTTTGGGTGATGCATTGCAGAGCTTTTTTGTCACTCCATCCAAGGCTTTGGAGTCCGGCGTGGTTTGGGGGGTTGGGACAGCTTTCCTACTACCCACCGGCACGGATGCACTGACAAGTACACGAAAATGGAGCGCAGGGCCTACAATAGCGGTTATTCAAGAAAAAGGCCCTTGGTTGTATGGCCTTGTCGCCAACCATATTTGGTCATTTGCAGGCAGTTCTGACAGCAAAGATGTTAGCATCACCTATTTACAACCGTTTGTATCGTTTATCACCCCGAATGCTTGGACGTTTACCATAATCAGCGAGGCAACCTATGACTGGACAAACCGAAGCTGGACGGTGCCGATCAATCTGATTGGAAGCAAATTATTGAAAATGGGTTCTCAAGATATCAGTATCGGGGCAGGAATCCGATATTGGTCGACAAGCCCGGAGACAGGGGCATCAGACGTGGGAATGCGGGTAATGCTTACTTGGCTTTTTCCAAAATAATCCCTAGACATATCGGCAACCCGGATTCCGCTTCGCTTCATAGGGGCTACATTAATTTAGCGGCGGTGAGGATTAGCATGGGATGAGTTGAATGTGTGGCTTCGCCGTCTTTTGAATCGCCCCTATCCCACCGCTGGCTGAGCGGAGTCGAAGCTAGCTTGTTCGCTTCGACTTATCCCCTCGACTTCGCTCGGGGAACAGGCTGCGGATGGCTTAATTCAACAGTATTGGCAGGGGGAGAGGGCGATAAAACGGCAACCCTATGCTTTATCGAGCTTTCTGGCAATTCACCCCTCTCCCTAAATCCCTCTCCCCGGTGGGGGGAGGGACTTGTGTAGATACCTATGCCTTTAGGCGGAAGACAACCCCGAAAAGACCGGCTAAAGCCGGGACTACAAACGGGGTTGGCATGTTCAAAATCCTTAACTTAAATGCCTTATTCCTCTTCCTCTTTTATCTTGAATCCACCCGCCATCTGTTGCTGGACTAGATGCGGTACGGCGGCGTAGTGGCTTAATTCAATGGAGTAATGACCACGCCCACTGGTCAGGGAGTTTAGGCGCGACTGGTAGTCGGCCAATTCACCCAAGGGGACTTTGCCGGTAATGACCAAGCGACCATGGCCTTTGGAATCAGTGCCGGTAATCTGGCCGCGCTTGGATGACAAATCGCCGGTGATGTCGCCCATCGCTGAATCAGGTGCAATAATCTCAATATCGACGATAGGTTCCAATACAATGGGCTTGGCGGCACGGATCGCTTCGATCACGGCTTTTTTGCCTGCCATCACGAAGGCAATTTCCTTGCTGTCCACTGGGTGGGTCTTGCCGTCATAAACAATGACCTTCAAATCGTTGACCGGGAAACCGGCCACCACGCCTTCTTCCAAAGCCATGCGCACCCCTTTTTCCACTGCCGGTATCAAGCTGCCGGGGATGGTGCCGCCTTTGACGGCATCTTCAAACACGAAACCCTCGCCGCGTTCCAGCGGTTCAACGCGCAGATAAACTTCGCCAAACTGCCCTGCCCCACCGGTTTGCTTCTTGTGCCGATGATGGCCTTCTGCGTTTTGAGTAATGGTTTCGCTATAGGGAATCAGAGGGATGCTGGTGCTGACTTCCAGTTTATATTGGCTGGACATCTTGTCCAGCTTGGTTTTTAGATGGTTGTCACCCAAGCCGCGTATGACGGTTTCGTTGGTGGATGGACGGCGCTCGATGATGAAGGTGGGGTCTTCCAAGGCCAGCTTTTCCAAGATGTCGAACAAACGCTGTTCGTCGCCTTTGCGCTTGGTTTCCACCGCCAAGCCAGACATGGGATGCGGAAAGCTCAGCGGCTTTAGATGGATATGATCTTCGTCATGGGAATCGTGTAGCACACAGTCAAATTCGATGTCCTCCACTTTGGCAACCGCGCCTATATCGCCCGGAACCAGCGCTTCCATTTCCTCGAAATCCTTACCCTGCAAACAGTAAAGATGGGCGGCTTTGAACGGACGCTTGCCGTCACCGACGAATAACTGGGCATCCTTCCTCATCGTCCCCTGATGCACCCTGAACACGCCGACCTTGCCCATGTAGGGGTCAGAAACAACTTTGAACACATGGGCCAACACATGTTGATCCGGGTCCGGTTCGGCATGGAAGGCTTCGGAAGGCCCACTGGGTTCACCTTTGTAGAATGGCGGCGGGTTGCCTTCAGTAGGGTTGGGGGCAAGCGTGGCAATGACATGCAACAATTCGCGGATACCTGCTCCAGTGCGGGCAGAGGTGAACAATATCGGGGCCAAACCAGCGCGCAAAGCGCTCTCAAACGGGTTGTGAATTTCGTCCAGCTTGGGTTCTTCGCCTTCTTCGAGGTATTTTTCCAGCAACACCATATCTTCTTCGACAATCCGTTCGATCAGTTCGCTGTGCGCTTTGGAGACGGAACCGAAGTCGGAGTCGCCGCTATCATGTTCCAGCACTTCAACCACGTCTTTCGCCCCATGGGTCGGCAAGTCAAGCACGATGCCACGGAAGCGGGTGCGAACTTCATCCAGCAAGCCAGGCAAATCCACATTTTCAGCATCAATCTTATTGATGACGATCATCGTGCAAAGTTGGCGTTCCTTGGCCCAGCGAATCATGCGCTCGGTCATCAGTTCGATGCCAGTTTGGGCATTGATCACAACTAAGACGGTTTCGACCGCCGCCAATGCGGCGATGGCTTGACCGGCAAAATCGGGGTATCCCGGCGTGTCCAACAAGTGAACTCGGGTGTTTTCGTATTCAAAGTGAGTGATGGCACTGTAGAGGGAGTGACCGTCGGCTTTCTCCTGACCATCGAAGTCGCAAACGGTATTGCCTTTCTCGACAGCGCCTTTGTTCTTGATAGCGCCGGCAGCGTGGAGCAGCGCTTCCGCCAAGGTGGTTTTACCGGCTGCACCGTGACCGACTAAGGCGATGGTTCGTAATGCTTGAGTATTGTAAGTGGGCATATGCCTTTCTCTAATTATGATTTTGGTAAGTCGTCTATTTTACGCGGTAAGAAGGTCTTCTGCGACCATTGATAAGCAATTCTGTTAACAATATTGCAATATACAGTTAAGCGATCAGAGGTTTATTTTTTGCTTGAGGGCTTGCGTACATGGGGGGTTAGAGGTTTTTTTTCGTTTGGCACAAGCACATCATTCAATTTGATTCCCTCAACGGCTTTCTTCTCCATCACCTCAATTGTTTGCCTACTTAGCCAAGCATAGCCTAGCAAAGCTGATAAGGCCAACGCTAACAGAACCCACAGCCAAAGGCGAGATTTAGCGTGAGGCTTGGAGTCTGTTGATTCATGACCGGCAGTCTCCTTTTCTGCTTGGTTTGCAGTGGTGGCTGGGTTAACCGGCAAATCAGTTTTGGCCCTGCTATTGAATCCATAGACAAGAACAGCCACTGTAGCGTTGTCCTGATGTTCCAAATGTTTATCTGCGATGGTTTGGATTATCCGCTCACATGCCGATTTTGGTTCCTCCGACAGACAATCGACCAACTCTTTCTTGCTCAGGGCATTGTATACGCCATCGGTGCAAATCACCGCCACATCGCCAACATGCAGTGGAAATGGACGAATACTGCGATCAATCTTGCCTAGTTTTTTCATCCCCAAAAAACTGGTGAGCCGATGGGGATTGTCTTCTGCGAATAACTCTTCCCGACTTGCCATTCCGCGTGCGACTTTTTTCGCGAGATAATCGCCGAAATTGGCATCAGCGGTGAATTGGGCCAATTGCCCATCCCGCAAAAAATACAAGCGGCTATCACCCACACTGATCCAGTAAAGACTTCGCGAAGCGGGATGCATAGCCACTGCAACTAGAGTGGTTCCGCAATTTTCGACCTCCCCTTTGCTTTCTGCAAAATCCAAAACCGCATGGTTCGCTTGGATCAAAGCATTGTATAGCGCCAAACAGATATCCTTACTGGGTTGCCCTTCACGATAATGCTGTAAAAACGCATTCGCCGCGAGTTGACTGGCATCCTTGCCGTGTGCATGGCCTCCAATGCCATCGGCAACCACTGCCATCAGGCTTTCGTATACATCAAATCCTTTATCGTCTTCATTGATATGACCATAAGCATCCTGCTGCTCATCACGCGATCCGATAATCTGGGCAGCACCCAACAGGACATCGGCCATGAATATTAAGGCTCCGCCTGCAAAGCAATTGCACTGTAGTTATCTTGGTCAGTCGGGGCATCGGTCAATATGCGCATTTCCATTCGTTCCAGCCAATCCTCCAGACTTGAGCTTTTACACCAATCGGCCTGCATTTCCAACTCGGTGACATGCTCCCAGAAGCCATCGGTACAGATTAGAAACAAATCACCCGCTTGAAGTTTGAAGCGGCTTTCCGGTAAGGTTGGGTGCATCCCACCCAAACCGCCGAGGGTGCGAAGCAAACTTTTGCGTTCCATATGGCTTCGGAGTTCGGGTAAAGTCAATTTGCCGGAATCGACAAGTGCCTGTGCAATGCTATGGTCTTTGGTTTGAGAGATGATTTCCCCATTGCGAAAAACATAGACCCTTACATTGCCGACATGCGCCCAAAGCGCCGATAAGCCACCACTGCAAAACATGGCGACCGAGGCATAGATAGAACGGTTCACGGGGTGTGCGCTCTGTAAATCCAAGGTTTTCGTTTGCGCCCACTCCATGACCCGCAATAGGGCGGGTTGGGAAATGGCCGGGTTTCCGGCAAAGTTTTCGAGGATCACCTTGACCGCCGACTGAGAAGCAAGACCGCAACGCCCGTCTGCAACCACCCAACACCCTAAGCCTGACTTAGGGGGCAAACTACCCATTGCGTCTTGGTTAATGTCACGACCGCCGGGTTTGGAAATGGATGCAGAAACCAATTTCAT
>CAIWDB010000315.1 GCA_903911305.1 uncultured Methylococcaceae bacterium | reverse complement strand
GCCAGCAGTTTTTCAATTTATCACTTTCATCGAATATTTCTTGCCTTAGTGGGAGAAACGGTTAATGCCTATGTGGGTCGTAAACGTCTTGAGCGCGCTGCCAATCTACTCATTTTTAAGAAGGGGCTGAGCATTACTGAAATTGCCGTTGCCACTGGTTTTTCGTCTAGCGCTAACTTTGCGAAATCATTCAAGTTGTATTTCGGTGTTAGCCCAAGCCAGATAAGAAAGCCTATAAGTACAGAAAACAGCAAGATTGGAAAACTATTTAGCAAGCACGGAAAGGCTTTCAACATCAAAGATATATATCCTCAAATTGTTGCCAATGGGGTAACAAATAACTTAGGCCAATTTGAGGAAATACATATGAATGTGAAAATAGTAGAAGTTAGAGAAAAAGTAGCGTGCGCGCTGGCATCACCAGCGGGCTATGAATCGGCATCATTATTCAAGACGTGGGATAAGTTAATCGCATGGGCACGCAACAACGGCATTGAAGATGATAAACAGGAACGCTTTGCTTTCTGTCATGACAATCCGACGATTACGCCTATTGAAAAATGCCGTTACGAGGCGGTTATTGTCGTGAGTCCCGAAACCCTGATTGTAGAACCGTTTTTTAAGGTAGTCATTCCGTCTGGAAAATATGCTGTTGCACACTACAAAGGTGCCCCAGAAGGAACCACTAATTTCCACATGTCGCTGTATTCTAATTGGTTCCCAAATAGTGGCTTCGAACCGGATGGTTTTCCACTAATGGAACACTATCTCAATGACGTGAGGAAGGATGGTTACGTGGAGATTGAGGCTTACATTAAGCTGAAAAAAGTCGTATAGAACTCACATTAACGGTGGCTAGAAAGCTAACCCATTCAAGCGGGACTGCGCGAATAAACCCTCGCGCAGCACCTTAACTTTACGTTAGGTTTCCATGTTCATGACGACAGGCAGCAATGGGTATTTAGTTGCCTAACTTCATTAATTGGCGAATGGTTAGTTGCGGCTACGCGGCTTAAAGTCTAATTGCCGCGAAGCTGTCATTCACTCAGAAAAAACTGTACTGCCATAAACCAGCCATTCACAAACTTGTACTCAAGTTCCATTGTTGTTGATCAAAATTAATGATATGAGACGGCAACGGGGGACAAACCAGTCGCACAGAATTTTCTGGCGAATGGGGTACTCTGTGCTGTAAGCAGTCTGTTCCTCGTCCCGACTCGGCCAGCACGTCCTTGGCGGCGGCAACTCGACTCAGCGCAGACGCAAATTAAATACTGTCGTTGATGGCTGGCGGCCCGATGGATACCAGAAGATATTTTTGTCATTGAAGTAGTAGACTATAGTCCATAACGCACCTGAATACTTGGAGGAAAATCATGTATCAAGATTTGTATTTCTGGAGGCGAATTCGCCGAAGGATTCTTGATGATGGCGAGTCTATCCATCATGTATCAAAAACGACTCAGATTAGCCGTTTCACCATTCGCAAGATGTTAAAGCACGAAAAACCTATTCCATACAAACGCGGGACAAATGCGCCAATACAAGACCTCAAGAAAAAGGAACTGCCACCCACGATCCGAAAGAAAGATGAGATTAGGCAAGAATGGATGAAATTGCTCTACCACCTTGAACGCAATCCAAGCCAAACTGATATTGGCTCGCAAATCCCAAGTGACTTGCTTGAACAGCTATCCCCACATCCGCACAACCCCAGAAAGAGGGTGCTTGCAATTCTTGCTAGGCAAAAGGGGTTTGCCATTAGTGCAATCGCGGAGCATCTTGGAATTAGTCGAAAAACTGTCAGGGGCTACATAGGCGATTTTGAGGCCACTGGTGGGACGATGCTCTACCAACCAACTATGAGGAAACTAAAATCGGATGATCCTGATTTAAAAAGCGCGGTGTTTAGCCTGCTCCATGAACCCCCTGCGCTTTCTGGCTACAACAGAACAACATGGCGGATGAAGGATTTGCAACAGACGCTGAAATCGCAAGGGTTCGCGGTTGGTGATGGCGTGATTCGCACGATTATCAAAGATTCTGGATTTCGCTGGAGGGCTGCTCGCGTTGTTCTCACAAGTAACGATCCTGAATACCGACAGAAACTCCAGCATGTTCAAGACATTCTGTCTCGTCTAGAACATGACGAACGCTTTTTCTCTATTGACGAATTTGGTCCGTTCGCCATCAAAATGAAAGCAGGCCGGGTCTTGGTTGAAGCTGGGGTTCAGCCAACGGTTCCTCAATGGCAGAAATCAAAAGGATGGTTGATCGCCACGGCTGCACTGGAGCTTTCAACAAATCAAGTCACCCACTTCTACTCAAAGGCAAAAAACACCACCGAGATGATCCGAATGGCAAATGTGCTGATTGAGAAATACCAGGGTATGAGGAAACTCTACCTATCATGGGATGCAGCATCTTGGCATATGTCCAAGGAGTTACTAGCGTTTGTCGAAGAGCACAACAAGCAGTGTCAAGGGGAGTTACCCACATTGGAGCTTGCGCCGTTACCTGCATCAGCCCAATTCCTTAATGTGATCGAGTCTGTTTTTAGTGGAATGGCTCGTGCCATCATTCACAGTAGCGATTACCCATCTGTCAAAGCGGCACAAACGGCCATTGATCGCTATTTTGATGAACGAAACCAGCACTACAAAGTAAACCAGAAGCGTGCCGGAAAGAAGATATGGGGTCTGGAGAGAACCAGCGTAGATTTTTTAGCTAGCAACAACTGTAAAGATCCAGCTTTTCGGTGATCAATTATGTTCATGATGATTTCGTTACACCCGACAATTCCGCCGCCGACCCTCGTTATGATGCGAAATCGTTCTGTAAGCGTTGTGGTCGCTCGGAATTTGTACTGGATTTGTCTTACGAAGTGGTGCGGGGACAGGAACGGACTGTTCCAAAAGGCGATGTTAGCGGGTCTTGGGCAAGGGGTAATTGTGCACCTCAACTGATTATAATTGGGATGTCTGCTGTGTCACCTTAAAAGTGTTAGCCGAAAGCACTATAAGGTAAGCAGAATTGGATGACTCCTTTGTCTGCACTGCCGTCGATGCCCGGTTAAAGTCGTAGGTCGGCTAAGGGGATAAAGTTGCAGCCGACCAGCCTTGATTCACGTATGACTGGATCGGGTCGTGACCTGCCTGATGCCCACTGAATTGGCCAGCCACAAAGCTGCCATTCAAAAATATGTATAGTTTATAATTATTGGACAGTCATAATGAAAAGCAACTGACGGCGTGGGTTATTACGTTAATTATTGTCCCATTGTCCCATTGGTCAGTTGATCAGTTGATCAGTTGATCAGTTGATCATTTGGTTATAAGAGCCTATCCCGATAAGGTTGGTCGTTAGAGAAATTTATAACACATTGAATCTAGATGTAAACTAAGCGTATGGGAATTCAATTTCAAAATGTAGAT
>CAIWDB010000314.1 GCA_903911305.1 uncultured Methylococcaceae bacterium | reverse complement strand
TGCCGGGCTTGATCTGATCCAGCGGCGTTTGCACCTCAACGCCTCCGCACTCGACCCAGACCAGGCGTTCTTTCAGGCCCATCGACTCTTGTAGGGTGTTGCTCAAGTCCTCTTCCGAACGCAGGAACAGGCGTTGGCTTGATGCGTGGAGCAGGGCGTTGAGTGCGGCGATGACGGTGTAGCCCATGATGACGCAGACGCTGACCCGGGTGGCATCGAGAACCTGCGCATCAATGCGCCATGTGCGCAAGGCGCGCCAAGCCCCGCCGTAGACGGGGGCGAACACCAACAGCATGGCGGGGAGGCTCGCAAGGCCGAGGGCCGGTATGCGGAGAGCCGACCCGGCGACCGCCAACCCCAATGCCACTTGGGAGGTGCGGAGGTCGCGTTTGGCCTGTGCCTGGGTTATGGCCTGTTGGCTTTGTTTCGGTTCGTCCATCGCGCCGAGGACGGTCTGCTGGTGCGCTTGGGAGCTTTTCGTCTGCGCCGGTTTGCGACGGAAGGCGAGCCTGCCACCGGCATAAAGCAGGCTACCGAGGACAAAGGTTTCAAGCACGAACATGGCGGCAATGTTCCCCGTGCTTGGCAGTCATCATGGTTCGATCCATCGTGCCGGGGCGACCGGTAGGGGATCGGCGGATTTTTCCGCCCATTTCAGTGGGTTTCGCAACGGCAGCAGGGAGTTGCCGGTCATCGCGATGTTGGCAAGGAGGCTGATCGCGGCCATCCCAGCGATGCCTCCGTGGAACAGAAAAACACCGCCGATGATGCCGCCCGCGGTGGCGACACTCAGCTTGAAGCTGGTATCCAAGTTGGAATCCAAACGCTGGGACAGGTCGATAAACAGGGGCAATTGCGCTAGGCTTTGCCCCATCAATACAACTTGTGCAGCTTCTTGTTCGGCGCTAGTGAAACCCCTTGCCGAAACCGAGACATTGGCTGATTGCAAGGCGGTGGCATTGTTGACACCGTCACCCAAAAAACAGACCGAGCGACCCTCTTGCTGCAAGTGCTCAATCTGGCGAGCCTTGTCCTCGGACAGCATCTCGGCGAAGCATTCTTCAATCCCTAGCCGTTGGGCGATTTGCCGCGTGGGTTCGATGCGATCTTCGGAGAAAATGGCGAGCTTGAGATTTCGCCGCTTGAGTTCGGCGACAACCTCCTTCGCGCTTGGATGCAGGGCTGGGCGCAATTCCAAGGCACCCGCCAAGACACCGTCCACGGTTACGAACACGAGGGAATGGCCTAGCTCGGCACACTGAGCCTGCCTGTTGACCAGTGCCGAGGGCAGGGTTATCCACCCGTCGCCGACAAAAAGCAGGCTACCGACATGCACCCTTTGACCGCCAATACTGGCTTGAACGCCAAAGTCGGCATCGCAACGGATTTTTAGGGTGTCAGGAGGTATTAGGCCACACTGCTTCGCCTCTTCCACAATCGCTTTGGCGATGGGGTGGCTTTGCCATTGCCCAGCCGCTGCCGCGTGGGCCAGCACTTGCCATTTTTCGAATTTTCCGCAGGTATGGATGCTTAGGACTTCCGGTTGCTCCAATGTCAAGCTGCCAACCATGTCGAACACCACCGTGTCAACGGTGCGCATCAATTCCAAAGCGCGGCTGTCTTTGACCAAGATACCGTGGTCTGCACAAACATGGATGAAATTTTGCAGGGCCAAGGGTGCAGCATAATTCATGTCGATGCCGGGACGGGCTAACAACACTGCGAGGGCGCTGTTGGCCCCTAGCAAAGGCAGGGTTACGATGCTCAATGCCGCAACGGGCATCACGCAATCCTCTGCCAGTTTTTGTCCGCGCCGATCGGTGGACAGAGGGTAAGGCGTTGTGTGACCCATCATGTCGGCAAGCCGCATTGCCACCGTCTGCTGCCCCGCCCGTTCCACTCGCACATGCAGCCAACCACGCAGCACTAGGGTGGTGGCAAACACGTGATCGCCCAAACTCCTTTCAACAGGTTTCGCATCCCCGGTCAGGCGGTGCTGGTCCACCGCCGCATGGCCGGCGACGATAATGCCGTCCACCGGGATGGACTCGCCGGCGTAGGCGACGACCACATCGCCGGCATGCACTTCATTCATCGGCGTTTCAACCTCTGTCTCGTCGACCAGCAGCCAGATGGTTTGCGGTTGCTGACCGAACAGGTGAAGTAGTTTTTGTCGGGAGCGCTCACCACTGAGTAAGTTGATTTTTCGGGAAAGCAGAAAGGCGAAGAGGGCAAAGGCACTGCTTACATAAAAACCGGCAATCCAGCCGCCAACGAGAACGATGGGCATCGCTCCTGTGGCCTTAAGGGTGTGCCGCTCCATTAGGTCGAGCCAAGCGGCTTTGATCCAAGGCCATTGCAGATAGACGGCCAGAGGTGTGACAGCCAAGGCCAGAGGCAAGGGGGTGAGGTAACGGCCCGCCAGGGTAGCGCCCAAGACAACTAAACTCCATCCCAGGCGTGGTTGGCACTCCAGATCAAAGGCTTGGGCTATTTCTCCGCCAGGCCGGGGCGCGGCAAGCATTTCGGCCAGGTTGGGCCGCCTCCCTCGCGAAAGCGAGGTCATGCCACCCACCAAGGCGGCACTGCCAGCAAAGACAATGATTGGTAACCACATGCTAACGCCCCTAGAACTTTGTCTACGCCTCATGTTCCGGTTTGGCGCCGACGGATGGATTGAGTGGATGGTAAAAGAATTATTCCGGCCCTTGGCTATGCCTTTTATGGAACCCTCATCTGACAGGGAAGGATGCGGCCCCTAGAGCCCGCCGCACCCTACTCAATCGAAGGAGGCAAGCCTTAGGCTGGTTACGCGGCAGCGGCTGGGGCGGAATCATGGGCTTCAGCCGCAGCTTTGCCATTTTTCAGTTCGCGCTTGAACAGTGCCTTCATCTTGTGTGGGTCGAAATCCAGCAAAGTGCCGCCTGACTCAAAGTGCCGGGTGAAAACCTCGCCGGTGGCAAATGTCACCGAGGCTGCGGTGACCGCAACGCCGCCGCCGCCTGCCAAGGTCCCCAATACCGGGATAGACTTGGCGAGGCTGGACAACCCCATGACGCCGATGACGGAGGATGCGCCGGAAAGCAGCGAGGCCAGTAGCGACTTCGTGAGGTTCTCCTTGAACGGCACATCGTACACTTTGGCAAGGCCATGCACCAGCTTGACTTGCAACGCCATGACCCCGACCAAGTCGGCTAGGGGCAAGGGCACCAGGCCAATGCCGGCGGAAGCGAGGATATAGTTTTTGGTGAGGCTGCGGGCACGCACCAGCCGTTCCGCATGGGCGGCGGCAGTGAGTTTTTCTTCAAACGAGGCTTCGGAATCAAGTATCGCCATGGTGGTCTCCTGTTAACTTTAAATTGAAAGATCGATAGTTTGGGGTTGCTTTGTCCTCGCAATCCCCGCGCCGACAGCAACGACCTTGCATGGGTCAGAACCGATTAGCCCCAACAGCAAAATCATTAAACCGCGCCGGCTTTAATTGTAGCATTTGCCGAGGCGTGTTGAGTATACAGGATAAATATTATAGGATGCCCTTGGCTTCAAATAGTAATTGGCAATATAAAGTTTTATACAACAACCCTGCTTTTTTTATGCCTGTTGGGTTGTTGTTGGATGCACCCATAATGCCAGCGTCTCGGCGTTAAAGAACTGTTGTATGTACTATTCTACCCGAATGATGTTGATTATTGAGTTCTCGATTTTTTTTTCGGATGGGTATCCTGATGCCGAATCAAAGGCAGGAGGGTATTGCCCAAGCCCACCACAGTGCCTGCATAGAAAAGCCCCATGCTAGCGGCGATGCCAGAGTGAAGCAGATAGACCCCACTGATATTGACTAGCCCCGGGCCAATACTCAACAGAAAGTTATTGCGCATAGTCCCTTCAAATTCATCTGTGATCTGAAGGAGTTTGTGCAACGGGGCCAAAGTGCCATCCATGAAGATGATTTGTGCGGTTTGGTTGCGGAGATCAACCTCCGTCTGCATTGTTGGATCGAGTTTCAGTTGGAGTTCCTGCCGGTCATTCCCCCAAATGGCATTTTTAAGATCGGAGACGAGCTTTTTGGTGCTGATTGCAATAGGTTGGTTCTGTTTTTCTGCCAACTGTTCGATCAACGTGGGTTGTTTGCGCTTCAGTTTATGCCAAAGCGTGGCGCCTCCCCCCGCTAAAGTGAGTTCAATCAGCATTGGATTTATTTTTCACTGAAAGTTTGCCTCATGTTAATAGCGCACGGTGTTGGTAAGGGGCTAGGTCAATGCCGACTCTTTGCGGTGGAAAAAAAGCCACGAAAGCCTGTGCGCGGCGACCAATTTCTCATAACGCCTCTCCAGCCGAGGTTCAAGTTCTAGGGAATCTGATGCATACTGTTTAGCGTCTCATAAAACGTAAGACTTGTGTGGATAACTATGCTTCTAGGCTGGGGTCGGCCCGGAGACTGCCAAAACGGCAGTTCCGGGCGGGGAAAGCGCCAAACCAACCCCCGTGCTTCGCCCGTAAATCCCTTTTTCATCTCGAATCCCACTGGTAAGGGAGTATTTCGAGGTTCCCAATATACCAAGCTTGCGAAGAATTCTGATAGACTACGAGACGTTGCAAACGCTTAACACAGGACATCAAAACGAGGTTGAAGACATGCTGATCCGGAACCCGCTCTTGCACAAGTGGGAGATCCTGAACGAACCCGCATCAATGGGATCATCTTTTTCGTAAATCGCATAAAAGGCAACGCCAGCGTCACCGAAGCCTCAAGGCACTGTCCAATTATTAAATACCGCTTTAACGAATGTACACTCACGCTAAAAAAAACCGATGCTAATCGAACTCGCGCTAGTTGGCGGGGGTGCCGCACTTTGGAGTAAGCTTAAGCGCAAGCGGCCCAATCTGGCCTATCGACTCTCCAACACACCAAGCCCATCGCCTTTATCTCATTACAAGGATCTAGTTCACGACATGAAGAATGCCATATGGGGCGATGAGCGGCAACAGCTTCAAATGACGATTGATCCGAACTTGCGGGCAGAGATTGAGCGACGCAATAAGGAGGAGAGCCGCAATTTAAGGTTATCCGCAGGGGCGACCGGAATAGCGCTTCTCGGAACGTTATTCCCGGCATTTTATTGGCTGGGCAGCGTGGCAGTAATTTACATGACGCGTCCTATTCTTGAAATCGTCTGGCGGGATTTCCAAAAAAAGCACTACTTGAGTGTTCCCATGATTTCGGTCGTTCTCGTGTTCGGCATGATTGCCACAGGAAGGCTCGCGTTGGCTGCCATCGGAGGGCTGATAGGCGGCTTTCTGGTGATACTGATTCGAAAAGCCGAGGACAGTTCAGAGAAACATTTGATAGACGTGTTCGCGGAACATCCAAGTCGAGTGTGGCTCGAAAAGGATGGCGTAGAAATTGAGGTACCGTTCGAAACACTCCAAAAAAACGACCTAGTGGTCGTCAATGCCGGAGAAATTATTCCGGCTGACGGTGTCATCAAAACAGGTTCGGCCAGCATCGACCAACATATCCTGACCGGTGAAAGTCAGCCCGTGGACCGGGGCGTTGGAGAAAACGTATTTGCGGCGACGCTGGTATTGGCGGGTCGCCTTACCATCCAGGTTGAAACCGCCGGTGAAACAACGGTCGCCGCCAAGATCGGACATGTGTTGAACAACACGAAAACCTATAAAGACAACCAGATGCTGCGGGGCAAGAAAATCGCCGATCGTCTGCTGCCCGTGGAGTTAGGCATCGCGGCGGTGACTTTGGGAGTATTGGGTCCGGTACCCGCCATGGCCGTACTCTGGTCGGGTTTGGGTTCCCGCATGATTTTGTATGGCCCGATGAGTGTCCTAAACTATTTGCAAATTCTAGCGAGGCAGGGGGTCTTGATCAAGGATGGGCGGGTATTGGAATCTTTGCGCCAAGTGGATACGGTTGTGTTCGATAAGACCGGAACCTTAACGCTGGAGCAGCCGAGTATAGACACCATTCACCGATTTGGTGACTACGACGAAAACCAAGTATTACGCTATGCGGCCAGTGCGGAGTTTCGCCAAACCCACCCAGTCGCCAGAGCCATTACCGACGAGGCGCGGCAACGTGGAATATCGCTGGCCACGCCAGAAGACACCCGTTACGAAGTGGGCTACGGAATCAAGGTGTATCTGGAACAAAAACAGGTGCATGTAGGCAGCAGGCGATTCATGCAACGCGAGGGGCTCGCTATGCCGGAAGGGCTGGATAATTTGCAGGAACGAACCCAAGCGCTGGGATATTCGCTGATCTATGTAGGGGTTGATGGCGTGGTGGCCGGCATTTTGGAAATGCAGCCCAGCATTCGTCCGGAAGCTCATGAACTGATCGATAGTCTCCGTAAACGTGGACTGGCGACCTACATCATTTCCGGCGACCATGAAGAACCCACTCGCAACATCGCGGAGCGACTTGGTGTCGACCATTATTTCGCGGAAACTCTGCCGGAGAATAAGGCGGAGTTGATTAACCGCTTGCGGCACGAGGGAAGATTCGTCTGCTATGTCGGCGACGGTATCAATGACGCCATCGCATTGAAATCTGCGCAGGTGTCGATTTCTTTGAAAGGCGCTTCCAGTGCGGCGACAGATACCGCACAAGTTGTATTAATGGATGGAACCTTGGGTTATCTGAGCAAGCTCTTCCAAATAGCGGATGAGTTCGAACATACCATGCGGAATAACCTTCTGCTGAGTATCGTGCCTGGCATCATCAATATTGGAGGCATTTATCTGCTGCACTCCGGCATCGCAGCGAGCGTGGGCCTGTTCTACGCCGGCAGCACGGCGGGTTTGGCCAATACCGTTCTGCCCTTTGTCAGGCATCGGGAGAACCGGCCGCCACGAATCGAGAATGTCAACAATCGGTAGCATTCGACGGGTGGAGTGATGAAGCTTGTGCTGACAGTGATCTATCAGCAAGGCTGCCTAAAAAAGTGTCCGGTTTTAGTTGACCATTACACTTGTGAGTTGATATATTAATTTGATAATATTTTAGCTCTAGCTTGATTTTTTTGGATATCGACGGACTGTGCAGTCAAGCTCTTACTCAAATGGGTGATCCCGTAGTCAAGCTCTAGGCCGAGATCGACTGCAAGGTTTACCGAGCCAGTCCGGGCTAGGTTCACGACAAGGCATGTAATAGCAAGGCTGGGGCTAAGTCAATTGATCCGGATATGTGCATGGGCCACCAGTACCGGCTGGATCACATTCCATTCTTCGTCACTAATTTCGGGTCGGTTCGCCATGTTCCAAAAGGGCTAAGACTCACAAACGGCACAGGCTATGTCAACAGAACCTAGGCGCGTGAAAGATAATATCATATGCAAAAAATAATTCTGGCTACCGGGGAGTCTTTGCAGATAACCAATAACAACTTCGCCGCTGAAGTCACTGAAGGTTTTCAGCCTGCGATCTTGGCAAGATTGGTTGATGGAGAAACTTTAGCGATTCATATGAAAAATGCTGTCGACCCAGAATGGTGCCAGCAAGTCACGGAGCGGTTTATACAGCATCCCGCCACAACAACGGAAAATGTGACGCCTCCCCTTTATTCCTTGGGTTCTCATTTATATTCTTGTGCCACTGGTGATGAAGTCTCCGGTTATTTCCTTGATGTTGAAAGAATGAATGGGGCCATTAAGAGTGTATTACCGGAAGGTCACGACCCGATTGTAGCGTTTTTGCAAGAGGCTTGTGAGTTGAATAACGCCAAATTTGAGTATTTGTCCTGTAATGGCATGAGTGTCCGGCACGGCTCGCTTCGGATTTGGGGGAAAGGAGTACAGGCATCTAATGATAAGCAATATTACTTTGCCGCTCCACATGAGGATTACGAAGAGACCAACGCCAATCATCCAGCGCTTCATCAGATTTATGGATTGAACAACCTCTATAGCATCATTTTGTGCATTGATGCTGTCGTGGACAGGGAACCGGAAACACTCGTATGGAATCGGCGTATGACCTTGGAAGAGATTCGTAACCCTGACAATAAACATGCGTGGTCCTCCTACGGATATAAAGAATCCCTCATAGAAGGCATTGATGCAGTATCGATTCGCTTAAAAAAAGGCGATGCCGCCATTATTCCGGCTCACAATGTACATGCCGTCATCGGCCATCCCGGTTTTAATCGGTGCAGTTATATGGCGTTTTTTCATCTTGTAAAAACTTCGCCAGCCGGATTTTCAAAAATGGTCTTTCGAACCTGATGCCCATTATGGTAGAGTAACCAACAACAACTTTTGTCAGGATGAAATAATTGTTATCAAAATGAACACAAACCTGAAATATTTAGACGACACATATGCCAACACGGATGAGGCGGTCGTGTTACGCATTGGCCGAGATGATCGCGGTTCATACATAGTGTTGAATCAGACCATCTTTTACCCACAGGGCGGAGGCCAACCGGCGGACACGGGATTCGTTCAGTCGGGACAGACCGTCATGAACATTTCATTCGTGGGATTCAGCGACGGCGAAGTACTCCACTACGTTGACGAGGAACCGCCTGTTTTTGATATGCTAGTTGGTCGGTTATGCGAGTTGAGCGTGGATCTGCCACGGCGATTGGAGCATGCGAAATTACATACGAGTGGTCACCTGATTGCCGGAATTATCGACAAACAAAAAGGTTCGATGCGGGCGGTGAAGGGTTTTCATTTTCCCGAGGGATCCTATGTGGAGTTCGAGGGAAAGCCGGAAGGCGATACCGATGCCTTGCTTGTAGACCTGCAAGCGCGGATTGATTCGCTCATTGGCGAAAGCCCACGAGTATTAACTTCCATGGTCACGCATAGCGAGTTGAAACAGCATTGCTTGAACATTCCATCCCAATTACCCCAAGACAAGCCGCTACGAATTGTCACTATAGACTCGTTGGATTCCGTGCCTTGCGGGGGAACCCATGTAGCAAGTTTAGCCGAGTTGGAAGCGGTATCCGTGTTGAAAATAAAAAGCAAAAAAGGATGTACCAAGATTAGCTATCGGGTAGGTAAAGAAGGCTAAACCTGCCTTCGTGAGCATGGCAGCAGCTACTTAGAGCAATGGCATGAAAGGGATGTAATCTTTATTCTCCCACCACTGGCGAAAGCAGGGAAAGCGCCCCGTCCGCAATCGTCCAAAACAACCATATTGAGAAACCTATAGAGGCAGATGTGCTAGATAAAATACTTGCTGTATGGGGAACGCCCCGAACACGTTCCACCGCTTTTTTGTGGATGATGAAGCAGCGCGGTGACTTCCACACGTTTCATGAACCTTTCGGCAAGTCCTTTTATCTCAGCGAAGATCGCAAAAGTAATCGTGCAGCCGATCAACCACCGCAGGCCGACCTAAATTATCAGGCCATTCTAAACATGCTCGAATCGTATAAAGGGAAAGATGGATGTTCAGTGTTCATCAAGGATCTCTCCTACCATATGGAGGGGATTTTTGATGAAGAATTTATGTCACACTTCCACAATGTATTCCTGATTCGGGATCCAGCGAAGACACTGCCGTCACTTTACTCGGTTCTGCCCGACTTCACAGGAGACGAAATCGGATATGACACGCAATACAGAATGTATCAGCTTGTGCTCGAGAATAGCAATGGTTTGCCACCATTGATCCTTGACGCCGATGATCTGGTAACCAATACGGAGGCCTTAGTACGCGGTTTTTGCGAACGCATGGGTATTCCATTCATCAAGGAGTCGCTGCAGTGGGAGAATATTCCAGCGTCGACTAATCTGACTTGGTGGATAGGAGGTGACGGACATCACGGAAATTTAAAGGCCAGTACGGGTTTTCGAGCAAATCGATTCAAAGATTATCCAGAGATGGCAGAGGTTCCTAAACTGGCAAAAGCTTACGAGGAATGCATGCCTTATTATGAGAAGCTCCATGCGAACCGCTTTATACCTTTGTGAGTTACGCTAATATAACCTGATTGCGGCAAAAGTCGTCAATCAGGCAGAAAGTTTCGGTCGAGGGGCCTATGGATGCCTCTAAATTGGTGGCTTACACTGGCAATATTACAGCTTTTTCGCAGCATTCGGGCTTTTTCGATAGCCCCATAAGTCTGGATACATTCGAGAGGATTTTCTATGAAGCATTATGAGATAGAATCCACGTTGGATCACTTGTGCAAACCCTCGCTGGTTCGCCTAAGACCCAATCTGTTCGCCGCAAAGTTTGATTTAATGAAGATCGTTCCGGCGCGCTATATTGTCGAGCAAGCCTTGGCGCGTGGCGATCTGAAACCCGGTGGTTTGGTGGTTGAAAGCAGTTCTGGTACTTTCGCGCTTGGTTTGGCGCAGACCTGTGTTACTTTGGGACTGAAGCTCGCACTCAAAACTGGGCCGGTAGAACCGATCGTGGCGTGGCGTTTGCGCCACTTGGGTGCCCAAATTGATACGGTCGAAAGTGATGCTGGTAATCTCCGGGAGATTCAGGAGCAACGCTTCAACCTAGTGCGGAAAACTCTTGCGGAAGTTCCAGGCTCGTTTTGGCCAAGACAACACGATAACCCGCTCCATCCCGCTGCTTATGGCCCTATAGCCCATGCTATTGGGGAATCGTTAGGCAAAGTCGATGTTCTTGTGGCAACGATTGGTAGTGGGGGCTCATTGTTCGGGTTTGCCCGACCATTACGCGAAGCCAACCCTAATCTGAAAGTAGTCGCGGTAGACCATAATCTCTCCGTTATTTTTGGGCCGACTTCTGAGCGCGTTTATCCTCTATGTGAAGAAAACTATGTACCTTTACTAGGCATGGGTTCGGATATTGTTTTTCCTAATGTCGCGCATGCCGAATGTGACGAGGTACATTGGGTTCCTGTGGCACAGATGATCAATACCGTGCATGACCTCCACCGGACAACAGGCCTGCTCGTAGGTCCAACGTCTGGCGCAGCGCTATCCGTGGCAAATTGGATAGCCAGCAACCATCCAGCTATGAGGGTGCTCACCGTATTTCCGGATCATGGTATCCGTTACATGAATACGGTTTATAATCCGCAGTGGTTAAGTGAACGGGCGGACGAATTGCAACGTAGTTGGCCTGAACCGGAACTCTGTAACACACCCACCGAGGTTGCTGCTGAATGGACTTGGTTCCCTTGGGGGCGCCGCAGTTATGAAGAGGTTTTGGGACATCCGCCAGTTTCCCGCGAGTCGCGCGTGAATGAGGCTGCCTGAGTTAGTTAAATGTTTGACTATTTCTCATGTGCTCGATCAAGAATCGTTCTTAAATCATGACTTATCCGGATTCAAAGCACAGCCCATTGAATTGAAATCGCCATCTTCAGAGCAGTATCCAAGATGAGAACACCACGTGAATTAGAAATTGTTCTAAATGGGCCGGTAGGTCCGCAACGAATACGCGATGACACCATCGTCATTGACTCGGATGGCTGGTACCGAACCCTTACTCATTCGGCGACGTATTCTGCTGCCAACGAGATACTTTTTTCTAATCTTGATAAAAAAGACCCCGATGCACATATCGATGCAATCTTTGCTGAATATCGCCAACATGGTCTACCGTTAAGTTGGTGTGTTTATCCGTGGACACAGCCTGCGGACTTGGGTAAACGGCTGCTAGCACGCGGAGCAACGGGTTCAAATATCCGTGCGTACTTGGCGGAAACTTCCCTGCCACTCAAGGTTGTAGATGGTGTGGATGTTGAACGGGTCAACCCTAGTTTAACTGAAGGCCTTGAAGCATTCATGAGTATTTTATCCTCCGGGTATGCCCTTCCCGCTGATGAAGAAGCGTTCAGGCGTAGTCGTTACCGGCAATTGATTGCTGAACCAAACCCGGTGATGCATCTTTTTATCGCGCGCTATGATGGCGCGATTGTAGGCTGCGCTGCCATGATCGTCAAGGAAGATTCCGCGCATCTGACCAGTAGCAGCGTACTCCCGGCATTCCAAGGGCGTGGCGTTTTTCAATCTCTTCAAGCTACAATTCTGGCGACATTACGAGACATGGGTATTGCGCTTGCCACCGGTCACGCTAATGACAAGTCGGCATTTTGGGTTGAACGGTTCGGCTTTAAGTTGATATACTCATACACGATCTATGAAGTTGAATGCACATCGCTTATTGGATGATTCCAACTGTTCTCAAAGACCGAAAACCGCACAGCGTAAAGTATATCTTTATTGAGCCGATGCCAACTTGTTTCGGGAAAACTCAGACAATGCATTGATCGACTTAAAGTTTTTGGGCACCATATCATTCATGCCAAACTCAACCTGATGTTGTTGCCCCAGGTAGGTGATCAAGTTCATCATAAAAAGCGAGTCCATGATCCCCGATTCAATCAGGTCATAGTCATCGTCGAAACCTTCTGGAGCCGTACCCTTAAGGGCTTCTTTGATAATATAGCGACGCAAATCGTCATGTATGTCCATAGCTAATCTCATGGTTATGTTTTTCGTAATTTATCGGGGTTGCGAATCTTTTTGCCACTGGCCGTATAGGATAGCTGGCCGACCCACAGGAACCGGCCCGGAATTTTATGGCTGGCCAAATATTGCTTGCAGTAAGTCCTCAATTCGTCCTCACTGGGTTGGCCCTCGTTTTCTTTAAGCACCAGATGCGACCAGGCGGGTTCGCCCCATGAGGTTTTTTCTTTGACACCAAACACCGTGGCGCTCTGAATCGCAGGATGTTTTTCCAGTACGGACTCGACTTCTTCGGGGAAGAACTTCATGCCGCCAACACTGATCATTTCTTTACTGCGGCCAACAATGTAAAGGAACCCGTCCGCGTCCAGCCTGCCCAAGTCGCCGGTCCT
>CAIWDB010000313.1 GCA_903911305.1 uncultured Methylococcaceae bacterium | reverse complement strand
TCCAAGAGCCGCCCCGCAGCACCCGCGGTTCGCTCCCCCCTTGCTCCCACACCGACCCATCACTAGGCGCACCTTCATAATTGCCATGCCAAGGGTCTTGCACCCATTCCCAGACATTGCCCACGGTGTCATGCAATCCCCAAGAGTTGGGTTCAAACGAACCGACCGGCGCGGTCTGCTGGCCGGACCATTCGCTGCCGGAACCGTTACAGTTGGCGCGGTTGCTGCCAATCCCGTCGCCCCACCAATAGGCGGTTTCGGTTCCGGCCCTCGCGGCATATTCCCATTCGGCTTCACTGGGCAGACGATAAGGCTTGCCGGTCTGTTCCGCCAGCCATTTCGCGTAGGCGACTGCCTGTTGCCAAGACACATTTATCACCGGCCTTCGCCCCCGCCCCCAACCGCTATCGTCTGGCAGACTTATTCCAGCAGATTTGGCGTAATAGTCATACTCGTCAAAGGTGACGGTATAGCGGCCTATGGCAAAGGCTTGCGCAAAGCTGACCGTGTGTACCGGTCGCTCGTCCGCACTGCCCTTTCCGCCAATGTCGCCCATGCGGAAGCTACCGGCGGGTACGATCACCATTTCCGGGCCTAGGCTTCTGTCTTTTAAGGTGTCGCGGTAACTATCGAAAGGTTTGTGGACTGGCGCGACGGAATTATTAGGTGCGACGGGGTTTGCAAGCACATTGCTTACGGTATGGGCGATGTTTCCTTGCTCAAACGGTGCGGAGGGTGTCCGTGACTCAAGGGATGGCTTTTTTACCCTCACCCTGCGTTCTCGAACGGGATAGACCGATTCGTTCTTTGAGACCGAGTCGGTCTGAGGCGGGTTAATTGGTTTTACTGTCGTTGGAAGGCCGATATGGTTGCTGATGGCTTTGATTAAGCGCTGATAGACGGGAGCTTCGGCTTCCCCGTTCCAATCGATAAAATCGGCGGTTTGGATGCCGCGAAACCCCAACGGCGGACGGACAGCTTCTATTAACAATGGTATCAGCACATTCCTTTCCAAGCCTTCCCTTGCTTCGTCACGGACGAATTTAGATCGAATCGACTGCTTGGACCACAGGACTATCACACAATGCGCCTGATTCAGTTCAATTTCCAATTCCTCTTGCCAATCCTTGCCGGGTAGAATTCTAAAATCCCAGAACACCGACCAGCCAAGCTCAAGCAACAACCCAGCCAGCCGTTTGGCTTGGTCAAAGTCTTCTCTGGCGTAACTGAGAAATATATCGCTCACGATGGTTTGGAAGCTTGGTCGGTGGGTGAATACTGATTGGTGAATGAAGGTTATTTTACACGGATCGGAAGTAAAATGCTGATGGGCAGCAATCCTCCAGCAATTCTCATTTTGGCGCGAAGCCTCGTCATTCCGGCTGGGAATGCCGGAATCCAGCACAAGGACGTGAAACCAGTCGCCGAGGATTTGCCTGAATCAAGGGCTTGTAAACCGTCCATGGCCCGGATTTCGGCATCCATGCCAAAATGACGGTTTAACAACATCGTCTTAGGCTCATAATGAGAATTGCTGTCAGCCAGGCGCACACACAGTGAACCTTGAACCCACTCGACGCATCACTAGCATTAAGTTAAGAGTTTGGACTTACCTACTCTTGGAGTGCAAGGCTTGCCTTGCTGGTACTTACAGATAGTTACTAACCAGTGCAAGGCAAGCCTTGCACTCCATCCGTACTTGACTTAATGGCAGTGACCCGAAGCATTCCATGCGCCATAGCCCACCAAACCGACTGCGAATTGGCAATGGCGGACTGTGGACTTAGCATTGCAAATAGGGCACTGGCTGGATCATTCCCCTTGCAAAGCCTATCATTGGCCTTATGAAGGGTCTCCAAAGCCAAATGAAACTCCCCGATGGCTTTGTCAACAGGGTTTCAGCCCTTATGATGCCTTTCATTTGGCTTATGAAGCCAACCTAAACCCTTGTGATACTTTACATTAGCCTTGTGAAAGCTCTCCTATACCTTGTGAACCCTTTCAAAAGGTTTAGGTTGCCTCACAAAAACCATATACCGTTGATAAACAGCTTTAGATGACAAGTTGTTTGCTATTTTTTTAACCTACATCAAATTATCGGCTAAAACATATTTATAATTATTGGTAGTTTTTGTCAGCTTACAGCGTTTTCAATATCAATTGATTACTTTATTTGATCCGTAGGAGCGGGCCATGCCCGCGATTGTTTGGGCCAAGTCTTCAAAAATAGGC
>CAIWDB010000312.1 GCA_903911305.1 uncultured Methylococcaceae bacterium | reverse complement strand
TGTCCAATTGCGGAATCATCCATAGCAATAATTCATGGCAATCGTCAATCGCCTTGGGTGTGGTTGCCGCCATAGTACCCCCTTAAAAAAAAATCGCCGGCTTCGCCGGAAAAGTAAAAAGAAAAGAAAGAAAAGGAAAAAAAGCAAAGAATAAAGGCAATTAGTCCTGGGCGAGACGGAAACCGATATCGCCGTTACGGGCTGCTGGATCGGACCTGCCACGGTAGGCGGATCGCACGAACTGCGGGTAGTAGTTCCAAGAGCCGCCGCGCACCGCCCGAGCATATTTGGCATCATTATTGCTTAGGCATTTTAATTCGCCGCCTGAGTACTTTTCCTCATATTTCGAGCAATTCCATTCCCATGCATTGCCTGACATATCGAATAAACCTAAGCCATTCGCATCCTTACCGCCTACGGGTTGGGTTTTGCTGCCAGAATTTCCGTAATACCAAGCCAGATCGTCTACATTGTCCCCTCCGCAATAACGCTGGTCTTTTCCACCGCTACGGCAAGCGTACTCCCATTCCGCCTCGGTGGGCAATCGAAAGTTCTGATGGGTCTTGCCGTTCAACCAGGCTATGTAGGCGAGGGCATCGGTCAGGCTGACACAGACGACAGGATGGTTGTCATCTTGCTCAAACCCCGGATTGTTCCAATCACATCCCGTACCGGAAGCGTAACCAGTGTCTTTGACAAAAGCCGCATACTGCCCTTTAGTCACTTCATTTTTGCCGAGTTTGAACGATGCGACTTTCACCTCATGCTTAGGCTTTTCGTCGCTCGAAGCGTCCTTGTCGCTATCATCCGAACCCATTGAAAATGCCCCGCCCGGTATTGGGAGCATTACCGGGCAGTCAGTGCAGGCCGCAATTGTTGAAGTTACGGGGTTAACGGGTTCTGGACGGGCAGCGTTCAATCGATCCAGTAAAATATGCGCTGACTCCTCATGCCGTCCGGTCGGATATTGTTGCAGATACTCTGAGAAATCCGAAGGGTTGGTGCTGTTTTTGATCTTGGCCCAAAGCGACGCTTCCGCTGACGATTCTAGGGTCGGGGTTATCGTAGAAGAAGGTGGAGGCGTGGGAGTTGGTGGATTGGGTTCAGAGTGTATCTCGGATCGGGTAACATAGTGATAACCGATGGCGGCAGCGGTCATCAGGCCGGCGGCGACTAACAGGGGCAACATCCGTTTAGAGCTAGGCTTTGTTGGCTCCCTCTCCCCCGCAATCTCACTGGCCTCGATCTTAGGCTTCGCCGGTTGTTTGGGCTGCTGAGCCTCAAGTTGTTTAATCTCATTGGCCTGACCCGCACTCGCCGCTGGAATCGACTGTGGTCTAACCCCGGTGATGCCCCAAACCAAGCGGTGATATCCTTCTTCTTCCTTACCCCCGCGACAATCCACCCAAGTGAATTCTTGCAATAGCAGAGGCAATTCGGGTTGCTGTGGACAATCGGACAATAGCACCGGAATCACCGGCAGCCCTCGCCTGACGAATTGATTCAGCAAGGCGCGCATTTCCCGGTTCTCCCACGGGCCTAGGCCGTCCTTGCCCACCAACACCGCCGCCGAACGAGTGTGGGCGATGATGTCCTCCAAGACTTCTTGCCAAGGTTGTCCAGGGCGTAGTTCCCAAACATCCAGCCAAACCTTGACATTTGCCGCAACCAGCCGCTCCGCCAATGCGATGACGGTAGGTTTGTCTTTGCTATTGTGGGACAGGAAAACATCAAAACTCGGGCTTGGCTGTTCAGCCATGCAGGTTTGCTCCTAGGTTTACATCAGTCATCCGACACCATGCGCGAAATCATTTCATCCATTTTATCAAAGTATTCCGAGATTGCATTGCAAAACCTTGAGAGGGGTGAGATAAAACATGATGCACACGAAAACTAGTAAAGTTATAAATTGCTTAGGGAGTGCAAGGCTTGCCTTGCCTGAACATGCCCCGCAAGGCAAGCCTTGCACTCCATCCAAGCTTAACTAAATTGCTATGAAACTAGCCTTGGTTATGCGCGGAAAAGAGAATAAGATAAGAAATTCCACCATGCCTTTCAAAGCCAAAAAACCATGCACAAACGATTTCTAATATCCGCCTCCCTTGCCGCATTCCTAGCCGTAGCCCTTGGCGCATTCGCCGCGCATGGTTTACGAAGTCGTTTGGACGAACATATGATGGAGGTATTCCAAACTGGGGTGCGCTACCATTTTTTTCACGCAATAGGTTTGAGTTTAATTGCCCTATTAGCTAAGCAATACCCCGATTCAGCCACTTTGGGTTGGGCGGGTTGGTTGATGCTGGTGGGGATTTTAGTATTTTCCGGTAGCCTTTATTTATTAGCGCTGACGGGTTTGACATGGCTGGGTATGATTACCCCATTGGGAGGTTTGTCATTCTTGGTTTCATGGTTGATTTTGGCAGTTTTTGCTTATCGTGAAGCAAACTAAATTCGCCCCTACAGCATTTGGATTACAGTTATTCACTGATGTTACAGCGTTTTTTATATCTATTTTTTACTTAGTTATTTACGCCCATGTCGGCAAAGGGTTGCCGACCTACTGCGTAACAAGAATTGTAGGGCGGCAACCTTGCCGCCGACGATTTCAAAGTAATCAATTGGCTTTAAAAACGCTGTAAATGCCCATGTTATTTCAAAATGTGAATATTACCCAATTTCTTATATTGACAACCAACCAAGCAATCGGCATGATATTTCTTGTTATGTACAAGGGATTTGTGGCAATCTTAACATGACTGCTAAGTTATTTTATTATCAATACTCATGGCGAACGCAAAATGAATAATTATCCTCTCTCCTCCCGTTGCCTTTTGGTCAGTGCAATTTACACGGCTATCAATCTATTTTCCATCTCTGCGCAAGCGTCAGACTATTCTTTTTTGGTTCCCACTGGGTCAAACCCGCCCTATGCGTTCCAAAATGTCGGGGCGTGGAGCCAAGCATCGCAATGGAGCGGCGGGCAATTGCCCGGCTCTGTGGATACAGTCGAGGTATTGCTTCCACAGCACTATTCTTACCTTGATGGCAACAGCCAGACGGTTGATTTAATCTTGAATTCTGCGACCTTGAATCATGACAGCGGCAACGATGTCATCGACTCGATCAGCCCGTTGAACAAAGCGGATATTCGCCTCAGTGATGGCACTTTGACCTTGCTCAAGGCGTCTACCCTAAATACTGCTTACACTCAGTATGGCGGTCAATTGGCCGGTAGTTCAAATCTGACCATTAACGGCGCATCCACGATCAATGGTGGTGCGATGATCGGCACAGGTACAACCCAATTCAATGGCTCTGCCACCATCACCGATAGCTTGAGTTTGGCGGGAGGAAGAGTGCTGGATAATCAAAACACTCTGACCCTGCAAGCCGCCTATAGCAATATCTATACAAATGATGGCAGTGGTCAACTGGATAATCACGGCACGGTTACCACCTCGGCAGGCAATATAGCTTCGTCGATCAGCGCGACATTCAACAATAGCGGCATTGTGAATGTACAAAATGGCGTATTGAGGCTTCCCGGCGGTGGGAATCACAGCGGCAGTTTTGTTGGGCCGGGTGTGGTCGAGTTTAATGGAGGAACTCACAACTTATTATCAGGCGTGACTTTGAATAATATTGGTTTGGGTTCGACTCTAAACTCCTCGGTTGATTACAGCATTAACGGAACCTCGCTATTGTATGGAGGCACGATGACCGGCAATGGGCGAACCGTGTTAGCCGGGCCTAGCATCAATATTTATGGAGTAAATTTAGGTGACCATCGTGTTTTGGAAAACCAAGGCACTTTCGACTTTCAACGACCTTTCAGTAACGTTGGCAACCTTGACAACACGGGCAGTTTTGACAACCAAGGCACCGTGCTTGTCTCCACCAAAGATAGCCTGTCTTCCATTGGCACCGTCTTTAATAACAGTGGCACGGTGGAGGTGGCAAAAGATAGCATCTTGCAGCTTTATGGTGGCGGCACTCACAACGGTAGTTTTGGTGGCGAGGGGACAGTCGCATTCGCCGGTGGAACCCACACCTTGGTTGACGGCGTAACCCTGAATAACATCGCCGTGGGCGGCACTTTGGACGCCCCGTCATTGGATTACACGGTGAACGGAACTTCGGCCTTCTACGGTGGCACGATGTCCGGTGCTGGCAGAACGGTGTTGCAAGGTTCCACTGATGTGATCTATGGGCTTGGATTGGTCGGTGGGCGGGTGCTGGAAAATCGCAATGTCATGGACTTCAAGGGGGATAACAACAATATTTTCACGACCGATCAAAGTGGCATCTTGGACAACTACGGTACTGTACGAAAGTCAGCCGGAACCAATTCGACCTCGATTTCAGCGACTTTCAACAATCATGGCGCAGTGGATGTGCAGACTGGGTCCTTGCGACTCTACGGAGGGGGGGCTCATAGCGGTAGCTTCGGCGGAGCGGGTGTAGTTGAATTTGACGGCGGCACACATACCCTTCAAACCGGGGCGAGTTTGAATAACATTGTTTTAGGAGGGGGTAACCTTGATTCATCGCTAGACTACACTATCGCAGGGACAGCCGGATTTTATGGGGGACAGATGACTGGCACGGGCCGAACCACACTCAACGGTGCGAGTTCAGTTGAATACTATCTAAATATTGGTCAAGGGAGGGCAGTGGAAAATCAATCTGTGCTGAGTTTTAACGGCGATAATAAAGGGGTTTATGGAGAAGGTAGTTTCAAAAACCTCGGCACTATCCAAAAAACAGCCGGCGAAGGACTATCTTATTTTGATGCCAAGTTCACTAACAGTGGCACTGTAGACGTACAAAGCGGCACACTAGGGTTTTTCAAAGAAGGCACTTATGGCGGTACTTTTACGGGTGACGGTACAGTAATGTTTGCTGGCACTAACACCTCGCACATTATTCTGGATGGAGTAAAGTTGCACAATATTTTTGTGCAAGGTGGGGTGCTTACCTCATCCGGCAATTATGAAATTGATGGGACAGCCACTTTTTCTTTCAGCAGAATGGTCGGCAATGGTACAGCTATACTCAATGGCCCAAGCATAGTTAATGGTGGCTTTGGTATTGACAGTGGACGAGTGCTGGAAAACCACAACATGTTTTCCCTTGTTTCTGGGGGTATGCTTTTACTCAACCCTAACACAGATAATGAAGAACGGGCCATTGGCGGAACCTTGGTCAACAAGGCTGGAGCAACGATTGATTTCAAAGGCGACGGTAGTTGGATTTACGGCGATTATGGTGTGGGTCAGTTCGATAACGCTGGCACTGTGAAAAAGTCAGAAGGGGCTGGCGTTGCCTACATTGATGCCCGCTTCACCAATACAGGTACGATTGATGTTCAATCCGGCAGTTTGCAGATGGTTGGACAAGCCGCCAATTTCACCAATGACGGCAATATTAATACCAATACCGGGGCAAGTTTTATCGCCAGCAGTATCGACAATACCGCCAACGGCTTCATTACGGGTACAGGCACGGTTGCACTGAATGGCGGGACGCTGACCAACATGGGCCAGATCAACCCAGGCAACAGTCCCGGCACATTGACGGTGGATGGCAATTTGCAATTTACATCGACCAGCGCTTTAAACATTCAAATCGCCGGACAGAACGATTTCGACAAATTGATCATCACCGGCCAAGCCATTTTAGGCGGAACTTTGAACCTGTACGCAATCAATGGTTACCTACCCAACTTAGGCGATCAATTTGACTTCCTGTTGTTTGCCAACAAGTCAGGGGAATTCGACCACGTCAATCTTTATGGATTTAACCCATCGTTCTCACCGGTACTAGCAACGTTTGGCGATCATCTCCAGTTATCATTTATATCTTCTGGCAATGGCAATGGCGGTGGCGCACAGATTCCCGAACCGCCCACCGTCTGGTTATGTTTTGGCGCATGGCTGGCTTGGATGTCGGTTCGTTCGCCATGCAATGCAGAGGATGGGTGTAAGCCAAATAAAGGATAATTACTTTGAAAATCATCATGGCAGGGGACTAATCGGTTGGGTTATCTTTACTTGATTGGAAAGGTAACCCTAAATTAGGCAATTGAATTGACTGTAGAGAAAAATTCAAGAGTGACCCGCGCCACCAATTCCGGTATCCTTTATGGTAGCTTCTCTCCTTAAAACCGCCAATACTGTTGAAATAAGCCGTCATTCCGGCATGGATCGCCGGAATCCAGATTGCATGGATGCTTCGAGTTCCGACCATCCCTGGAGCCTAGGTTCCGGCGCTCCCTGCCGGAACGACGAGGTAAATCTTAATAAAACAGCATTGCCAAACCGCTACCCTAGACGATGAATAAATTAGCCCGTATTCTGTTTTTGCCCCTTATCTTACTGATACTCCATGGTTGCGTAGGACGTGGACCGGATAGCACTTCTGGTAAGACCAAGCCAGATTCAGGCCCGCCTACGTCTGGAACTGTCAGCCCTGAACCTCCACCGACTAGCTTGAATATTGCCAGTGGACCCGGAATTGCCGACCGGGCTGATGTTAAAGCCTTTATTGATGAAATTAGCCGCAAACATGGTTTTGATGCTAAAGCATTGAGCAAAGTGTTTGCCGGGGTGAATTTTAATCAATCCATACTGGCCGCGATGGGCAAACCCTATGAAGCGAAACCTTGGTATGCCTATAAGAGACTATTTTTGACCGATGCCCGCGTCCAGGGCGGCATCGAATTTAAACAGCGAAATGCCCAAGCGCTTGCCGACGCGGAAAGTAAATATGGAGTATCCCGGGACATCATCACCGCCATCATCGGCGTGGAAAGCAGTTATGGAAAGCGTCCTGGAAACTATCGGGTGATTGACGCACTGTCCACGCTCGGTTTTGATTATCCTCGGCGAGGCGAGTATTTCCGTAGCGAATTGGCACACTTTTTACTGCTATGCCGTGACGAAGGCATAGACCCTTTCCAACCGATAGGCTCCTATGCCGGTGCGATGGGGATGCCCCAGTTCATGCCTAGCAGTTTCCGTCGTCTCGCGGCGGATGGCGACGGTGACGGTAAGCGTGACATCTGGAACAATCCTGCCGATGCCATCGCCAGCGTCGCCCGCTATTTTTCCCAAAATGGTTGGCAAACCGGAGAGCCGATAGCGGTTTCAGCCAAGGTGGCTGAAGGGACAGCCTATCAAGCATTGGTAAGCAAAAGCCTGAAACCAGATCGCGCCTTGTCTCAGTTTATTGACATAGGAATCACACCAGCAGCGCCAGTGTCGGGTTCGCCAAAGGCGGCGTTGGTCAAGCTGGAAGAGGAAAGCGGCCCGGCATTTTGGTTAGGGTTCCAAAATTTATATGTGATTACCCGGTATAACCACAGTCCGCTTTATGCCGTGGCGGCGTATGAACTGAGCCAAAGAATTGCGCAATGACGTTTTTTGGCTAGAACATTTTTCCTTAAGACCGGAAGGGTGTGATTAATAGTGATGCGCACAACCTTTGCAGTCGTTGAGTTATGCCTAGAGTGCAAGGCTTGCCTTGCCTATACGCGCCCTCGCAAGGCAAGCCTTGCACTCCAGCATCACTTTTAATCGCACCCAGACCGGAACGGTAGTTTGTATGATCGGCCATCACATTGTTAGGATTCCAAGTTTTGATGGCACTGAAATCGTACTTGCTAATTTGCGAAGACCCGACAGGTATAGCCGACTTTTTCAAGATATAAGTGAAGCGCCCCGATGCATCCCAAGAGGCGGCGGGTTGAGTTATTGTGCAGCTAGCACAGGACAAGGAATCGTTTCAATCAGCAGCCAGTGTTTTAATCGTATACTTGCCTTTGACAAGGAAAAAGGGAGCGTTACCGTTGAATGCGGCGTTACCGTTGGGCAACTTTTTGAGTGGGTGGTTAAGCATGCATGGATTCCACCTGTGCTTCCAGGCCACCCATCCATCACAGTTGGTGGGTCAATAGGTTTTAATGTCCACGGAAAAAGCCAATTTCATAGTGGCAATTTTGGTGACTGGATAGAAATGCTCTGGGTTTATCATCCCGATCATGGGGAACAAGAATGCTCCAAACAATCAAACGCAGAGCTTTTTTATCTAACTATTGGAGGGTTTGGACTCACAGGATTTATCACTAAAGTTCAACTTCGTTTAAAAAAATAACTGGGAACAGTATAGTTTTCCGACGTTATAAGACTAAAAATCTTATAGATGCCGTCAATATCATGGAAGAGAAAGTGTTGGGGGTCGATTATTTATACTCTTGGAATGACCTAAATTTACGCGGTTCTTCCTTCGGAAAGGGTATTGTTTATACGGAAACCTTTGCACAAGACAATATTCCCTCATCAGCCCCTTTTCATCATCTATCGGCACAAAATCGGCCATTATTTAATTTTTCTCTGTTTAATGCTTACACATTGCCAGTCGTTTTAGCAGGTTATCAGATAAAGGAACGTATCTCTCAGGCAGAAGTTTGCCTTGATTTAAACACAGCAGCATTCCCTATAAATGGAAAGGAGATTTATTTTAAGCTTTTTGGAAAACGTGGCTTCCGTGAGTATCAAATGTTACTCCCTCGCAATAAATGGGAAGATGCCATCCCTATCATTGAAAATACCATAAAAAAATACCAAGTGCCTACAGCTCTTTGTTCCCTCAAACTTTTCCAAGGCACTACCGAGTATTTGAACTTTTGTGGTTCGGGAGTTTGTTTGGTGATTGATGTTCCGGCAATTCCCAACGCATTGTTGTTATATCAAGAATTGGATGAGTTGGTGATAAAATGTGGAGGCATCGTCAATCTGTCTAAAGATTCTCGACTCTCCGCCCAGGCTATTCGTCATATGTTTCCTGAATATCAGAAATTCGTCACTAAAATTCAAATGCGAGACCCTAATAAGCGCTTTGATTCAGAACTAAGGAGGCGTATTGAAATATAATAAATGCAAGAATATAGTAGTCTTAGTGGCTAGTTCAGGAGTGGGGCGTGCGCTGTCTATTGAACTTGCAAAACAAGAATATAGCCTTTTACTCGTTGCCCGTGATGAGCGTGATTTAAAGTCGCTGTCCGATCACATTTCCATCGCCTACAATACTCAGTGCGGCTTCTTGGTATGCGACCTTTACCAATCTCAATT
>CAIWDB010000311.1 GCA_903911305.1 uncultured Methylococcaceae bacterium | reverse complement strand
TTATTATTGGGAAAACTGGTAAGGTGCGGTGAGTTTACCCTGAGCGTAGTCGAAGGGCTTGCGAACCGCACCTTATAAATCTCAATCACAAATGCCAGCCACAGGTAAAATATGAATGCCTTGCACATAGAATTTGATCTGCCAAGCTTATTGGCGACTCAAGCCGGATTTGATGCTAAAAATGCGACTGCGGAAGTTCGTCGTATGTTAGCGTTGTTTTTATATGAACATCAACGCTTGTCTTTGAGCAAAGCCTTGGAAATGGCGGAGATAAGTTATTGGGAGTTTGCCGAACTCAATCGCCAACTAGGGATACCCATCCGTTATACTCAACAAGAATTGGAAGAAGATATGAATCGTTTGGTCCATGTCTAAGGTTGTCATTGCTGATTCATCTTGTTTAATTGGATTAAGCAAGATTGGATGATTGGAAAGCCAGACTGAGCATTGGGTTTGGAATTGCCCATCATTGGAACGGTTGCCATTTTAAGTAAGGCTACCAAAAAGGGATTGCTTTCCGATTTGCCTATGGTACTGGAAAGTTTAAGATTGGCTGGTTTTCGGTTTTTATTGAAAAATGATCTTCAATGATTGTTGTGTTTGTCAAGTAGTTTCCTAACCTAACATTTAGTTAAGATATATATTCGGCGCATTAAGCTAAATCGCTCGCGCCCTTGGACTCCAATTAATGAGAATTACAAATGCCAGAAATCATAATGTCAGAACAATACCTAGTTGCCATACCCACAGAAACCCTTGATTCCTTACATCTCAATATGAACTGCATTCTAAAGAGGAAATAACATGGCTGCTGCTGTTCGTTGGACTGTACAAGTATCACCCGATACTGATCTGGCTTTGCGTGACTTTCTAGATACGCCAAACTTGGATACCGAAGAAGTTTCCAAATTTATCGAGGAAGCTGTCCGTTGGCGGATGCTGGAGAATGATGTGCAGTCGATCAAAGATCGCAATCAAGACATGTCTGCCGAGGAACTTCAAGCAATAATTGACAGTAGCGTAAAAGAAGATCGAAAGGCGATGAAACGTAACGCGGCATAATCATGCGCGTCGTACTTGATACCAATATCTTGCTATCCGCTTTAATGGTGCGGGGAACGCCACCCGACAAACTAATCAGGCATGGCGTGATGGGCAGTTTAAATTAGCCTCTTGCGAGCGCCAGCTAGAAGAATTGAACCGCGTATCACGCCGTCCCTTCTTCCAAAACAGATTGAAACCTAACGAAGTAGGGAGAATGATAAACGCCATTCGGCATCTTGCGATGGCTTGCGATCCCTTGCCATTGGTTGAGCTTTCGCCAGACCCGAACGACGATTGGCTGCTTGCCGTCGCGCAAGTGGCTAGGGCTGAGTATTTAGTCACGTGTGACAAAAGTGATTTGTTGGCTCTGCGTCACTTTGGGGTTGCACGGATTCTCACGGCAAGAGAGTTTTTGGATAAGTTAATTTGATTGAGTTGGGTCACATCATATTTGGCGGGGGACTTTTTGCACGGCATCTTCGGCGGCATCTTGCCGGCCCCATCCGATTTTAAAATTACCCACGGCCCAAAAAGCGGTACATTGCTGGCTGCATGTCACACGGCTCGCCGGAGCAAAAAGCTATGATGTGCAAATGGCCCAAGGCGACCCTACCATTGAAGCCACAAGCAACATGCCACCAACCAGGCCAGCGGAACCCACATCCTGCTGGAAGAGTTAACCCCCGCCCAAACCTACTGGTTCCGCATCAGCGCCATCGGCAGCGGTGGCAAGGGGGTTTGGACTGATCCGGTCAGTGTGAGTGTGGTATTATTTGATTTAGTGGTAAGGTGCGGTCAGTCCGCTAACCGCGCTTTTACATATTGCGCCCTGCACGGGCTACAAATAAAAAGCTTAGGCTAAATAAAAAACTAATATATTTTCAATAACCTACGCTTATCTTTTTGCATTAAATTAATTAAAGAGTAAAATTTCAAAAATAGTGGTTTAGCTATCTTTTCCGATAGCTTTAATTTTCGCTCTTTAGTGTAACCTTCCACTTCCTCTCAATTTCTAAGTTTTATTTCAAGCAAAATACCGGCTGATTTTCGATGAGCGATATGAGTTCCACCTTGGATGGCCTTGTGTCCGTTAAAGACTATCTGAAGAACGGTCGCCCTCCCGAAGAAGTGATGATTATGGAGAAGGCTGAAATCTACGGTGTCAATGCCGTTCTTTTCGAGGCTAGTCGGGAAGGGAAACCACCTATAGCTCAAGCTTTTGTTTTTGTCTCGAATGAACCCGCAGATTCTCCAGAATTTGCTGAGACTCATCGTCAACTCTGGAGTTGGGGAGGAGTTCCCCTAGTTTATCGGGTGACACCCGGACTCGTTCAATTATTTCGATGTGCCCACAAACCAGATTTTCTATTCAGAGGTAGGAAAATCTGTAAGCCTTACAAAATACTTAAGATAGCTGCGAATATTGCCAATGATCGTTGGTCGGATATTGAGCATGTCCTTAATGGATCATTTTCTACTGATCCTTGGTGGGATGCTGAAAGACTTTGCAATGGAACCCTATGGGATGACCCACAAACCTGTGAAAAGCTTCTTTCCAGCACAGCGGCGGCTCAAAAAACGCTGATTAATGAAATCCAGCGCCTACACCATAAGCTTAATTCAAAGCAAATTAACAATGGTAAAGAGCCTTTGCGTCGCAAGCTGCTTATCCTTTCCTTGCTCATCACTTATTTAGA
Organism: uncultured Methylococcaceae bacterium; assembly: GCA_903911305.1. Taxonomy (GTDB): domain Bacteria; phylum Pseudomonadota; class Gammaproteobacteria; order Methylococcales; family Methylococcaceae; genus Methylumidiphilus. Next base: position 3,357 of record CAIWDB010000311.1, on the reverse strand, counting down.
GCAACGAAAAGTTTTTGAGTATGACTATTTTAGTAAATTCAAACCGGGAGCAAACCAGTTTTTTGAGGTTTTGGCAAATGGCCCAGCATTAGTCAATCTTTTGGATGATTTGGAACGCCGGTTCAATGGACATGTTTTCACTCTTAGCCGTGAAGATCGGGAGACACTTGGCAATAGCAATTATAGCGTCCAACTTACCGAATTCGCTCGAATGGTCGAAGGAAAGCAAGAGGCAAATGGACAACTTACGCTATGGGAACGCTATTCTTTTGCAGACCTACCTGTCGAAATCATTAGCCATATTTACCAGCTTTTTGTCAAAGATAGCTCAGTAGCGGTTTATACGCCACCATTTCTGGTACGTTTTATGTTGGGTGAAGTCCTCAGTTGGGATCGACTAGACCGCTTAGAACAGGAAAATGAGGTCATCCTAGACCCGTCTTGTGGTTCAGGTGTATTCCTTGTCGAAGCCTATAAACGCTTAGTACTGCATTGGCGTAGTCGAAATCAATGGCAAAAACCAACCCAAGATGTACTTCAAAAATTGCTGAGTAAGGTGCATGGGATAGACTTGGAAGAAGGCGCAGTAGAACTGGCTGCTTTTAGTTTATGTCTTGCACTTTGTGACGCTTTGGAGCCGGAGGATATCCGTGCTAGTGTTAAACTGTTCCCTGAATTGAAAGAGAAAAGTATCCATTCAGGGTGCTTCTTTGCTGCTCGTGAACAAGGCAAAATACAAGAAAAGATTGGAGTGATAGTCGGCAATCCCCCGTTTAAATCCTCGGTCAATTGCAGCGATGAGGCAAAACGTGCTTATGATCGATATAACAATACACATGGTACGCTACCCGACAAGCAATTGGCTTATCTCTTCCTTCATGAATCAATGGAAATGCTTGAACAAGGCGGTGTGCTTGCCTTGCTTCAACAATATAATTTTATCTATAACAAGGAGTCTTTAAAATTTCGGCAAAAATTTATCGAACGTTGGGATGTAAGAGAGATTCTCGACTTTATCTCTGTCCGTGGCTTGTTTCAAAAGGGAGGGGGTGATACCAAGGTTTTGGTTGTTGTTGCTGAGGCAGTAGACCCGCCAAAAGACAGAAAAATTCTTCATGCCACCTTTCGTCGTAGTGGTCGAGCCGATGCGGAACAAGGTTTTGACATAGATTACTATGACATGCATTGGTTACCCCGTGAATTAGTACTCACCAATGATGGAGTATGGCGAAGTAATTTGGTCGGGGGTGGGCGTGTCTTAGCTTTTGTGGATCGGCTCAGGAAGTTCAGAACTTTGGGAGAATATTCAACAGAACAGGGTTGGGATTATGGAGAAGGTTTTATCGAAGGTAATCGTGGAGTATCTCGTCCAGCTAAACATATCATTGGAAAAGCATTGCTACCTTCTGATGCAATAACGATAGATGGCATTGTTTTATCGGCTATTACTATTGCTGAGGATAAGCCAATTGAAGCTCCACGATCTGAAAAGAGATTTACGCCTCCAATGTTGTTAATTAGGGAGCAAATGGATTTACCATTTACTATATGGTCTGATCATTACCTTACCTATCGAAATCAAGTCGTAGGCATATGCACCCAAAAATCTCAGATTGAACTTTTAAGCAGCCTTGCAGTATGGATAAGCGGAAACTTAACTGCACTACGAGCTTTTGTTGCTGCAACCAGTATAAAGCTTTTTACCCAAAAAGCTACAACGCTTTCGGCAATAGATATATTATCTCTCCCATATCCTGAGGTTAAAAACCTTAGTATTAGCTTCCATGAAAAGATTATTGCCAATGATATAGTTGACTTCTATCGAGACCTGATACGCCTTGGAGAAGATTCAGCCGCAATGATACAATCCGGCATTAACGCCCTACCCGATTTCAACGAAACTTATACTAAACAAATCAATGCGATTTATAAAGATAACTCGCTACATGCTCTCACTTCCTATCATTGGCAAGGAGTGATTTGTCAACCCTATGTTTTTGGAGAAGGTGAAGTCGATTGGGAGGGGGCGGGCGAGTTGAAGGACAAGCTGGATTCCCTTTTGCGCGAGCAGCGTGGAAGCGGACTAAACGTAACACGTATTGCCCGCATTTATGATGGTGATTGTATATACCTCCTGAAACCGGATCGTTTGCGTTACTGGCTGCGATCGATTGCGCTACGTGATGCAGATGAAACCCTAGCTGATCTTTGGGATCAAGGCTTTTAAATCACAAAGATGCTAGCAGATAAATTAATCACCGCACGTTCGGGCAACTTTCGCCTAGATATTCATAAGCCGGGAACATATCCGCTTGAGCTTATTGATTTTATAGCAGATGGGCTTCCGCAATGGCGCGATGATATACATCAAAAAAATGAAACATCAGAGACGGTTCTCACGGATTATCTTTGTGACTATCTGAATGAATCAGCTAGAATGTCAGAAGGATGGAGCCATATCCAATTCCGCACCGAAGTCAAAGACGAAATTCAACGAGGAAGAACCATAGACCTAACAGCGAAGCCCTGTGGCGCAACTATCTATATTGAAGGTCGAAGGCATACTCTTTATGACACTCTTTTGCCAATCGAATGCAAACGACTACCAACTCCTAAAAGAACGGGTCGAGATCATCGAGAGTATGTCATTACAAAATCTGGCTCTACGGGTGGCATACAACGTTTCAAATTTGGATTTCATGGCGCGGCTCATAAAATCGCAGCCATGATTGCCTATGTGCAAGAAGAAACGGCTGAACATTGGCTCTCGCAAGTTAATTGTTGGATTGAAGGTACGCAGCAAGAAGATAATTCCGATTGGGATAAATCAGATAAATTGGAAATGATTAATAACGATAAATCGGTAGGTCTATGCAGGTTGATATCCAGTCATCAGCGACAGAATGAACTAGAAAAAATAGAATTGCGGCATCTTTGGATAGTAATGTCAAGGCAGTAAGGCGCATTAGCGGTACTCCGCTTAATGCGCCGAATGTAAAACCATAGCCTACCATCGTTTTCAAAATAACATAAGCGATTGCCCTAATGAACATCACCGATTTGATTACCGCAAAAGTCGTCGATTTGCCGCCCGATCATCAGGCCGAGGTTCTCCGGTATGTTTTGTCTTTGGCGGGTGAACCCCATTATCCAGAGACACATAACCCGAAACGGACAGAAGTTATTCTACAAAGAACGTGGGGTGCTTGGGAGAATTTGAGTCGTGAAAAAATAGACTCCACATTGGCTATGATGCGCGATGAATGGGATCGCGATGAAGCTTGGCCTGACATTCAGCCATGAGTGATTATTTTGTCGATACCATTGTTATCATTTAAACTGATTGAGGCAAACCAT
>CAIWDB010000310.1 GCA_903911305.1 uncultured Methylococcaceae bacterium | reverse complement strand
GCTGTTGAATTAAGGATTTCTCCGTCGTTCCGGCAGGGAGCGCCGGAACCTAGGCTCCATGGACGGCGCGGATTTGGGGCATCCATGCAATCTGGATTCCGGCGATCCATGCCGGAATGACGGCTTATTTCAACAGTATTGGGGGGCGGCGGGCGGCCCAGCCAAGCGTAGAAGCCGCTGCAGGAAACGTCCAGAACCCGCGCCATGACTTCCACCGGGTATTCGATCCGCCATTCCCTCATGAACGCGTACCTTGCAGCGGAACCCTTCGCTTCGCTCTTCCCTTGCAAACTGACACCTTCTGGAAAAAATGGAAGCTGGGTTTGGGGCATGGAAGCAAACCAATCGGTTGGACGGGGCAGGATGCCAAGGGGGCATTGGCGCAAAAAGGTATATTCGCAGAATCAGCCCCCCGCACCAAGCCCACTCCCTCATTTCAGTCTTAAATGGCTCGCCAGCCATTGATTCATAGGCGGTTCGTCCGATATGTCCGGCGTTGATGTCAAATTGTGACATCAGTTTCTCTGAATCTAGCGACTGGATTTAGGTTTATATCCCTCGCCAGTGCCTAGCAAGGCGGCGATAATGTTCTTCTGTATTTCCGAACTCCCAGAAAATAGCCTTCCCGCTAGGGCGTCCTCGACCAGACCGGCTAGGCCACTGGTCTTTTCCAGACCCGCAGCGCCTAAAATCTGCACGGCATCTAAGCTGGATTGCAGGAATGCCTCGGCTGCATAAAGCTTGGTTTCGGCAGAAGCCAAGCTTAGCCGCTTGCCCTCATCACATAATCTGGCACATTCATTCAGCCAGAGATCAACCGTGTCTAGCCGAAGCTTCATGTCGGCGATGCGATGGCCGATGGCCTGATGCCGACCCAGATGGGTTCCGCCTGACATCCGTTCCCGGCTATGCCGGATCACATTGTCCAGTTGCCATTGCATGACCCCGGCGATGCCGGCGAAGATGAAGGCGCGTTCGAGCTCCAGCGCCCTTTGGAGCATTTGCGCCCCCGCCCCAACTTTGCCCAGCAAGCGTTCCGGGCCAAGCTTGCAATGATCCAGATACACGCTGCCCGTCAAGCTGCCTCGGCAAGCTTGTAATGCGCTTCCGCCAGAAAACTGGCATCCGCTATCTTCTTTGGCAACCAGAAAGGCGGTGATTTGCCCGTCCAGTTTGGCATAGACCACTAACCAATTAGCCAAGGGGATGTTGGTGATGTAACGCTTCTCACCTGTCAAGCGATAGCCGTTGCCGTCGTGTTCGGCCCGGCTGGTCATGGCTTGCACATCTGACCCGCAGCCCGGTTCGGTGATGGCATGACCGCTTAAGTATCGTCCATCGAGCAAGGCGGGTAGAAAGCGTTCTTTCTGTCTTTCGTCCCCGTACAGCAAAATGGGGAATACCGCTCCCCATAAATGCGCATTCACCATGAGTATCAAGCCAGGATCGCGGCTAGAGACACCCAGTAGACGGTGGGTTTGGCACAAATGATGAAATTTATCGGCATAGCCGCCATAACTGTCCGGCAAGGCGTGACGTAAAATGCCCAGTTTTGCCACAGTCTGGAAACGTGCCAAAATTTGCTGCTGATCCAGTGGGCCGTTGTAGGGAAGGAGATCGGTAAAATCAGGAATGTCAGTCATTGAAGTTCCATGAATGAGCGAAGCCGTTGGTAATCCAGTTTACCATTGGGTAGCCGGGGGAGTGCGTCTACAACCCAGTATCGGCAGGGTTGCATATAGGTCGGCAGTTGCCGCAACAGCGCTTGCCGCAAATCGGAGAGGCTTAGCGTCTCTGCCAGTTCAACGACTAAAGCAGGACGTTGTCCTGCCGTAGGATCGTCTACGCCAACCACGGCACAGGCATTCACCCCGGATACTGCCGATACCGTCGCTTCGATCTCCGCCGGCTCGACCCGATAACCGGAACATTTAAGCATTCGCCCTAATCGCCCATGAAAAAGATACTCGCCGTTTTCGTTCACGCTCACCCGGTCTCCAGTGGCATGCCAACCAGTCTCATTGAGAAAACTGTGTAATTGGCCCTCGCCCCAATAGCCAGATGCCAAGGTGGTTCCACGCACCCAAAGTTCGCCTGTCGTTCCGTCAATATGCAGTTCGTTACCCGCAGTGGGGAATCCAATAGGAATGGATTGATTTGGATTCAAGCGTTCCCGATCCACCGGCCAATAACAACAGACATTGGTTTCAGTCGGCCCGAAAAAATTGTACAGGGTCGTTGAAGGTAAAAATTCAGCCAGATTGATCAGTGCCGGGGTGGGAAACACTTCGCCGGCAAATATTAGAAATCGCATGGTGGGCAAAGGTGTCTGCCCCAAATTCCCTTTGTAGGCGATAAAGGCTAACAAAGAGGGGACGGTGTACCAGCCGGTGATGGCATGTTCCTTTAGCCATGAGCTGAGGCGGGCCGGGACCATGGTTAATGCAGTGGAGACAAAATATAAGCTTGCCCCACGGCCCAACACGGCGTAGAGGTCGAACGTGGATAAGTCAAAGAAGAACGGCGTACTGCTCGCAATGCGGTCTTCAGCATCCAATTCCAGCAAATCCGCCGCCCATTCCTTGAATGCAGCGAGGGCGGCGTGACTCAAGGCCACCCCTTTGGGTTTGCCAGTGGAACCCGAGGTGTACAGGATGGCGGCTAATGTGCCGGGTTCGGCCTGAGTGGTCTTGGGTTGGCCAGACGGACAAGCCGTAACGTCCAGCCAAGGGTATCCAGTCAGCCAAGGCGGTGGGCTTCCCCTGCCCACCATGGCGGCAATGTGTGCGTCGTTAATGATGAATGCCAGACGGGGATGTGGGTTTTTCAAGTCCAACGGCACGTAGCAGGCTCCGGCCAACAGTGTCCCGAACACGGCGGTCACCGCGTCTATGCCGCGTTCCAGATGGATGGCAACCCGATGCCCTGGCATCACCCCATTGTTTTGCAGAGCATGGGCGAATGAATTTGCCCGCTCCAATAAATCCCCATAGCTTAGCGAAAGCTCGGCTTCGATCAGGGCTAAGGCTTTAGGTTGCTGTTGGCATTGCCTCAAAAAAGGTTCAAGCAACATGGTGGCTACGGATTGGTTTCTAGCAATTCGGCATCCATTCGTGCAATGAGCCCCTCCAACCAAGCTTCATCCACTGCCGGATGCAGATAGCTGTAGGATAGGGTGATCTGCCCATTCAACTGTCCGGTCAGCAGTGCCAAACCTGGAGGGAAGGTCATCCAACAGAGATGGAACATGCCGCTAACACGAGTTCCCATGAATCCAGCCTCATTCCAACGCAATTCTCCAATGTCGGAAAACCACAAGGAACTTAATTCCCCGCCACTGCGTTGTTTGCGTAACAGTTTGGCATATCGGCTTGGTGACAACGATTGGCCTAGCCACATCAAGGGCAGATAGGCAATGTCCAACTCATTTTGCAAAGTTTGCCGATACTGTGCCAACAAATGTGCGAACAAACCTTGCCGTTGGCGCGTCTGTTCACGAGTGGCGCGAGCAAACAAGCAACTCACATGGTTGCCGAACACAGGGGTGGGGGCGTTCTGTCGGCGCAGATTAAAGGCGTAAGGAATGCAATAACCCGCTTTGGCGGCAGGCGGGCCAGCCAATTCCATGGCGCGCATGAAGCAGCCTATGGAGTATAAGGTTTTGCCCGCCAATCCAGTGTGTTGCTGGGCCAAGGCGGAAATGCGCAGCGTCTCGTCCTTGCTGTAGCGCCGGATTCGCAGACGAAGGGATTGTGAACCTTGTTCCATTGCAGTAGGCAGACAGCTATCCAAGCGGATGGCTTCGTGATTATGCCGCTTGGCTTTGAAAAAAAATCGGACTTTTTGCCACCAACGCCATTGCGCCAGTTTTTCGCCTATTAAAGACGGTGACTCCTTGAATTTGTCGGGCCGGTCCGAACACAAATAATCCAAGAGAATTTTTCCGCCACGTGCATCTAATAGTGGATGTATCCAGTTCAGCAACAGCAAACCTCCGTTTCCAGTGGCGATCCAATGCAGTCGTAACGGCAAAGGGTCTAAATTAAGCGTAGGCTGATTGAAGATGTCCATGGCCGTCTGTAGACCTAGGATTGCCTCACCTTCATTATGCGAACTCTGATGCCGTTCGAGCATGATACGCCGCCCGGTGGTCATCCAAAAAAACCGTTTGCCACGCCGTTCAAGCTTGGCACTGGCAATCGGAAACTGTACAACCAATTGGTCTAGGCGCTGTTGCAGTCGATTAAAATCCGGCTCCCCCGCAAGTTCCAAGACAAAGCCACAGTATCCACCGGGCATCCCTGCATTGCGAATTTCCTCGTGAAGCACATAGGTGAAATAGTCGGCTGGATTAAACGGAATGAGGGCAGGCTCTGCGTTCATGCGCGGGGGGCCAATTGTATCCATTGTTCAAGGGCGTTCAGGCTGCGGACGTTATTCGGTTCGATTTCCGTATCCGGGAGGGTGACACTAAATTCCTTCTCGGCAAACATGATCAATCGCATGATGCCCATGCTATCCAAACCCGCTTCCAGCAAATCATCTGCATCGCCAAAAGTCTCGGGTGCTTCGTGGAAAATCAATTCACTGAAGATAAAATGTCTAAGTTTTTCTTTCATACGTGATTAAAGTCATCTAGTTTGGTTGTTTATTAAAAATTACATCCTAAATTTAGTGATTTGCACGGCATGTTCAGCAAGCATTATACGGGCGGCGGGCTATCCCCCATCGCGGGACTTCACGGCAAAAATCCGCATAGTCGTCGCCAAACTGCCCTAACAGGATGGGTTCTTCGTAAAATATGACGAGGAGATGAAACAAAACGGCGATGCCGGCCGCATACACTGAAAGTTCGCGGCTGAGGAAGAACATCGCTTCGGCAAATAGGACGACGAGGATGCCGAGATACATCGGGTTGCGCGTCCAGCGATATAACCCGCTTACCACGAGCGTTTTGGGCGGGTCGATGGGTGCGGGTGTTCCCTCTCCCGAAACGGCAAAATCCCAAGTGCAACGGATATAAATGCCGAAACCGACGAGGAAGCTGACCAAAGCCGGAAAGGCGTAGCTAATCTCCGCCACAGAAGCTAGACGGTTGGATTGGTCAAGGATTGAAAAAGGAAGATAAATGGCGACCGTACCGGGGACTAGCACACTGAAGATAATTGATTTGAAGGCAAGAAAAACACGCACGGATTAGCCCGTCTCAAATAAAATAGGATGCCATTTTGCACCCTTGAAAATTAATGAACAATGTATCCCAAAAATAAGCATTTTTGAACTTTACGAAATATTGTGTAAAATTATCACCTGTTGATTCTAAGCTTGCAATGTCCAACCAACGGTTGGACAGACGAATGATCAATGCAGTCGTTGTTGTTTTTTGCAAAAGCGTGTGGCATGTTTGATTTGAATGCAAGTTAAAAATTGGATCATAGCCCAAATCCATCAGTGTTTTCCAAGGAATAGGCATCATGCCTGATAATCTTATCAATGAATTGAAAAGCCTCCTTATCGAGGGCTTGCGACTGGAAGAAGTCAACCACGAACAGATAGATCCGGAAGCCCCGCTATTCGGAGAGGGTCTTGGCTTGGATTCCATCGATGCCTTAGAAATTGGTGTCATGCTGGATCGCCGTTATGGCGTGAAAATCACCAGCAACGACGAACGCAACCCGCAAATTTTCGCCTCGCTGAAAGCATTGGCGGAGTTTGTTGCTGCCAATCGTACACGCTAGACGTGACCAGCCGGGTCAAAACATTTGTCATAGTCCTTGTTGCCATCGCATATCCGTTCCTTGGCTCTTATTTGATCCGTAATGGTTGGGGCGGATGGGTGCTGTTGATTTTTGCAGCATTGACTCTTTCGCGTGGACTGAGAACAACCCAAGCTGGTTTCCGCTCCGCTTGCATCTTGGGGGCTACCTTGTTGTCGGTCGGTGCTTATTTTAGTGCAGCCTATGCGGTACGCTTGATCCCCGCCTTTGTTTATCTGTCTTTGGCTATCTTGTTTGGCTACACCTTGTGGCATCCCCCGTCTTTGTGCGAGCGACTGGTTCGTTTGCAGTTTCCCGAATTCAAACCGGGCATTACCGAATATCTCTGCCAAGTGACGTGGGTTTGGGCTGGTTTTTTTGCGGCCAATGTGCTGATTTGCGCCCTGTTACCGATGTTTGCCCAAGACTGGGTGTGGACGCTGTACACAGGGGTATTGGTCTATGTCTTGATGGCTCTGCTTGTGCTTGGCGAATATATCTATCGACCAAGGCGGTTTCCCGAACTTGAAATGCCCCCAGCGTTGGAAACCATGAAAATAATGATGCAGCAGGGTCATAGAATTTTCCAAGATTTCAAACCATGAGGACTGCCACCGGAATTGGAATGCTCTGGTTGCTGCTTGCCTTGCCCTTGGGGGTTATAGCCGATGGCAATGGCTTGGCAGAGTTGTTTGGGCGCATTCGCTTGACGGGGGCTGCCGAATTCCGCTACGAGGAAACCCGCATCTTGGAACTGGCAGCCGCGCCGGTCAAGTCAACGGGCTATCTGCTGTCTAGCCCTGACGGAAGCTTGGTGAAGCTGCAATTGTCGCCTCGGCGGATCATCATGGCGATTAGTGGCGGGCAAATGCTGTATTACGACGAAGAACAGAAGCAAAGACATACCGCTTCACTGAGTTTTGCCGGGTCGGCACAGCAACAAATTTCTCTGTTTCGGGCCTTGTTGCAAGGGCGAAATGAGGAATTGCAAGCAGTTTACGATTTTACTATGGAAAGGCGGGGCAAACACTGGAAGCTGGCGCTCAATGTGAAGCCGGGGCAAACCGGGGAAGATGTGCCAGCGATGGAAATTGAAGGTGATGATCGCAATGGCAAACGGCAAATTCTAATCCGCCAAGCTGATGGCGAATCATCGCGCTACACTATGGAAAAAACCGGGGAGGGACAATCCTTGGAGTTTTCCATTCAGCGTTTGCTACTAGAAGCCGCAGGGGAATGAACGATGCCCTTCATTTGGAGGAAGCGATTGTTTTTGCTTTTGCTGCCCTTGTTGCTGGGGTTAACGGCTTGGAAAATCCATCCCGAAACTGATTTGAATGCCTTTTTTACTGCCACCGACAGCGAGGATTCCGCACTGTTGGCCGGTTTGCTGCAATCTGGCGAACTGTCAAGGCGGTATTTGCTGATGGTGGAGCCAAATGCCGCCAGCCCGACGGCGGCATTGCCGAAAAATCCCGCAGCAGCAACAGCTACACTGAGCCTGTTCACGGCTGAGTTGGTTCGTCAACTGGCCGGCTTGGACGCAGTGGAACGAGTTTGGCCGGCTCATGGCCCACCGCGTGAATGGATGTCAACTGTTCAGCAGTATGCCCCTTATCATGCCCGCATCTATAGCTTGAGCCCGCAGGACGAGGGTAAAGTCTTGTTTGATCCAGGGCAACTCGTTCAGAGAGCCAAAGGGCTGCAACTTGCCCTGTTTTCACCCCAGGGCGGGTTTCTCAAACCAATCGCCAAGCAAGACCCATTGCTATTATCGCTCAATGGCTTTAAATCCATGCGGCAAGTATTGGATATTCAAAGCCGACAGGACTCGAACGTTACGGCTTTGGTTTTACAAAGCCGTCCGGCTGCTTTGGATGCCGAAGCGCAAGCCAGCCTGCAAAACTCGATCCGTACCCGGTTCGACGCACTGAATCAAGCTGCCGGAGGAGTTTTCCGTTTGCGTATGACCGGCATACCCATCTTTACCGTGGCCGCACAAGCTGAAATCAAACGCGATGTCACCTTGGTTTCGATTGTCTCCAGCGTCGGTGTGGCTTTGGTTTTTCTGTTGCTGTTCCGCTCTTTTGCCGCTTTGCATTGGATGCTGTTGATCCAGATGGCATCGTTTGCGGTAGGGGCTTTGGCCTGTTCCCTAGCCTTCAGCCATATCCACACCCTGACCTTGGCTCTGGGCGCAAGCTTAATCGGCATTTGCACCGACTACCCTATGCATGTCTTAGTGCATTGCGCCAAGCACCGCCAGACACCTGTTTCTGCCGCCCAATTGCTTTGGCCCAGTCTGCTCATGGGAGGCTTGACCACTATCATTGGCTATGTCGCCATGGGCATGACCGGCTTCCCCGGCCTCGGACAAATCGCCGTGTTCGCCGCTGCCAGCATTGCCGCCGCTTTGGGCTTAACCCGTTGGGTGTTGCCGGCCTTGCTTGGCGATAGGAACCTGCACCCTGCCCATTTACCCGGCATTGGTGCTTGGGTTAGTTTTTGCGAACGGCGACGGCCTTTGCTATTGGGGGTGTTTGCCATTAGTGTGATTGCGGCCTTGGCAACCCTGCCCCATATCCGGTGGATGGATGATTTACAAAAACTGGCGATGGACATGGGCGAGATGAGACGGGAAGACGATGCCATCCGCAGCCATTTCACCAGCATTGAGCCGGGTCGGTTCGTGATCGTGCAAGCACCCGACATGGAAGCCGCGTTGCAACGTTCGGAGGCAGTCGAGCTACGACTGCAAAAACTCAAGTCATCCGGTGATTTGGCCGACTATCACGGTTTGTTCCCTTGGCTGGTTTCCAAGCAATTGCAAACTGAAAACGCGACAACCTACGCCGCCGCCCTAAACCCTGAATTTCGGGACGCTTGGCGAGTGGCTTTGGCGAATGCGGGGCTGTCGGTGGAGAAGCTTGGTTCATTGTTGCCCGCCTCGGCGGACCCGCTACGCCCAGAAGCCGTGCTTGCCACTCCGGTTCGGCAGATCGTGTCTGGACAGATCATGCAACAAAAATCCGGTGTCGCCTTGTCGATTTGGTTAGGCAAACACGAACCCGCCAAGCTCGCTGAAAGCCTGACTGGGCTGGAAGGGGTGCGCTATTTCAGCCAGAAAGACCAGTTGGACAGCATGGCCCAACAGCATCGGGACCGTTCCTTGAACATGCTGGCGGTTGGCATCGGCATTATGTCGCTGTTCATTTGGCTGCAACAGCGCAGCATCGTCAATGTTTTGTTCACCTTGTTGCCGTCCTTGTCTGCCGTCCTGTTTATTTTCGCCACGTGGTCGGTGTTGAGGGAGGAAGTCAGCTTTCTGCATGTGATCGGCTTGTTGCTGTCGGTTTCCCTGTGTGTGGATTATGGGATATTTTTCATGGATAATCGTGGGCATGATACCGACATCACCTACCATGCCATTGCCTCATCCACACTGACCACATTGGCATCTTTCGGCGCACTGGGCCTAGCCAAGACCCCCACGCTGCCCATTTTGGCGATTTCGGTCAGCTTGGGGGTGACCGTGGGGTTTTTGCTATGTCCGTTGTTGATTCGCAGCGGTTTGGAGAAAAGAAGTAACAGGTGAAATAAGTATTTTAACCCTGCTACTTACCCACTAAACTAGACAATATTCAATATTTATTATGTTATTAAAAACAAAGGGTTTTGCCAATGATAAACTATACCCGCCTCATCATATTATTGATGCTGATAGGCTTTACGGTTAGCTGTACGCTCCCGCCGAATATCAGCATATCGGAATGTGAATCCATGTGTTCTAAGCAGGGTCGCTCTGTCAAAATATACCAAGTCGGCAGTGCCATCCCAATCTTCAAGCCTACGCCACCGACGATCTGCGAATGCAGATGATTTTTGTAACAATTGCAAATTTATATCAAATCAAAGGAAAACCTCATGACAAACCCAATCCACTCCCTTTTTGCACTCTTTATGTTGCTGGCTTTGACGACTGGCTGCACGACTAATATCAAACCCTCCACTGAGACTAACCCCCCGCCCGCAGAAAAGTTTTCAGCATTTAACCGTTTTGAATTGTTGCCGGTGAAGGCCGGGAGTGATGTGGTGGCCAACCAACAGGCGGCGATGACAAAGATTCAAGAGAATACCCAAACTATCTTGGGAAGTCGCCTACAACAACTGAACGCAAAACCATTGTCAGGCCAGCCTAGAACCTTATTGATCGAACCCACTGTCACTGAATTAAAATTCGTCAGTGGCGCAAAACGCTTCTGGAGCGGGGCGATGGCAGGAAGCTCGGCGGTTGTGTTGAAAGCTAAATTCACCGAAAAGGAAACCGGCAAATTGATTGCCAACCCCGAGTTTTACTCCAAGGCATCGGCACTGTCGGGTGCTTATTCATTCGGCGGCAATGACAATGCAATGTTGCGCCGCATCGCCAACTGGTTTGCGGTATACGTGCTCAATAACTACAAACAGCCAGTGGGAGGGCCGGTTATTTCGACCGATGTGGACGCTGCCAGCATCCTCACTGAGTGAACAGGCCAACAAAACTGTTCCCACGATGAACCAGGCAGCATCACTCCCTCCCGTCGCGATCACCGCTTACCAATGCGTTAGCGCGGCGGGGGATGACACCGAAGCCTTATGGCAAAGCTTAAGCAATAATCAAAGTTGCCTCAAGCCTTTGCGCCTATTTGAGCTTCCCTTTGCAACGGTGGTTGGCGAGATCACCTCGCCATTGCCAAGCATCCGCCCTGAATTAAAGGCTTACGACTGCCGCAACGCAAGAGTGGCGCTTAAAGCGTTGGGTCAAGGCGGCTTCCGGGCGAGCGTCGAACAAGCGGTGACCCACCATGGCGCAGGGCGGGTAGGCTTGGTGTTAGGCACTAGCACATCGGGCATTTATGATTCTGAAGCCGCCTACGCCCATTTTTTGCAACAGGGTCAAATGCCAGCCGATTTCAACTTCACTCGCCGCCATACTGCCCAAGCCACCGCCGAATTCCTGAGCCTGATGATTGGCTTGCAAGGCCCAAGCTATGCCATATCCACTGCCTGTTCGTCCAGTGCGAAAGCCCTGGGCGCAGCACAACGGCTGATTGCCGCCGATGTCTGCGATGCCGTGCTGGTGGTTGGGGTGGATACCTTGTGCCATTTGACCTTACACGGTTTCCATAGCTTGCAATTGGTGTCGGAAGACGCTTGCCGACCCATGGACATTAAGCGCAACGGCATCAACATTGGTGAAGCGGCGGCTTTGTTGCTAATTGAGCGGATAGCCGAAAACAATGCCCATCGCCCTCGGCTGTTGGGTGTGGGTGAAACCTCCGATGCCCATCATATGAGCGCTCCACACCCGGAGGGCGCAGGTGCTGCGGCCGCAATGCGTAGCGCCTTGGCGTTGGCGGGTAAATCAACCAATCAAGTGAATTACATCTGCCTCCATGCCACCGCCACCCCGCTAAACGACTTGGCTGAAGCCAAGGCGGTGACCGGCGTATTTGACGACCCTCCACCCTGTAGCGGAGTGAAAGGCTTATTGGGCCACACCTTGGGGGCCGCCGGTGCGGTAAATGCCATCGTCAGCTTGTTGGCTATGGAGCGAGGCTTGCTGCCGGGTACTTGCGGTTTGCAAGAGTCCGACCCGCACTGTATCGGCTCGGTGTTGGCTGCACCATGTCCTGGTGTGTACCCGCGCTTGGTGTTGAGCAATGCATTTGGCTTCGGAGGTAACAACGCCAGTATTTTGTTTGGGGTAGGGGAAGCACGATGACGATGGACTGCATGACCCTACTTGGCTTCGGTGCTTGCGCCCCGGACCCTGAATTTCGGGCAAGTTTGCCCTTTCCAGTCGGCGACATTGACCGGGGGGTCATGCCAGTTGCATTGCGCCGGCGTGCCAGCCAAGCCATGCTAATGGCATTCACAGCCGCCGACTTGGCTTGTCGTCATGCCAACCGCAAACCCTCCACCTTGTCTGCGGTCTTTGCCAGCGTTGCCGGTGAAATTCAAGTGACCGACCCGCTGTGCATCGAACTGACCAAGCCTGATTGCGTGATCTCCCCCACTGCGTTTCACAATTCTGTCCATAATACGACGGCGGGTTACTGGGGTATCGTCCAGCACTGCACCCAAGCATCGACCGCTTTGGCGGCCGGCCATGACACGTTTGCCATGGCAATGCTTGAGGCGTGGACTCAATTGGCCTGCCATGGCGGGGAACTGTTGCTGGTGTGTTATGACGAGCAATGGCCCGCCTATCTCGCCCCGCCTATGGGCGAGCCGGCGTTTGCCAGTGCCATGGTCTTGGGCGCGGGTACTGTGGCTGACGGCTTGGCAACCATTAGCCGACCGCAACCTAGTACTGTTGAATTAGTTCCTCCCCCCAACGGGGGGAGGTTAGGAGGCAATGCTGTTGAATTAACTCCTCCCCCCCACGGGGGGAGGTTGGGAGGCAATGCTGTTGAATTAACTCCTCCCCCCCACGGGGGGAGGTTGGGAGGCAATGCTGTTGAATTAACTCCTCCCCCCCACGGGGGGAGGTTGGGAGGCAATGCTGTTGAATTAACT
>CAIWDB010000309.1 GCA_903911305.1 uncultured Methylococcaceae bacterium | reverse complement strand
GAAGTTCTGGATGTGCCGGTGGCGATTAGCGACAAACCCGCTGCCGTCACCCTGAAAAACCAAGAACCTTCCATCGAATTACGCAACGTGACATTTGGCTACCGACCCAACCAGCCCGTGCTGCACGATGTCTCGTTGTATGTCGAACCCTACCGGACGGTGGCTTTAGTCGGACCCACCGGCTCAGGCAAAACCAGCATCACCGCCCTCATTCACCGATTTTACGATGTGTGGCAGGGATCTGTGTTAATCGGCGGCGAGGATGTTCGCGACTTGACGCTTGATTCCCTAGGACACACCATGGGCATGGTTTTACAGGAGCCTTTCTTATTCAGCGGGACGATCATTGAAAACATTAGCTACGGTATGCCCCTTGCCAGTCAGGAGGATGTAGTCGCCGCCGCCAAGGCAGTAAGCGCCCACGGCTTCATCAAGCGTCTGCCCAACGGTTATGACACCCTGCTGGGTCAGCGTGGTCGCAACCTATCCATCGGTCAACGGCAATTGCTCAGTTTCGCCAGGGCGCTGTTAGCCGATCCAAAGATTCTCATCTTAGATGAAGCCACCGCCAATATCGACAGCTTCACCGAACATGATATTCAGCAAGCCTTGAAGCGCTTGCTAAAAGGCCGCACTAGCTTAGTGATCGCCCACCGGCTGGCAACCATCCGCGATGCGGACTTGATCGTAGTCCTTGATGACGGACGCATCGCCGAGCAAGGCAACCACACGCAACTGCTGGCGAAAGGGGGATTTTACGCCCGTCTGTGCGCCAGCAGCTCTAACTTAGCTGAATTGACGGGTAAAGCCGTTTCAGTTTAATCCGTACATCTTCAGTCTTGAAGCGCCAGTCCAAGGTGCTTCCGTCCTCCAATTTGAAGTATGGGTACGTTTAAACAAACGACATAATTCCCATATAACGGAATTCAATAACCTCACTATACCCGCCACTCCATTTCACAAAGGTTCTATTCTAATAACTTATAGCTTGGCTATATAGTTCAAAACAGTCTATTTATCACATGTAAAAAATCGCACTTCTTATAAAATGCCACTTTTAAGCGGGTTTTAGGGGTTTTATTATAACCTATAAGCAATTGGTTATTTGATGATAATTTTCAGAACGAATATAGTAATACTTTCAGCAATTAGGATTTTTAAGCCAATGACCCTACTTACGTTTCCCAACCATCATCAAATGGCTTTGTCGATCCGGGCCACGGCACTGGTCTTCGAAGACCCTAAATCCAACGACCTGCTGCACCGCATCCATCTGGTCGCGCCCAGCGAGGCCAATGTGCTGATCATCGGCGAGACCGGCACCGGCAAGGAACTGATTGCAAGGCACGTCCATCAACTGAGCAACCGGGCGGAAGGGCCGTTCATCGCCGTCAACTGCGGCGCGCTGACCGACTCGCTGGTGGAAAGCGAGCTGTTCGGCCATGAAAAAGGCGCGTTCACCGGGGCCGTCAACTCCAAGGAAGGCTGGTTCGAAGCGGCGAGTGGCGGCACACTGTTTTTGGACGAGATCGGCGACTTGCCGCTGGCGACTCAAGTCAAGCTGCTGCGGGTGTTGCAGGAGCGCGAGGTGGTCCGGGTCGGCTCACGTCGGCCCATCCCCATCAATGTGCGGCTGGTCGCCGCCACCAATGTGAATTTGCTGGAAGCCGTCGCCGCGGGCCGTTTCCGCGAAGACCTTTATTTCAGGCTGAGCGTGGCGGAACTCGAACTGTCGGCCCTGCGCAACCGGTCCGGAGACATCCTGCCCTTGGCGCGGCATTTTTTGAACATCTACTCGCAAAAGCTGGGCGGTGCCACGGTCAGGCTGTCGGAGGCGACGGAAGCCACCCTGCTTGCCCATCCTTGGCCCGGCAACAT
The DNA here is from genome assembly GCA_903911305.1 of uncultured Methylococcaceae bacterium. GTDB lineage: Bacteria > Pseudomonadota > Gammaproteobacteria > Methylococcales > Methylococcaceae > Methylumidiphilus. The sequence goes on along the minus strand of CAIWDB010000309.1, from coordinate 1,088 downwards.
CCGTGAATTGGAAAACGTCATCCACCATTCCGTGCTGGTCTGCCAAGGCAATGAGGTCGAACCGGTTCACTTGCATTTGAGCCGGATGGAATCAAGGGCGGGGACGGTGATTAAACCGAACAGCCGTGAGGAGGCGCTGGAACAGGCGTTAATCGCTTTGTTCGAAGAGAATCTGCCCGACCTCTACAACACACTCGAACATGCCATCATGCGGGTGGCCTACCACTATTGCCAAAACAACCAATTGCAGACCGCCCGTCTGCTCGGCATCAGCCGGAACATCGTCCGCGCCCGCCTGATCCAATATGGCGAGTTGGTGTCCAAGCCACAGGTTGGCGATCAACCCGCCCACATCCCGCCAAAACCGAACCAAGATGACCGATCTCGCCTGATCCAAGGCTTGCCTAGCGTAGGACTGCCTGCCCACGCTAGGCATGAAACCCATGATGTGGCATCGTCTGGATTGTAATGGTCTAATACTACTGGACACTTCTAGAGGCATATTACAATGTCATTAGATGTGCAGAAGATGAGCGATACAAACAAACCTAAACAACCCAAGTTCACCTTGGAATTTAAACAGGATGCGGCGAGGTTGGTCATTGACAAGGGCTATAGCCACCAGCAAGCTGCGGACAGCCTGGAGGTCTCCTTGAACGCCCTGGGCCGTTGGGTCAGTGCCGAGCGCAACGCCACTGCCGGCCCGTCCGACAAGAAGCCGACCCTGAGCGACCGGCGCTGGACACGCTGGCGGACGAATTGGACCAGACCTATCGCGCCGTGATATCCCGCCTTCCGGCCAATCAGGCGGTTAGGCTTGAAACCGTCGGCGATAAAACCGAGTTGATCCTAAGTGCCCTCGACAAACTGGAAGAGCCACCCTCGCTCCTGGCATTGCGCGAGGCCGTCACGGCAAGGCTGCCACGGATCGACCTGCCGGAAGTCTTGCTGGAAGTGGCGACCCGCACTCAGTGTTAATCAACATGGAAAAATTACCAGGTTTCCGGGGAAATCAACATTGAATTTTTTCCACCCCGGAGTTGTGCAACCATCCGGTGTTTTTGCCGGAGTAACCTGGGGTGTTAGGT
>CAIWDB010000308.1 GCA_903911305.1 uncultured Methylococcaceae bacterium | reverse complement strand
GTTGGCGGAATGCGCGCAAGCATTTACAATGCCATGCCTATGGCGGGTGTGGATGCGTTGATCGCGTTCATGGCTGAATTTGAACGCAAAAACGGATAAGTTCGTCCTTATAGGGCGGGTAAAAGCTGATTTGCCCGCCCGAAAACGGTTTCAGGACGAAATAATGTCAATCACTCGATAATTAAAAAATCATATTGCGCAAGACGCGCAAAGGAATTCAACGAATATGTATAAAATTTTAACCTACAATAACATTTCGCCTGTCGGCCTAAACCAGCTTCCGCGTGACAAATACGAGGTTGCCTCGGAAATCCAACATCCCGATGCGATCATGCTACGTTCCTTCAAATTGCACGGCATCGCCATACCTGAAACCGTCAAGTGCGTGGGTCGGGCAGGTGCTGGGGTGAACAACATCCCAGTGGCTGATTACTCTCAGCGCGGCATTCCAGTATTCAATGCGCCCGGTGCGAACTCCAATGCCGTCAAAGAATTGGCTATTGCCGGCATGTTGTTGGCGAGTCGGCATATTTGCGAAGCGTGGGATTTCGCCAATAAACTGCAAGGTACGGATGACGAGGTTATCAATCAGACTGTGGAAAAAGGCAAGAAAAACTTTGCCGGCATCGAACTGGCAGGCAAGACCTTGGGTGTAATTGGCTTGGGTGCCATTGGTGTCAAAGTTGCCAACTCCGCGCTTGCTTTGGGGATGAAGGTGATCGGTTTTGATCCGTCAATGACAGTGGATAGCGCTTGGCAGTTGTCCTCCACAGTGGAGAAGGCTTTGGGTGTCGATGATTTGGTGGGAAAATCAGATTTTATCAGCTTGCATGTCCCGCTAAACGACCATACTCGCAATTTGATTAATCCATCACGCATCGACCTACTGAAAAGCACCGCAGTTTTATTGAATTTTTCGCGGGCCGGCATAGTCGATGAGTTGGCTGTATTGGCTGCTTTGGACGCTGGAAAACTTCGCAATTATGTCTGTGATTTCCCCTCGGCGGCTCTTTTGGGCCGTAAAGGTGTCATCCTGTTGCCGCATCTTGGAGCATCCACCGAAGAGGCAGAAGACAATTGTGCAGTGATGGTCGCCGAGCAAATACGTGACTTTCTGGAAAACGGCAACATCCGCAATGCCGTCAATTTTCCAGAGGTCGTTTCTACCCGCGCTGAAGAAGCGGTATGCAGGCTTTGTGTTGCCAACAAGAATGTGCCAAACATGGTCAGCCAGATTTCAAGTGCTTTGGGAGAGGCAAATTTGAATATTGTCGATTTGCTCAACAAATCGCGCGGAGATTACGCTTATACTATGGTTGATCTGAGCAATCAGGTTCCAGCGGAGACTTTAGACAAAATCCGCGCCATCAATGGCGTGCTTGCCGCTCGGGTAATCTAATACCAACAAAAACTCGGGTTTAATTGTGGAGCAAAACAATCACAGTCACCAAGTCGATCCAGCACTTGCGGAAATCCGCAAGCAAATCGATACCATAGACGATCAGATTCTCAAACTTCTAAACGACCGTGCTGCGTGCGCACAGAAAGTTGCCGAGACCAAGCAAGCCCGTGGAGAAAACGAGACATTCTACCGTCCCGAGCGGGAAGCCGAGGTTTTGCGTCGCATGGCGGCGAACAATACAGGCCCTTTCGACAGTGAGAATGTGGTGCGTTTTTTCCGCGAAGTGATGTCAGCCTGCCTAGCCTTGGAAAAACCACTGACAGTGGCTTTTCTTGGGCCCGAAGGGACGTTTACCCAAGAGGCTGCATACAAGCATTTCGGCCACTCCATAACGACGCACCCCTTGCCTGCGATTGACGAAATTTTCCGTGCAGTGGAGAGCGGGGCTTGCCAGTTTGGCGTGGTGCCAGTGGAGAATTCCACTGAGGGTGTCATCACCCATACCCTCGATAGTTTTCTGCGTTCCCCTGTTCTCATCGCCGGCGAGGTTGCCTTGCGCATACACCATAATTTAATGAGCAAGGAAGAACGCATTGAAGACATACACAAAGTATATTCGCATCAACAATCATTGGCACAGTGTCGCCAATGGTTGAACACCTCATTGCCGAATGCCAAGCGAATTAGTGTCAGCAGCAATGCCGAGGCCGCCCGGTTGGCTGACTCACAGGGCTGTGCTGCCATAGCAGGTGATATGGCCGCTGAGTTATACGGGTTAAACATATTGGAGCGAAATATCGAGGATGAGCCAGACAACACCACTCGCTTCTTGGTAATAGGCAGGCAATCAGTCGGCCCAACTGGATTGGATAAAACCTCGTTGTTAATTTCCACCCACAATTGCCCCGGAGCTTTGTACAATACGCTGGAACCGTTTGCCCGCTATTCGATCAGCATGAGTAAAATCGAATCGCGCCCATCCCGCCGTGGTGCTTGGGATTATGTTTTTTTCATTGATGTCGAAGGGCATCAACAGGACGAACCGTTGGCAAAAGCACTTGATGCCTTGGAGAAAAGTGTTTTGATGATGAAGCTACTCGGTTCATATCCGAAGGGCATTGGTTAATATTTAAAATAAGAATATTCATGAATCCTGAACAACTCGCCACTCAAGGCGTTCGCAAACTCACACCATACGTGCCCGGAAAGCCAATAGGAGAATTGGAACGGGAGCTGGGTATTTCCGGCATAATTAAATTGGCATCCAACGAAAATCCGTTGGGTCCAAGCCCGAAAGCCTTGGCTGCCATCCAATCGGCACTCAGCGAATTGCATCTTTACCCCGACGGTAGCGGCTTCGATTTGAAGACCAAACTGGCAGGAAAACTGAATGTTGGACTCGCTCAAATCACTTTAGGAAACGGTTCCAACGATGTGTTGGAATTAATAGCCCGTGCATTTTTATCGCCAGAAACCTCTGCCATCTTCTCCCAACACGCCTTTGCGGTTTATCCAATTGTCACGCAAGCAATTGGTGCGATTGCGTGTGTGGCAAAAGCTCATGACGGCTCGCGAGGAACATGCTACGGACATGATTTAGATGCGATGGCCCGTTTGATTAGTGACAATACCCGGGTTATTTTTATCGCCAACCCTAACAATCCTACGGGTACTTATCTAAATCAGGAGGAATTGGGTGGCTTTCTTATTAAAGTGCCTGAAAATGTATTGGTCGTCATTGATGAAGCCTATTTTGAATATGTCAGTGAACCTGATTATCCAAACGCACTGGAATGGCTAGACGAATATCCCAATCTCATCGTGACACGAACGTTTTCGAAAGCCTATGGCTTAGCCGGTTTGCGAGTGGGTTACGCGGTCAGCAGTGCCGGCATAGCCGATTTGCTGAATCGGGTCCGACAACCTTTTAATGTCAATTCACTGGCTCTAGTCGCCGCCTCAGAGGCATTGTCCGATGACGGACACCTAAAACGCACTGTGGAACTGAATCGTAATGGACTCGAATGGCTTGGAAACGCCATGACAAAGCGAGGATTAAACTTTATTCCTTCGGCAGGCAATTTCATTACAATTGATGTTGATCGCAGTGCAGCGCCCGTATACGAGGCATTACTACGAGAAGGCGTCATTGTTCGTCCAATTGCCAATTATGGCCTTCCCAAGCATTTGCGCGTTACGGTCGGGACAGAACACCAAAACCAACAATTCCTTGCCGCTTTAGATAGAGTTTTGAGTTCATGATACAACGGCTTTGCGTGATAGGTGTTGGCCTTATCGGTGGATCAATAGCAAAGGCCGCCCGCAGTCGTGGACTCTGCCGGGAAATCGTCGGTGTTGATTCCGACCCTCAAAATTTGACTAGGGCGTTGGAGTTAGGTGTCATCAATGAAGGATTTGATTCGACAAGCCCTGCCAATTATAGTCAATCGACAGAGGGTGCGGATTGGGTGATTATCGCAGCCCCCCCTGCCGCATCCTTACAGACTTTTCTCGATTTGCGAAAAAGATGGTCACAGGATACGATTTACACCGATGTTGGCAGCATCAAACAAAAAGTTGTCGATGCTGTTGAGAGAGTATTCGGGGAAGTTCCTGCCAATTTTGTTCCAGGCCACCCAATTGCCGGTGCCGAACGAAGTGGGGTTGAGGCGGCATCTAAAGACCTTTTTCAACAAAAAAGGGTCATTTTGACACCTGTTGCTTCCACCTCAATCAAGGCTGTTCAAGCGGTTGATGAATTCTGGACATCCTTGGGCGCAGTGGTTTCTTTGATGGAACCCCTGCATCATGACCAGGTTTTCGCTGCAACTAGCCACTTGCCTCATGTGTTGGCTTACGCATTAGTCCATATGCTAGGCAGAAAGGACGAGCAGGAAGAATTTTTTCAATATGCCGGGGCTGGTTTTCGTGATTTTACACGGATTGCATCCAGCAACCCTGAAATGTGGAGGGATATCTGCCTATTGAACGGCGAACAGATCATCCCGTTATTGAGCGGCATGGGCGACGAGTTAAAAAACATGTCTGATTTGATAAAAAATAATAGCACTGAATCCGCCAATAATTTACTTCTCTACTTCGCCGAGGCCCGTAACGCCCGGCAACGCTTTCTGAACCAGTTGGAAAATAATCGATGAGCAGACAAACTGTGAATTTCCGTGTCTTCCCCGGCGGAACCTTGCGTGGTGTGGCCCGAGTTCCCGGCGATAAATCAATTTCCCATCGCTCAATCATATTGGGTTCGATTGCCGAGGGAGTGACCCATATCACGGGTTTTTTGGATGCGGAGGATTGTCTGGCCACCATGAATGCATTTCGTGCCATGGGCGTTCATATCGAAGGGCCGGAACAAGGAGCCGTCACTGTTCACGGCGTTGGGATGCATGGTTTGAAAGGGCCACAGGAATCTTTGTATCTTGGCAATTCTGGCACTTCAATGCGATTGCTCAGTGGACTGCTGGCTGGTCAGTCCTTCGATTCGGTTTTGACTGGCGATCCTTCGCTTAGCCGCCGTCCGATGAAACGTGTAACCGACCCATTGCGACAAATGGGAGCGGTTATCAAAACATCCCCAACTGGCACCGCACCCATCAAAATCAGGGGCAGCGGCCCTTTGGAAGCCATCCATTACGATATGCCCATTGCCAGTGCGCAGGTTAAATCCTGTCTGCTGCTTGCCGGACTGTATGCGGATGGTGAAACGAGCGTCACCGAACCTGCACCGACCCGCGACCACACTGAACGCATGTTGGAAGGTTTCGGCTACCCCGTTTGCCGTGATGGCAATTGTGTCTCCATACGTCCGGGCGGTAGGCTGGCCGCCATGGACATTGACGTTCCCAGCGATATTTCGTCGGCTGCATTCTTCATAGTAGGTGCTGCGATTGCACCAGATTCTGACGTGACCTTGAAGCATGTCGGCCTGAACCCAACCCGCACGGGTGTCATCGACATTCTTCGGCTGATGGGAGCCAATATAGAAATACGAAATGAGCGTATGGTGGGTGGCGAGCCAGTTGCTGACATACGGATTCGCTCCAGTAGGCTGAGAGGTGTGCAAATTCCCGAAAAGCTGGTTCCTTTAGCCATTGATGAATTCCCAGTTTTGTTCATTGCTGCCGCATGCGCCGTTGGCGAGACACGGCTCAGTGGCGCGGCAGAATTGAGGGTCAAGGAAAGTGACCGTATTCAAGTCATGGCTGATGGCTTACAGTCCTTGGGCGTTCACGCCATCGCCACGCCTGACGGCATGGTTATCCAGCCAAGGCAAATCAAAGGCGGGAAAGTGGATTCACACGGCGATCACCGGATTGCCATGGCCTTTTCAATTGCAGCTTTACGTGCCAGTGGGCCGATTTATATCGGCGATTGCACCAATGTAAACACGTCATTCCCAAGTTTCGTGAACATTTCAAATGCCTTGGGATTGAAAATTAATGTTTGTGAGGAATAATGAAAAATGGGCGATAACATTCCGGTTATGACCTTGGACGGCCCGGCCGGTGCGGGCAAAGGGACAGTCAGTCGCGCGATTGCCAAAGCCTTGGGTTGGCATTATCTCGACAGCGGGGCAATTTATCGGGCGCTTGCCGTTTCCGTTCAAGATGCCGGGGTTTCCTTGGAGGATATTGACGGCATCGTCGAATTAGCCAAACGAATGAATCTGAGCTTCGAATCGGGAGATGTGCCAGCCGTTATATTGGATGGGCATAACATCTCTGACCGCATCACAACAGAAGTTTGCGGCAATATCACTTCTAAAATAGCAGTTTATGGGCCTGTACGGCAGACTTTGCTGCAAAAACAGCGTGAGTTTCGCAAAGCACCTGGACTGGTCGCTGACGGGCGTGATATGGGTACTGTGGTGTTCGCAAATGCCCAATTTAAGGTTTTTTTGACCGCCTCAGCACAAGAACGTGCAAGTCGTCGGCATAAGCAGTTGAAAGAGAAAGGGATAGATGTTAGCCTTACTGGTCTGGCAAAAGAGATTGAGGAAAGGGACCGGCGTGACATCGAACGTAGCGTGGCGCCAATGAAAATGGCCGATGATGCGGTTCTGGTGGATTCGTCCGATATGAGTATCGAGGAAGTCATTAATCGCTGTCTGGCCTTGCTTGATTCCTGAATCGACTGAAAGTCAGTTTGGCCGCCGTTATTAAACGGCGAACTGTTTAACCTAACCCAAATCCTTACGGATGGATCCCTTCCGTGTGGAGTTAAAGAAGATAGTCATGAGCGAAAGCTTTGAAGATTTATTAAATGAAAGTTTTGCCAAGTCCGAAATGCGTCCTGGCAGCGTATTGTCGGCCACGGTACTGGAAATTACCCAAGAATATGTCGTAGTCAACGCCGGGCTTAAATCCGAAGGCGTAGTTCCGAAATGGCAGTTCCTAAGCCCTGAAGGCGAGTTGGAAGTCCAAATTGGCGACGAAGTCGAAGTTACCCTCGACATGCTGGAAGACGGCATGGGCAACACCCTGCTCAACCGTGACAAGGCCAAGAAGCAAAAAGCTTGGGGTGATTTGGAAAAAGCCAACGAGATCAACGAGACCGTCGTTGGACGTATCACCGGCAAGGTGCGCGGCGGCTTTACCGTTTCAATCGGCGCTCTGCGTGCGTTCCTACCAGGTTCCTTGGTTGATGTCCGCCCAGTACGGGATACTGCCTTCCTGGAAAATAGAGATCTTGAATTCAAGGTCATCAAGATCGACCAAAAGCGGAATAATGTCGTCCTGTCCCGCCGTGCCGTCGTGGAATCCGAATACAGCGCTGAAAAAGAAGCCTTGTTGGAAAGTTTGCAAGAGGGTGCGATTGTGACAGGCGTGGTCAAGAACCTGACCGATTATGGCGCATTCATTGATTTGGGCGGTATCGATGGCCTGCTGCATATCACTGACATGGCTTGGAAGCGTGTACGCCATCCGTCTGAGACGGTGACTATTGGCGACTCCATCAGCGTCAAAGTGCTTAAGTACGACCAAGAAAAGAACCGCGTATCATTGGGCCTGAAGCAATTGGGAGAAGATCCATGGTTGAACATTGCCCGCCGCTACCCCGCCAATACACGCTTGTTTGGCAAAGTCAGCAACCTGACCGACTACGGTTGTTTTGTTGAATTGGAAGAAGGCGTGGAAGGCTTGGTGCATGTATCTGAAATGGATTGGACCAACAAGAACGTCAACCCTGCAAAAGTTGTACAACTAGGCGAGGAAGTTGAAGTGATGGTTCTTGACATAGACGAAGACCGTCGTCGAATCTCGCTAGGCATGAAGCAATGCAAGCCTAACCCTTGGGAAGAGTTTGCGACAGCACATAAGAAAGGGGATAAAATCTCCGGCAACATCAAATCCATCACCGACTTTGGCATTTTCATCGGCTTGGAGGGAGGCATTGATGGTTTAGTGCATCTATCCGACATTTCGTGGACGACCACGGGTGAAGATTCAATTCGCCATTATAAAAAAGGCGATGAAGTTGAAACTGTCATTTTGGCAATTGATCCTGAGCGTGAGCGCATTTCCTTGGGGGTCAAACAGCTTGAACAAGACCCATTCCAGAACTGGTTGGCTGGACATGAAAAAGGTGCCATCATCAGGGGTGTGGTTAAGGAAGTGGATGCCAAAGGTGCTATCATTACACTCGCCGACAGTGTGGAAGGTTATTTGCGTGCTTCTGAAATCTCCCGGGATCGCCTGGAAGATGCCAGAACCCAATTGAGCGTAGGCGACGAAGTGGAAGCCAAATTCATTGGTGTGGACAAGAAGAGCAAATCTATTTCGCTTTCAATCAAGGCGAAAGACCAAGAAGAAGAGCATGCGGCGATAAATAACTACGCCCATCAGCAACCGAGCACCCCAACATTGGGAGATCTGTTCAAAGAGCAGATGGAGAAGTAACAAACTTGTGTGTGACCTAAGACGGAGGGCGTTGCCGCCCTCCGGCTTTTTTTTAAGATGGATGTAAAAGGTGACTAAGTCTGAATTAATTGAAATACTATCAAAAAGGTTCCTCTATCTTCCCCCATTCGAAGTGGAGGCGGCAGTCAAATCTGTACTTGAGCAGATGAGCAATGCGCTTTCTGTCGGCGAGAGAATTGAAATACGTGGGTTTGGAAGTTTTTCCCTGCATTATCGACCGCCGAGGGTTGGGCGAAACCCCAAAACGGGCGATGCGGTGGAACTCACTTCGAAATACGTACCGCATTTCAAGCCGGGCAAGGAACTTAGAGACAGGGTCAACCCTACTGGCGAAAACGCTTCCGACGACTGATGGAAGAATGGTTATTCTTGCTTCTACCCGTTGCCGCAGCGTCCGGATGGTTCGCCGCGAGAAGGCATTATGCCCGTAAATATCTAATAGAACATACCCATTCGCTTAGGAAGGCATACTGCCGGGGTTTGAATTATCTGCTCAGCGAAAAAACCGACAAGGCGATTGAGGCTTTTGTCGATTTGCTTACCAATGATTTTGAAACCGTAGAAACCCATATTGCCCTAGGCAATTTGTTTCGGCGTCGTGGCGAAATTGAGAAAGCGATTGAAATCCATGAAAACTTAATTTCCAGGGATGATTTAAACCTTCAACAACAGGAAAGTGCGCAGTTTGAATTGGGTTCTGACTATCTGCGGGCAGGGCTTTTTGACCGGGCGGAAAGCATATTCCAAAATTTGGTCGATCATGAAAACTCCCGCGTTGGTGCATTGCAACAGTTGCTGGATATCTACCAGCATGAACAAGAGTGGGCCAAGGCTATGGTATGCACAAGGAAATTGCAGAATTTAGGCAAGCCCCCAAAAAGGGGTGAAACCGCCGCCCATTTCCTCTGTGAATTGGCCGAGGCAACGCTTTGCAATGACGATGATATGACTGCCCGGCATTGGTTGGAAGAGGCGTTGCGGGACGACCCTCATTGTGCGAGGGCGAGTTTATTGATGGCTAAACTGGAAATGCGTGAAGGCCGGTTTGAGGAGGCACTGCAATCCCTTAAACGTGTCGAGTCGCAAAACGCCGATTTGATCCAAGAAATCATTGAACCATTGCGAATCTGTCATGACCGCCTGGAAAATCCACCGGGTGAGTTGATCGGTTATCTTGGCTATCTTTATGAAACCTATGGGATAGAATCTGCTGCATTGGCCTTGGCCGAACGAATCCGTTCCGAACAGGGTTCCAGTAAGGCGATTGAACATATGTTGCGGGTTTTAGAAAACCAGCCCACGCCCAAATCGCTTAACACCTTGACCGGCTTTTTGCTTGAAGAAGGCGCGGATACTCAGAGAGAGGCATTAATTCGTTTGGACCGGGCTTTAGACCGAATGTATTCCAACGCACCTCGCTATACTTGCGCCCACTGCGGATTCAGCGGCAGCGAATTGCACTGGCGCTGCCCATCATGCCGCCATTGGGAATCAACCAAACCATCATGACAGACACTAGCCGATTGATAGAGAAATTAGAAACACTTCTAGGGGAAGGCATGCCCGTTAAAGGTGACACTTTGGAGGAAAAGCTAAACTTTCTTGGCAACGGCGATTTACCGGATGATTTAAAGGATATGTTGCAAAAACTTGTCAAGGAACCAGCTAGAATACATACGGACATACAAGAACAGATGGAGTATGCTTTTCGATGTGGGCAAGCCCACGAGCGACTTGAAAACTTCATACATGGTCGGCTCGCATCCAATATAGCATTCCATGCTCCTGATGGAACACCCCCCCTCATAGAATTGGAAAGTAAAGATTTTGACACACTTGCCCGATTTGTTGCCCTACGTGACAACCTTTTAAAGACTATTGCGGATTACACCCTCAAATTTTTGTTGGTTTCGGTCATTTTGTTAGTCATTGGTTTAACGCTTGGTTTAATATAATCGCCAATCCTTGCCTTGTTTAATAGCCCGGTGGAAGTTCGCACCTTCCAAGACTCGAAGAATAATAGGCATGAAAACCTCGAAAAATACTATTGTTGCTATGCTTGCACCCGCCATTTTGCTGATTGGTTGCGCAGAAATGTCTTCTTACAATGTACCTTCGGCTAACGCAAATGAGCGTCCGCTTGCTTTTCATGACACACGCCTCCAGTATGCGTTGGTGACGGGCGAGGATCAAACCCTAGCCAAGGACTTCGATATGAGATTGCCGCCATCCATGACCGAACGCATCGTGGCAGGTGCAGTGCTACCATTCACTGCCGCATTTGAAACGATACTTTGGCCCGTTTCCACTAGCATCAAAACATGGGCACCCGCCGCAGATCACGGCAGATCAGCCAAGTAGACTTTTTATCACCTTTTCAATTGTTTCGGGCTTATCGGTGGAGCCAAATCGACGAACGGGCATCCCCTCTTGGTTGATCAGAAATTTGGTGAAATTCCACTTAATGGCTTGGGTTCCAAGGAAACCGGGCAAAGTCTTAGTCAAATAGGCAAACAGAGGATGTGCGCCAGCCCCATTCACTTCCACCTTTTCCGACATGGGGAAGCTCACTCCGTAATTTTGTTGGCAAAATGCGCCAATTTGGCTTGCATCTCCCGGTTCTTGTGCGCCAAACTGGTTACAGGGGAAACCCACCACAACCAGCCCTTTTTCCCGATAATCGCGATAAAGCCGCTCCAGCCCTGCATATTGCGAGGTGAACCCGCATTGGCTTGCAGTATTGACAATTAGCAGAAGCTTGCCTTCGAATTGAGAGAAATCCAATTCCTTACCGTCCAATGTTCTAGTTTTGAAAGAATAAATATCTGCGCTCATAATAGTATGTACTGGCTTGATAAAGCTTGTCATTATCCAGCATTTCTACCATAGCACATCATTTTCATCAATGGGTTTATCGCATGTTGATTTCCGACACCCCTCTCGACCGTCAGTTTGCCGCCTGTTTGCGCCGCTTCGACCCTACCATGGATGTCTCTGTGGAATGGGCTGCATACTTGGTAAGTCATGCATTAGGTGAAGGCCATGTCTGCCTCGATTTGCAACGATGGGCAGAAAGGGAAATAGAACCTGGTTTACGCCTGCCGACTGTTTCTGCATGGAAGGGAGCGCTATTCTCCAGTGCGATCGTAGGCGGCCCTAACGAATTCAAACCGCTGATAATTGAAGGGACACATCTTTATCTTGCGCGTTATTGGCGCTATGAGAAACATTTGGCAGACCATCTGTCGCATAGGGCTGATCAAGTTTGCCCGAAAATTGACTTGGAACGCTTAACAGCCGATTTGAATCGTTTGTTCGCCCATAATGTCACTCTGAAACAAGCTGACTGGCAGAAGATTGCTGCTGCGATTGCCGTATTGCGCCGGTTCTGTGTCATCTCAGGCGGTCCGGGGACGGGCAAGACCTCCACGGTTGTTCGCATCCTTGCCGCTTTACAATCCCAGTCCCAAGGTTCGTTACACATTGCATTGGCGGCTCCCACCGGCAAGGCCGCCGCCAGAATGCAGGATGCCATTCGCAAACAAAAGCTACAGTTGGATATGCCTGCTGAAATTATCAGGTCAATACCGGAAGCCACCTCCACTTTGCATAGATTATTGGGCAGCAAGCCCGATTCAGTAAATTTCAAACATAACCGCGACAACCCACTTTCAGTAGATGTTGTGGTAGTGGATGAGGCGTCAATGATAGATTTAGCGCTTATGGCTAAATTGGTGGATGCACTACCGGCCAAGTCAAGGTTGATCCTATTGGGCGACAAGGATCAGCTTGCCGCCGTCGAGGCGGGTTCAGTCTTTGGAGACATCTGCATCGATAAAGGATATTCTCATTCATTCAGTGCTTTATTGAACCAAGTCACCGATGTGGAGATGGAAACAAACGATGCCTCCCCCCCCCCTCTGCGCGATTGCATCGCCCTTCTTCACCATAGCCACCGCTTTATCAATGACAGTGGAATTGGTGAATTGTCAAGGCGAATCAACCAGCCTAATGGAACTCAGTCAGTAATCGGATTATTGACGAATGAGAGCTTCAATGACATCGGCTGGCGTTCTCAATTTGACGAAATAGATTTGTTGGGGAGGATGGAGCAGGGCTACCGAGAGTTTTTGGATAGGGTTGTCGATGGGTCAAATGGAGTGGATGTGCTAGCGGCATTCAACCGCTTTCGCGTGCTAGTCGCGCACCATGAAGGTTCAAAGGGCGCATCATCAATCAATCAGATGTTCGAAACCTTGCTGCGGGAGCGACTGCGCACCCCAAGATACGAGCGTTGGTTCCCAGGCAGGCCCGTGATGGTGACTCGTAATGATTATGGCATGAGATTGTTCAACGGAGATATTGGCATCTGCTTGAGATTGAATGGGGAGTTGCGCATATGCTTCGAGGACTCAGAAGGAAAATTGCGTACTATCGCCCCTGCCCGTCTACCCGACTATGCGCTTGCTTACGCCATGACCGTCCATAAAAGCCAAGGCTCTGAGTTCGATCAGGCTTTATTTTTACTGCCCGAAACCGTCTCTCCCGTCATGAACCGCCCATTGGTGTACACCGCTGTCACCCGAGCAAGACATCGGATAGAAATTTGGGGTGGGCAAGAGGTTTTAACCGCCGCCATCAACAAGGAACCAGAGCATATATCAGGCTTGAGAGGAAGACTGTGGGGTGCGACTTAGAATCACAAAACCATTGATGAATGAGGCTTGTCCCATTCAACTGACCGATTTTATATGTATCATTTATTGTCACAATATCTATATTTATGTTTTATTGTTTATTATTATGAAACATATCAACTAAAGAATTTTCGTTGAAACCTAGGGTCATAGCTATATATATTGAAAGGTAAACACCGAAAGACGGAAGTTATTGCTCGAATAGGAGGATATATCCATGTTGAACTTGACACTTACAACGCTTGCATCCATCGTAGACACGGCTTGGCAGGGGCTAAACGCCTCTGATTTTCGCAGTTTAGCCATTTTGTTGGTTTTCGCCTTATTGTTTGCATTAGAGGCTCTGGGCGGCTATCGAAACAACCCACACAAACAAACCCGTCAATCCTATCTGACCAACCTTGGCACCTTTTTAATGAACGACACGTTGATGTCGCTGATGTCGGTTTCGGCCTTGTTTCTGGTGGCTGAGAATTTTGGGCACTGGGGCCTACTGCACGGGATGAAAGACCCTGTGCTTAAGGGAGTGCTAACATTTTTGTCGTTTGACTTCACCTTATACCTTTGGCACAGGCTTAACCACAGTCACGATAGCTTGTGGATGTTCCATAAAGTCCATCATAGTGACCCTACGATGAATGTGAGTACGGCTTTCCGCTTACATTTTGTCGAAGTGGTTTTGACCGCGATGGTCAAAGCCATTTTCATCATGGCCATGGGGGTGGAATCGTCAGCTGTGTTAGCCAACGAAGCATTCATCACCCTAATGGTGATGTTCCACCATGCCAACATTCGATTCTCAGGTGAACGTTGGTTAGCAAAGCTGCTCGTGGTCCCGTATCTGCACCGAGCCCACCACTCGACGTTGCGGAAAGAGCACGACAATAACTATGGGGCCGTGTTTTCCATATGGGACAGGTTGTTCGACAGCTTTACCGAAAAGGAACCTGAGAAAATCGGTGTTGAATCCGTCCCAGGACTTGGGGTCATTGAATTGCTTAGGTATGGTTTGAGCGCTAGTTGGCTGCCAACACCAAAGGCTGACGTCACCAGTTCAATTTTGACTGAGAAAATGATCGCCGAAGCAGCCTATTACCGGGCTAAGGCTCGTGGCTTCGCTCCCGGGTATGATTACATTGATTGGCTGGAGGCGGAAAAGGAAATTACTAACCGTATGAACAAAGCCAAAAAAAGCAAGGCTTACCCATCATTTCTCTGCTGTTGCCGCTAGCGTCATTCTCAAGGCATCCAAGGCCAAGTTGGACGACCATTCGGGGGCAAGGGATGGGTGTCCACCAAACCCACGCTGCCATTTTTCACGATAATGCTCATGCCATAAAGCGACATTGAGTATAATTTGGCCACCCTCTTCCATGACCACGCAAGCCAAGCCCCAATCGGCCCGGGCTTGGTTTGCGGTCAAGCTTGCCAGTTCGATTAAATCAATTGAAGGCTGGGCACAACCAATACTACCACCCACGAAAGCGGTTTTACCGTGTTCACACATGGCTAGTTTGCCAGACAAACGCCCGCCGCTGCCAACTTCCACCACCGATAAGGTTTCCCCCCTTCGGCTAATTTCCGCCAGCACCACGCCTTCCAAAGTATCGTAATCAGCACCGAAAACCAAATGACCCAAGCGTTCCCTTACTGTGTGCTCGACAGGCTCAATCAGCCCGTTCGCTTCCTCTTCACTGCTTGCTGTCGCAGTAATACGAATGACAACCACACCGGATTGGGCATTCAAGCCAACAGAGGGATTGTGCAACGACTCCAAATCTCCCACTCGACTATCAATCTGGCTTTCCCCAGCCCCAGACACCTTCAATGACCGGCTTTTGATGATACCGGACAGATTGAAACGTTGCCGCAGATATGGCAACACGGCATGATCCATCAAATACTCCATCTCGCGTGGAACGCCTGGGAGGCAAATCGCCACTCGCCCGTTTAGTTCCACGATGAAGCAAGGGGCTGTTCCTACCGGATTTTCAATTACCGTCGAACCCTCTGGCCTATAGGCTTGCTTTCGATTGTTGTCGCTCATCGTCCGACCCCAACGCCGAAACCTCTCTTCAATTTGTGACAGCAAGCTCTCGTCGAATTTTAATGGATGACCCGTCGCCAAGGCCATGGCATCGCGAGTCATATCATCCACCGTTGGGCCTAGGCCTCCGGTAGTAATGACGACATCCGAGCGGGCCAAGCCCTGCTGGATGACATTCACCATCCGGCCCAAACTATCCCCCACTGTAGAGGTGTAATACAGCGGCATCCCGATGGTTTGCAATTTTTTTGCAATCGTCTTGGAGTTGGTATCAATGATTTCGCCGAGCAGAATTTCACTGCCTATAGTGATGATTTCAGCATGCATAATTGTTTTGTTTATCTACCAAATGCTCGCATAGCAAACGGGCCAATTCAAAGCGTCTTCCTGTCCTGTGACGTTTGCTAAGGAGGAATTTCGAACGTGCCCGGTCTCCAATTCGGACAGCCATGCCGAGCGGATGATTCGAATAAAGTTGGTCGGTTATCGCATCTTTAGTCAGGCCAAGTAGGTTGCAAAGAACCTTGTCATCCACTGCATCACCGTTCAATCCGGCTTGAGAACGTATTTGCTGGGCCAAATTTTTGCCGCGCTGCCAAGGTGCTGCTGAATTGTCGGTCTCGACATTGATGGGAATATCAATCTGTCCTTCATAACCTCGCGAAGCGGCAAACTCAGTAATTTCTTTTAGTATTTTTTGGGGATTAGGAGAAGCACATACCGGCGCAATTTCAGCCACTGCATCTGCACCAGCTTTTGGAATCAGATCGGAAAACTGTAAATGCAATTCTTCTGGGCATTCATCCGGGTCAAATCCAAGCATGGCTTCCAAACGCCGGTAGTCCGAAATATCAGCATTTTCTCGTTCGGCGCAGATTTCTGTCCATAGATCTAACAGGCTTGTCCTTCCAAGCCCAACCGAATCTAGTCTAGCAATTACACAATCCATGAAGTGATCTATGCTATGTTCAAACTGCAATCCAGTAATTAAATCACTTGCGTCACAAAGATAACGGACAGCCATATTGGGATTAGGTGATGATTGAACAGCCCAAATTTGGATGTTTTCGCCATCAGATGCGAATAACATTTTTGGCCATAAATAGCCATGTCCAGCAGCAGCCAATTCGTGTGACATGCGCCAAGAATGGCTTGGTATACTTTTTGGGAGCGATTCCCAACGTAGTCGCCACCACGAGGATGCAAACCATAATGCCAAGGGATAAGCGGATAGGCGTACTTTATCACGCACTTTGTCCGACCAAATATCCTCGTACCTTGTAATTACAGCATTACCCAAATGCATTTTTAGCTTTGTCGAGGTTTCACGGATTTCTGGTGTTTCATGCAAAGCGGATTCCCAGTCGCCGCAATCAATGGAAAAATAGGTCATAGCTTAATTGTTCAGCAAGATTCTTTATGCGATCTAAGAACTCGCTGTTTTGTGAAGAGCTATGGAGGCATCGTTTCGGGTTTGGAGTTCTTCTCTGCGGTTTCATATTATAATTGTCGTGAATATATACTGGTAACAATAATTCAATCTCTGTTAGGGCTTAATTGGCGTAAACCATATTATCAAACCTCTATATTTTCTTATCGTAGCCAGTTCGTGCCACGTTCCACATGGGCAAACGATAAAGCCGTTTGCCCGCCCGGTTCATTCAAAAGCATAGACCCCCGCCCCTCCCGCCCAACCGCATTGTTAGGTATCATTTGGTTGCATCTCCAGCCCCAAAGCATTCGCGACCTCATAAGAAATCCTTTTGTTCTCCTCTAGAGGCATTGAAAGCCACTCGGTCATTTCATTGAGGCCCAAGAAATGAGTTTCCAGAAACTCTGCAATCTTGTCCGTAGAGAAATTAACATGAATCTGACAATGCGTTTTAGGTAACTTGGACAGTATATTAACCTCTGTGAGGCACAGGGCAAGAATTTTAAGTGAATGAGAATCCTCTCCTGTGTAAATGAAGAAAAACAATTCGGGTAGTACAGAGACGAGTATGGGTACATAACGTCGCACCTCATTGATCTCATACAACTCACGTGAGTCATCGTTGTAACCATGGAAGCTGAGTTCTACCTTTCCTTGACAGTGAGAAGCAAGCTCTCTTGTGCTCCGAATCCTATCAAAGAACTGACGTGGCTCATCAACATACAACGCCTTGACATCCTTCCTGTCAATTATAAAATGAATTAATGCTGATGGCTTATAATTAAATCATTTATTGCCCAGTAGCTTTCTATTTCAGAAAGATAATCAGCAGGAAGGGGTAATAGATCCAAAATATTCTCTTTTGATTGTGATAGGATATTATTGAATGGAATTGTTATTTTCCAATTTTCACCGGCTCTTGATGTCACTGATGGATCAAATTCTACCCAATAACAATCATGAGATGATGGATGGCATATGACGATGAGAACTGGTGTTGGATAGTTAGCTAAATAGTTAAAGTGCTTCTGCTCGCCCCGGTAAACATAGCCCCATTGATTCTTTTCTTGAAAGAAAGATTTACCATTTTTATCTGCATGGCAACGATTTGGCCCGTAACCGACCCGTCATCAAGAATAATATCCACCTGAGCATCAATACCAAAATCATGTTCCTGATGGTTTCTCTTGAACAACCAACCAAGCTCCATGTGGACGATCCGCGAGACAAGGTCAATTCCCGCTTCTCCTTTTTGGGCGGCCTTGCTGTATGTTGGATAACCTTGCTTCATAATATCTAACTTTTTGTTTGGCCTTAGAAAAACTGGAGTTTGGGAACCAGCCAGCACACCCAAATTACGCAATAATCCTACTTAATGGAAATGCTTTGGCTGCTTTTCGATAAGCAAATTTTAAGGCAATCCGAACATTCGTCAACCGTTCAGCATCCTGGTTCATGAGCGGCCAAGTTCGACTTCTGCCAACTTTTTACGTGCCTCCTGCGCCAAGGCCGCATAGCCGTCCCAGTCAAACCATTCCGGCGCATCACCGAGTTCGCCGGAATCGAAACCATGCTGAAATTCGGCGGTGGTCATGCCATGTCGCTTTTCATATTCTGCCAGAACCCTTTCATAATCGGCCAGCTTGCGCCGGTAATCGTCGGCAATGGTGGCTATCAGCTTGTCCAGCGTTTTGGAAACAAGATTAAGGTCAGGGGCAACGGATTCAAGCATGTGTACTTTTGTTTCAATGACGCTCACGGCTAACAACTCCTTATCTTTACGAGTAGGATTCAAATGAAAGATTCGCTAACTGGGTTCTGGGAGCCAGCAGACAAAGCAATTATTTCTTCAACGCCTTCGCAAACGCATCGGCAAACGCGCCTTGAGGTTTAGGTGGTTCTGCCGGTTTTTTGTCTCGCTTGCCGCCGCCAGCCTTTTGGTTGGGCATGGACGCGGCAGCGGGGGGATTCGAAGAAGCATTTTCCCGTGGCACTTCCGCATCTTTCTTCATGCTCAAGGCTATACGCTGACGTTGAACATCGATTTCCAACACTTTGACTTTCACCATATCGCCGGTTTTGACCACTTCGCGGGGGTCTTTGATGAATTTGTCGGCGAGGTGGGATATATGCACTAGTCCGTCTTGATGTACGCCGATGTCTACAAATGCACCGAAGTTGGCGACATTGGTGACCACGCCTTCCAACATCATGCCGGGTTTCAGATCGGTGATTTTCTCCACGCCTTCCATGAATTTGACCGACTTGAACTCCGGTCGCGGGTCGCGGCCCGGTTTTTCCAGTTCTTTCAAGATGTCGGTCACGGTGGGCAAACCGAAACGCTCATCGACAAAATTCTCGGCATTGATGCCGCGCAAAAAATTCGCATTGCCAACTAACTCGCGGATGTCTTTGCCCGTCGTGCCGACGATGTTACGCACAACTGGATAGGCTTCCGGGTGGACGGCGGAAGCATCCAGCGGGTTGTCGCCGTCCATGATGCGCAAGAAACCCGCCGCTTGCTCAAAAGTTTTTTCGCCTAAACGGGAGACTTTTTTCAATTGCTCGCGGTTTTTGAACGGTCCATTTTGGTTGCGGAATTCGACGATGTTGTTGGCAATGGTTTGCGTTAGGCCAGAGATGTATTTCAGCAGCGCAACGGAAGCCATGTTGACATCCACGCCCACCGCATTGACGCAATCTTCCACCACGGCATCCAAGCTGCGAGCCAAGTGAGTCTGGTTGACATCATGCTGGTATTGACCCACACCAATGGATTTCGGGTCGATCTTCACCAATTCCGCCAATGGGTCTTGCAGACGACGGGCAATGGATACCGCCCCACGCAACGACACGTCCAAATCCGGGAATTCCTTTGCCGCCAGTTCCGAGGCCGAATAAACCGACGCACCAGCTTCCGACACGGTGATTTTGGTGATGTCTAAGTCTGGATGGCGCTTCATCAAGTCGGCCACCAACTGGTCGGTTTCCCGTGAGGCCGTGCCATTGCCAATGCTGACCAACTGAACCCCATGCAGCTTGATGAAGTGGGCGAGGATGGCAATGGATTGGTCCCATTGATTTTTTGGCTGATGCGGATAGACCGTCGCAGTGTCCAAAACTTTGCCGGTGGCATCCACGATGGCAGCTTTCACGCCGGTGCGGATGCCGGGGTCCAAGCCCATGGTAGCCTTGGGTCCAGCGGGGGCGGCCAGCAGCAAGTCTTGAAGATTCTTGGCGAACACGCGGATGGCTTCTTCCTCTGAGGCTTCGCGCAGGCGTTGCTTCAAGTCCAAGTCGATGCGGGTGAGGGTTTTCACTTTCCATGAAAAATGCACTGCGTCCAACAGCCAGCGGTCTGCCGGACGGGCTTTGTCTTGAACGCCAAATGCACGGGCGATAATAGACTCACAAACCGAATGGCTGGCTTCTTCGTCCTTGCCGATTTGCAGATTGATGTTCAACACATCTTCATTGCGGCCCCGCAGCAAGGCCAAGGCACGGTGGGAGGGAATTTTTGCAATGGGTTCGGCAAAATCGAAATAATCGCGGAACTTTGCGCCTTCGTTTTCCTTGCCTTCAACCATGCAGGAAGCCAGGATGCCCTCGTTCCAGATGCGCTCACGCAATTCGGCCAGCACGGCGGCATTTTCGGCGAAGCGTTCCATCAAAATCTGCTTGGCGCCTTCTAGTGCCGCCGCCACATCGGCAACGCCTCTTTCCTCACTGACAAACGCCAAAGCTTCGGTTTGCGGGTTTAACTTGGGATTGGCAAGTAGGCTGTCGGCCAAAGGTTCCAAACCGGCTTCACGGGCGATTTGCGCCTTGGTGCGGCGTTTGGGTTTATAAGGTAGGTAAAGGTCTTCCAGCAAGGTTTTACTGTCGGCGGCGAGAATGTCTTGTTCTAATTCCGGGGTCAGTTTGCCTTGTTCGCGTATGCTGGCAAGTATGGTTTCACGGCGTTCGTTGAGTTCGCGAAGATAGGATAGACGCAATTCCAATTCACGTAATTGGGTGTCGTCCAACCCTTCGGTAGCCTCTTTACGGTAGCGAGAGATGAAAGGCACAGTCGCACCTTCATCCAACAAATCCACGGCGGCTTGAACTTGCCGCTCACGAACACCCAATTCTTCCGCAATTTTTGCAATTACATCCATCAGTCAAATACCCGTAGATTCGCTTGGTTAAAAAAGCAGATAGTTTACCAAATTGGTTAAGACTTTAACTTTGCCTTTTGAATAATTGCCCCGTCGAACTTGGGAAATAACACCTTAACTTTCAACCCATGCGGTTCAGCGTTGTTCAATTCAATCTTGGCACCATGCCGGTCGGCTACCGTTTTGACGATTGCCAAGCCTAATCCAGTCCCCGGATCAGTAGTGCCTTCTCCCCGATAAAACCGATCAAAAACCCGGGCTTGATCCTTAATGGCAATGCCTGGCCCAGTATCGGCCACTTCAATGAAAGCGCTGCTGTCCTCTTGCCGACGTATAAAAACATCCACTTGGCCACCACTAGGCGTATAGCGGACGGCGTTTTCCACTAAATTGGAAAGCAGTATCCGCAATCCTTCGGTATCTCCTAACACCAAGGCTTTTTCATCAGCCTCCTCTATGCCTAGGTCGATGTCTTTGGCGCCAGCCAAGGCGATTTGGTCGCCTATCACGCTTCGGGTCAATTCGACCAGCGAAACCGAAGCAAACGGTTTGGCGGACATATCTGGGTCTTGCCTCGCCAAGGTCAACAATTGCCTGACGGCATGGCTGGCGCGATGAATGCCTGCTTTAAGGTCTTCAATAGCCGCATGGGCTTCCTCTTTTGAGCCGGCGCGCTCCACCAGTTGCGCTTGCAATTGCATTGCCGCAATGGGGGTTCGCAATTCATGGGCGGCATCGGCAATAAAAGCCCTTTGAGCGGCCAGTGCCTCGGCGAGTCTGGCAAGCAGGTCATTGAGGGAACGCACCAAGGGCAGCACTTCTTCCGGTGCCTTTTGTTCGGGCAACGGTTCCAGTACCTTGGGGCTGCGAGTGGCGACGGCCTTGGCAAGGCGATCCAAAGGGGCAAGCCCACGGCTAACCAGAATCCATATCATCAAGGTCAGCACGGGTAGCAACGCCCCTAGCGGCATTAATAAATGCACTGCCGTCCTGAGTGCCATTTGGTTACGCACTTTCAACGGCTGGGCAACTTGAATGACCAGCGAATTGAGTTGCGAAGCGAAAACCCGCCAGTTCCCTTCCGGTGTGGTGATAGTGTTGTAGCCTATCTGGACCAAACCGGGTAGGGTCTTATGTGGATGAGAGTAATACACTCGCACACCTTCAGGACTCCACACCTGGATGACAAAATCGAAATCTTCCGCCACGTCTTCCGTCGCCGGGGCAAAGGCATTATGGAAAGCCTGATCGCGTAAAGAAAGCGCCAATTGCCGCAACTGGTAATCAAACAAATCGTCAACTTCAGCAAGAGTGGATTTATAAATGGCAAACGCGCCTAGCAGCAACGCAAGCGAAATGGTTCCTAGCAGCGCGACCAGCAGTTGGCGGCGGATGGATTTCACGTCGGTTTAGGGATTAGGTAGCCCACGCCCCGCACATTGACGATCCAACCTTGCCCAAGTTTGCGGCGCAAGGAATGGATGTAGACCTCTACTGTGTTGCTTTCCACCTCTTCACCCCAACCGTAAATGCTTTCCTCCAATTGGCTACGTGATAATGGGATTCCAGGCCGTTCCAACAACGCATCCAGCAAAGCATATTCACGAGAGGATAATGTAACCGACACTCCGCGCAAGCGGACTTCATGCGTCACTGGATTGACAGTCAACTCCCCATGTTCGATCAAAGGCGCTGATCGCCCACCCTGCCGACGAATCAAGGCACGAATGCGGGCACTCAACTCATCCAAGTCAAAGGGTTTGACCAAATAGTCGTCAGCCCCCGCATCCAGTCCTTTGACACGGTCGGCCACCGCATCCCTAGCCGTCAGGATCAACACCGGGATGGGATTTTTCTTGGCCCGCACACCCGCCAAAACCTCCAAACCTGATTTGCGAGGAAGCCCCAAGTCCAGTAAAAGCAGATCATAGGTCCCATTGGCAAGTGAGAGATCAGCCGCCACCCCGTCGCGCACCCAATCG
This sequence comes from uncultured Methylococcaceae bacterium, assembly GCA_903911305.1. Lineage (GTDB taxonomy): Bacteria > Pseudomonadota > Gammaproteobacteria > Methylococcales > Methylococcaceae > Methylumidiphilus. Next base: position 12,792 of record CAIWDB010000308.1, on the reverse strand, counting down.
ACGGCGTAACCCTCCCTCTTAAGGCCAATTTGAACACTTTTACCAATCATCGTATCGTCTTCAACTAACAACACCCGCATACTTGACACACCCTGCCTTCAAATTGACGAAACACAATTCCTGCCTAGACTCTTGGATTGATATAACATAGTGTCTGCCTGTTGAAGCAGATCCATAGGAGAAGCCTTTTTCAGTTTGCAATGCGAGGTCGCGCATCCGATGCTGACACTCACTCTGGAACAAGTGCTTGACACCGCATGTGGCAGATTAAGGTCAAGGATCAGCCTCCGTAAATGATCGGCGATTTGTACGGCCGGGAGGCTGTCGGTGGCAGGAAGGATCACGGCAAACTCCTCACCACCGTAACGCGCCACCAGATCCCCAGGCCGGGACACGCCTTTCTTCAGAGCCTCGGCCACCCGGCACAGGCACTCGTCCCCGGCACGGTGCCCATAATGATCGTTGTAGTCCTTGAAGTGGTCGATGTCTATCATCAATAAGGACAATGCCATGCCATCACGATGCGCTCTCTTCCATTCTTTTTGCAAGTTTTCATCCAAACATCGGCGATTGGGAATTTTGGTCAACGGGTCAATCAGGGATAACTCTTGCAAAGAATCCGCCTGCAACTTCAATGCAATATGGCTGCGAACGCGCGCTTTGGTGATGGCTATGGAAATCGGCTTGGTGATGTAATCGACCACACCTAAATTAAACCCGACTTCTTCATCCGATTCAGTCGCTTTCGCGGTGACGAATATCACTGGGATTCTGCTGGTTGCAGGATTTTCCTTCAGACATCGTAACACCTCGTATCCATCCATCTCAGGCATCATTACGTCAAGCAAGATCAAATCGGGCTGCGGCTGGGTCTGGGCAGCCACCAGCGCCTCGGATCCGCTGATTGCGACCTTAATAAGGTATTCGTAACGCAAGGCTTCAGCGAGTATTTTGACGTTGGACGGAATATCGTCGACCACGAGAACAACAGGCTTATTGGTTGATTTTTCTTCCATTACCGACGAAAAAGTTGGTTTTAACCCTCCGCAAGCCGAAAAAGTACCTCGCGGGCTTTCTTATAATCAATTTTGTTAACATGGCGCTTGAACAAACGGTAAAGATCAAGACGGTCAAAGGGGGTCAATGCCTCAAGCTGCAACATCAACTCATCGGTGACCAGATATTTTTGTGTCAGAAGCCTATCCATATTGGCTACCTCCAACTTGAATTCTTCCATACAATTATCTTGGGTGACACTGTTGAGTCCGCTCTTCTGTAGATCGTCCATCACCACCAAGGCGGCTCGATAGGCGCTGCGTAGGGACTCCAACTTATCGGCACTGGAGAAACCTTGTTTCAAATCCGCATCCAAAGCTTGTGCGGCCCGAAATAGATTCATCGCCCCCACATTTCCTGAAGCGCCTTTGAGGCTGTGCATGTGCCATTCTGCACTTTCAAGCTCATTCGCCGCAATAGCCGCCTCAAACTTTTCCATGTTTGCCATCGCATCTAAGCGGAATTGCAACAAAAGATTGACGACATCCTCCTGGCTCCCCAATCCATTTTCCAGATCCTCCAAATCGAATTCCGGTAATTGTAGCGTATTACCTACCCTTACGTGTTGTTGCTCCAAGTTTCCGCTTGGGGGTTTCATCTGTCTGGGCCTGATCCATAGCATCAGCGTATCAAGCAAATCGTCAGGATCAATAGGCTTGGCTATGAATCCATTCATGCCACTAGCAAGCGCCCTTTCTCGTTCAGTCTCAGTCACGCCCGCCGTAAGGGCAATGATTGGCAAATCATTGTAGCGGGCCTCCTCACGCAACAATCGCGTAGTTTCCAAGCCGTTAAGTTCCGGCATGTGGACATCCATCAGCACAGCATCGAAATGCTCGCGCCGAAGCAAGGCTAGTACTTCATAACCATTTCCGGCAGTACCCACTTGGATGCCGACTCTTTGTAAAAACTCGCAAGCAACCTGTCGATTGATTGGATTGTCTTCCGCCACCAGCACACGGATTCCGGTCAATTCATCATTGCTGTCATCTTTATTCTTTACGTGGCCAGTTTTTCGTGATTTCTTGGTCTGACGCAGAAGATGGACCTGTTGATTAACTTCAGCCTGTTTAAACGCAAGATCGAATTTAAAAACTGTCCCCCTCCCCAAGGTACTTTCCACCTTAAACTCACTACCCAACAATGCCAGCAATTCGCTACTGATCGCCAAGCCTAAGCCTGTGCCGCCGAAGCGACGGGTAATGGATGCGTCCGCTTGGGTGAAAGGTCGAAACAGATTGACGACAGTTTCTTCACTCATGCCGATCCCTGTGTCCGCAACTCGGAATGACAGCCTGACGATATCTTGTTCCATTCCGATGAACACAATGGCAAGCGTCACACTCCCAGTTTCGGTAAATTTGAGGGCATTGCCAAGCAAATTGGTCAGCACCTGTTGCAAACGTTGACCATCCCCATGCAAATCACGCGGTACGTCATCGGCAATTTCAAAATTGAGGGCAAGGGATTTTTCTTCAGCAAGGAAGGAAAACGAATTGTGAAGTGTCTCCAGCATTTCTCCTAAATCGAAGGAGATTTCGTCAATCGCCAGTAATCCGGCTTCAATTTTCGTGTAATCGAGAATGTCATTGAGAATTCCGAGCAAACTATCTGATGAACTATGCACCTTTTCCAAATAACTCCTCACCGTGGGCGACAAGGGCTGATCCAAAGCCAATCGCGTAAGGCCCAAGATTCCATTCATCGGCGTGCGTATTTCATGGCTCATATTGGCAAGGAAGTCTGATTTAGCCTTGGCGGAAGCATTGGCAGCGTCCCGTGCTGCTATCAATTCCTGTTCCATGCGCTTGCGTTGAATGGCCGAAGCATAGATGACAGCAATTTGCCCGACTACCGCCTGATCGTGGTCGGCGTAATCGTATGTCGGGTTTGCCAGTACGATTCGACCCACCAATTGGTCTTCAATCATTGACGGGGCAGACAATACCCCACGAATAGGCACGGGACTTTCAGGCAACCCATCAACACAGGCAAGATTTTCGGCTTGATTGCTGAAGAAACCCTTATGGGTGTTTTTGGTGAGAACCCAAAGCCTTGGGAATAACTCATCAGGAGTATGTCGAATGGCAACGGATTGACCATCCCCATCCAAGGAAACCCCAATATTGATGCCGTGCGCATCCACTTTCGCGTGACTCATCCCATAAACAGTCTCGGAACCTAAAATTGAAACATAACCGCTCTGGCTAAGGGTGAGTGAAAGTGCCACCTCTAAAATAGTATCTAAGATTTCCTGCATGTTAGGCGCGGGCTTGATCATGGATTGCGACAATTCGGCCAATGCGGCGTTAACCCTAACATCGTAAGCGAGGCGTGCTTCCATTTTCTTGCGTTCGGTGATGTCTTGAAACGAACCTGCCAGCCACTCAACCACCCCGTCCCCTGCCCTTTCCGCCTGACCACGTGCAATGCAATGACGGATGTCGCCATTAGCATGAATTGCACGAAGTTCAATTTCATAGGGCTGTCCCTTTTCTATGGTATTTTCAATCGAGATTCTAAATCGTTCCATGTCTTCTTCAGGAAACAGATCAGGTTGCTCCGCAAACAAAGGTGCGCCTTTAGTCGGGTCGCGCTGAAATATGTGGAACAATTCATCTGACCAAGTTAGAGTGTCACTTTTTACTTGCCATTCCCAACTTCCAATTTTTGCAAGGGCCTCGGTCCGTGCCAACATGGCTTCCTTGTGGCGCAACGCTCTATCCGCCTGTTTCCTGGCGGTAATATCCCGCCCTGAGCAATAAACCAATTGCTGCCCTCCAATAGTCACACCAACGGCATTAATTTCAACATCAATCAAACTGCCGTCACTTCGGCGGTGAACGGTTTCCAAGGTTGTACTGCCATCGAACATTTTGGCGAGTATCTTCTTCAACTCAACCGGATACCATTGCGCATCCCACTGCGCCACGTTCATGGCTTGCAAGTCTTGCATGCTGTACCCTAGCATTCGACAGAAAGACTCATTCACTTGAACGACATTTCCATCCATATCCAGCACATGAATCCCATCGCCTGCCATGCGCAACAGGATTTCATTTTTCTTGCTTTCCAACAACAAAACTTCTTCGGCATGTTTGCGCTCGCTAATGTCTAACATCATGCCGATAAAATAGTCAGGTTGTCCCTGAGAATCCCGTACACACTTTACCGCTAGATGGACATAGACGATATGACCGTCTTTATGTAGGTAGCGCTTCTCCATTTGGTAGGAGTCTATCTCGCCACGAATCGCTTGATCGAGCAATGCTTGATTGGGAGCCAAATCATCCGGATGGGTCAGCCTACCCCAATCCATTGATTGCATGTCCTCTTTGGTGTATCCGACCATATCGCAAAAACGTTGATTGACATGGATCGTCCCCTTGGTATGTTTGGCTGTCAACATTCCAATGAAGGGCTGTTCAAAATAATGCACCAATTCGTCATCGCTCAAATATAATGCTTCCTCAGCACGCTTGCAGTCGCTTTCCATCGCCTTGCGCACGCTCATCATGCAATCCATGGTATTAGATAATTCAGCCGTGCGTAATGACACCGCACGTTCGACTGATCGCTGCCATATCTTATAACCGGCCAGCAATGTCAACAGAATTGAGACGACTATGATTTCAGTCACTGTATTATCCAGTCCGGTTCGGTAGCCACTGCCCCCTGCCTAATGGAAAACCTGCCGCCAAGGCATTCCATGTGAATTGTTGGGCGTTGAGACAGGCATCTTCCATCGCCATGCCACTGGCCAAACCAGCCGCAAGAGCCGATGCCAAGGTACAGCCTGATCCATGGTATTCATTAGTCAAACGGGTCCACCGCCATGACTTCATGCCTTGCCCACCATATAGTCGATTGACCACTTCTTCACTGTCGGAATGTGTTCCAGTGATCAACACTTGCTTGCAACCAAACCCCATGATTGCGTAGGCGCAATCGTCTGGGGATACCAAACCACCGGCCAATTGCCGTGCCTCGGGTATGTTGGGGGTCGAAACCAAGGTCAATGCCAGTAATTGGTGGCAAATAACGTCTAGCAAATCGTCCCTCGCCAGCGGCTTGCCCCCGCCTGCAGCCAATACGGGGTCAAACACGACTGGAACACCCTGCAAATCTGTGGACAATAGTTCAACAACGGCCGTCGCAATGTCAGCCGATCCCAATAAGCCGATCTTGACGAGACTAATTGGCAAATCAACAGTCAATAAACGCGCCTGTTGCAGAAAATCAGATTTCTTTTGCGGTATGATCGTCAACACATTAGTCGTGTCTTGAGCAGTCAAGGCCGTCACCACAGTGCAGGGGCGGCAACCCAGCGCGGAGATCGTTTCGATGTCAGCCTGCAACCCTGCTCCGCCAGTAGGATCGTGACCGGAAAGACAAAGCACTATAGGAAGCGAATTGGACATCATTTAACTATTGGCAGTTTGAATATTAATGCCATACAGTATACCGAGTACCTGGCAATAAATGAAAAATGATAATCACGATTTGCTGGTAAGATGGTTACTTCATCTTAACGGCATTTGCAAACACGGGGCAAACTACGTCTATAGCTTATGAAAACTTTTCCCAAATTAATTGTATGCGCTTTTTTTTGTCACTTATCCACCATTGCATTGACACCCTTGGCTTATGCCGAGTCAACGGACTACAGCGCAACTTGCGAAGAAAATGGCGATACTCACATCTGGGTTTCACCGCTCAACCCTAAGCCTTATGCTGCCATGAAGGTCATGGCCGTAGCGACGGACGGGTCCATTTCGGATATGTCGATTATTGACAGCGACGGCAAGCGAATGCCGCTACCATCAAGTGCGCGAGGCGGGCCACCTTGGAGTTTGTCCACCGTTTTGGATAACCTAGCCAGTGGTGATTATCGAATTGAAGCCCGTCGCGGCGGCACTGTCCTCGCCTGCCACCCACTGGCGGTTGGCAGTCGCAATGAACAAGAAGGCCCCACTATGGGTTGGAACCTTGCCACGGAGGCGTTCTATGCGGCTTGGATAGAAGAACTGTTTGGCGCCCCGGTCGAAGAAAACTTAAATTTTCCCTCGCTTGAGCCAGTGTTGCGCAACTCGGAGCGTAATTTCCTTTACAACCATTTGGGCCAGAACGAAGACCGAAACTTGCCTTCCGAACCTGATTGCGCCGATTTACCCTATACATTGCGCACTTATTTCGCTTGGAAAGTCGGCTTGCCAATCGGTTTCAGAACCTGTAGCCGTGGCTCAGCCAACTCGCCTCCGCGCTGTGGGCCCGCCAACGTAAAAACTGAATTTACCCACGGGGCATCATCTCAAGGGAGTTATAGAAACGTCTACGGTCAATTAACCAACGCTGTCCATTCCGGTTCGGCCCGCACGGGCTTGGACGACGATGCCACCGATTTGTACCCGGTTCCTCTGGATCGCCAATCCTTATGGCCGGGAACCGTATTTGCCGACCCTTACGGCCATGTTTTGGTACTCGCCCAATGGGTTCCACAAACCGCAACTAGGCCGGGGATATTGCTGGCCGTTGATGCACAGCCTGACAATTCGGTGACCCGCAAGCGTTTTTGGGAAGGCACTTTTCTGTTTGCTGACGTAGCGAGTGCAGGTCCGGGTTTTAAAGCTTTTCGCCCGTTGGCTCGCTCCGGCTCTGGTGGATTGCGGACATTTTCAAATGGCGAGTTGGTAGATAACCCAAGTTATGCACCTTTCTCATTGGAACAAGATAGATTGACACCTGAAGAATTCTATGCTCGCATGGACAAGCTGATTAATCCCAAAGGGCTAAAGCCTAGACAGGCGTATGACAGCACCTTGGATGCCTTAGTGGAACAAGTGGAGACACGGGTGACTTCAGTGGAAAATGGGGAGTCTTATTTTAGGAAAGGTGCTGGCGGCGTCATCCCCATGCCTAGCGGCGCAGGGATTTTTGAAACCATCGGGCCTTGGGAGGATTTTTCCACCCCGTCCCGCGACATGCGCCTGATCATCGCGATCAACGTATTAAACGGACTACCGAATAAAATTGTCCGCCACCCCGAATTGTTTGTGTTAAACGGAGACACGCCGCAGTCCTTGAAGGCTGAAATCGAACAATATCATGAACAGCGTATCCAAGAGCGAAAAATTCGCTATATCCGCAGTGACGGTAGTTCGTGGGAACTCTCCTTGGCAGATATACTCGCGAGGAAACATGCCTTCGAAATTGCCTACAATCCAAATGATTGTGCAGAAATGCGCTGGGGGGCAAAGCCCGGCACTGAAGAATATTCGACTTGCCGCCGCCATGCCCCCGAGGCTCAACATGCCAAGATGGAACAATACCGGCCTTGGTTTCGCGACGCCCGTCGTCCAACACGATGACATTACGAAGATTGACTCCGTCCGACTATCGGCTTGACACAATTTAGGCAGATTGTCGTAGCCACAGAACCGAACCCCATGACAAAACTTAGCTTATGATTAGTAAATTGTTTCTTATCGCTTTAACTTTGATATTGGCAGGATGTGGAAGCTCTGCCAAGAAACAGCAACCTGCCAATACGGTAGAAACTGTCGTGCCGAAGAGTAACCCATATCAAATTCCGGTTGATTCGTTGAAATATAAAATAATTGAAATCTTGAAAGACGAATGGGTGTTTTTCGGTCAGCAGAAAGTGGTCATCGAAGAAAACGAGGAGAGCATACCCCATGTGGGAAGTTGGGAGGATGATGATTTTGCGCATAGCGAACAGGTCAACCGTTATTGGCGATCTGTCGGCATGTCCAGGCTATCAGGCAAGGATTGCAAAGAACCTTGGTCCGCCGCCTTTATCAGTTGGGTGATGCGAGAAGCGGGGGTGTCCAACTATCTGTTTCCATCGGCCCCATCCCACCGGGATTACCTGTCCCATATTATGACCGTTGGACGCGACAATCCCGAAGCCGCTTTCATACCCCATACCATACAGGAGTACAAGCCTAAACCTGGGGATTTAATCTGCGCGAATCGAGGGGCTGGCTATTTCGGCGAGGTGGTGGAAGAACTGCCCATGTCCCTCAATGCGAAACTGCATTGCGACATTGTTGTGGAGGTAGAGGGAAAAACCCTGCATGCAATTGGCGGCAATGTGCGCAATTCTGTTTCAAAAAGTATATTGACACTCTCCCAAGACGGCTATTTGCAATTAACCCAGCATCGCCCCTGGTTCCTGATCATCGAGAACCGGCTGGATTAAGCGGGTCTTCTTTGTGCAACCATTCGACCAGTTTGTCGTGGGTAGCCAGCTTCAGCTTTAGCGCATGTTGGTATGCGGCTGTCTCACGTAAAAGCCCATGTGCCCAGTTCAGCCAGCGGGTAATGGTTTGATATAGCGCAGCGAACCAACTAATAGTCATGAGTTGATCACGGGTTATGTCGAATATCCATGAAAGTATCATGGTGGAAAATATCTGGCTAACAATATGTAAGGATATGCCTTCTACCACTTGTCCGCTGGCAGATAAGGACAGTGCCGTATACTCGACGGGCAAAAACAGCAAGCTGGGAATGAAAAAAGCAGTGATGGCTACCCATGGATGGGAATTGGCCAGCCAGCGTTCTATGTTTTCCAGATGGTACCAAGCGGTGAGGCAGTGCTCAAAATCTGTGAGCACATCCCAAAGCCACTCTTCCAACAACACAGTAATTGCAAGGATTGAGAGAAGTACTTTTTTCATGGTTTGAATTAAAGATTCGGATCTGATTCTAAAAAAAACGCCTATGGTCTGATAGCCGTCGACTTGCTCAACACTTTAGCCAATTAAAACCCCCGAGTCTGGATTGGAAGCGGGGGTTTTTGCTGTGCCTAGGTAAAGGCTTTACTTAATTAATTAATGAAGTTCTGCCGGTTTGCCAATATCAAAACCCTCATCATCTTCAGACACCCTACCATCCCTTCCCTTGCCAGACGGGGTATTATTGTCTTCCCAGTTTTCAGGGGGACGTGGGGTTCTACCCTCCATAATATCGTCAATTTGAAGGCGGTCAATGGTTTCATATTTCATCAAAGCGTCGGCCATGACGTTCAGCTTGTCGATATTTTCCTGCAATATGCGCTCTGCCCTTTCGTAATTTCGGTCAATGAATGAGCGAATTTCCTCGTCAATGACGTGAGAAGTCTCCTCGGATACAGACTTGTGCTTAGTCACTGACCGCCCTAAAAACACCTCACCTTCCTCTTCACTATACGCGAGTGGGCCGAGTCGTTCGGACAAACCCCAACGTGTCACCATATTTCGTGCAAGGCCAGTGGCCCGCTCAATGTCATTCGATGCACCCGTGGTTACTTTATCTTTGCCGAAAATAATCTTCTCGGCTATGCGACCGCCAAACAAACTCGAAATTTGGCTTTCTAACTTCTGCTTGCTGGCACTGTAGTGATCCTTTTCCGGCAAGAACATTGTAATGCCCAAGGCGCGTCCACGCGGCATGATACTGACCTTGTAAACCGGGTCATGTTCGGGAACCAGCCGCCCGACAATCGCATGGCCGGCTTCGTGGAAGGCCGTGAGCTTCTTTTCCTCGACGCTCATCACCATAGACGTGCGCTCGGCACCCATCAGGATTTTATCTTTGGCTTTTTCAAAATCATCCATATGCACTTCCCGCTTGTTTTTGCGGGCGGCAAACAAAGCGGCTTCATTTATCAAGTTGGCAAGGTCAGCCCCGGAAAACCCAGGTGTTCCACGAGCCAAGTATTTGACTTCCACATTTTCGGCACAAGGAACTCGTTTAATGTGAACTTTGAGTATTTGCTCACGACCGCGCACATCAGGAAGCCCAACCACAATCTGGCGGTCGAAACGACCGGGGCGTAACAGCGCGGGGTCCAGTACATCAGGCCGGTTGGTCGCGGCAATGACAATGACACCCTCATTGCCTTCAAAGCCATCCATCTCCACCAGCAGTTGGTTCAAGGTCTGTTCGCGTTCATCATGCCCACCGCCCAGACCCGCACCGCGATGACGCCCAACCGCGTCAATTTCGTCAATGAAAATGATGCAAGGCGCGTGTTTTTTGGCTTGCTCGAACATATCACGAACGCGCGATGCGCCCACGCCAACGAACATTTCCACGAAATCAGAACCTGAAATGGTGAAAAACGGCACTTTGGCTTCACCAGCGATGGCGCGAGCCAATAATGTCTTGCCAGTGCCGGGAGGCCCGACCATCAGCGCCCCGCTAGGGATTTTCCCCCCCAACTTTTGAAACTTGCTCGGGTCTTTCAAGAAGTCCACCATTTCTGTCACATCTTCCTTGGCTTCGTCACAACCCGCCACATCGGCGAAGGTGACTTTAACTTGATCTTCCTCCAACAATCTGGCTTTGCTCTTGCCAAAAGACATGGCCCCTCGTCCGCCAGCACCGCCGCCTTGCATCTGTCGGATAAAGAAAACCCAAACGCCTATGAATAACAGCATGGGAAACCATGAAATTAAAATCTGCATCAACAACGAAGGTTGCTCTGGGGGCATAGCCTTCAACTCTACATGATTCTTCAGCAGATCATCGACCAGATGCGGATCATCAGGCGAGAAGCTTGTAAACTTGTCACCCGTATTCAAAATCCCACGTATGGTCTGGCCCTCAATGGTAACCTGCTTGACTTGCCCGTCATTCACCGTGGCGATGAACTGAGAGTAAGGCATATTGTTCGCTTCGACCGATTTTCTTGAGCCGAAATTGTTGAATACGGTTATCGCCACCACGGCTATAACCACCCACAAAATAATGTTTCTTAGCATATCGTTCACTTATCACTCCCTTAACGGATGAGTATCCGAGTCAATACTTTTAGTAATCTTATCAGGATAAATTCAAACCGGCATTGTTTTCCTTATAGGCCGGTTCAAATTCGTTATTTTTACAGTAGATGCATACCTCAATAGACCAGCGTACTCGGCTGTTGGTTCCTAGTAAGGCTTAAGCCTTGAAGCCCTTTCCGACCAAATAAACCTCACGACTGCGGTCTCTTGAAGCTTTGGGTTTGCGATTTGCGACGCTGGCAAAAGATTTTCGCACATCCTTTTGATATTCATCGAAACCAGCCCCCATGAACAATTTGGTCACAAAAGACCCACCCGGAACCAACACCTTTCGCGCCATATCCAGAGCCAATTCCGCCAAATACATGGCCCGTGATTGGTCAACAATCCGAGTCCCGCTCATGTTGGGCGCTATGTCGGAAAGCACCAGATCGACAAGCTTCCCTTCCAAAGCATCCAGCAGTTGATTAAGCACCCGTTCATCCTGAAAATCGCCTTGAATAATGTCTACACCCGGAATCGCTTCCACTGGCAGTATGTCCAAGGCTATAATTTTCCCATGCTTGCCGATTTTTTCCGCCACGTACTGCGACCAACCTCCGGGTGCCGCGCCCAAGTCCACCACAAAGATGTTTGGCTTGAGCAGCCGGTCGCGTGAATCAATTTCTTCCAATTTGAACACGGCACGCGAACGGTAGCCCCGCTTTTGCGCCATTTTCACGTATTCGTCGGAGAAATGCTCGCTTAACCAACGTTGGCTACTTCCGCTTCTCGCCATAAATTTATGCCTTTAAACACTAAAATTAACAGGACAATCGTTTGAAACCCGAACTCAAAAAACAACTCCGCGCCAAGGCCCATGCACTCAAACCTGTGATTATAACCGGACAAGCCGGGATTAGCCCCTCTGTATTATTAGAAATCAACGCCGCACTCGATCACCACGAATTAATCAAAGTGCGCGTCAATGCGGAAGACAGGGAACAACGCAAGGAAATGTCTGAACTGATTTGCACCGAGACCCAAGCCGAATTGATACAATTAATAGGGCATGTCATTACGATATACCGGGAAAATTCAGATAAATAGTACTGATGTTACGCGGCGACCAAGGATTGGAGCGTCAAAGCAAGCCCTTCGACTTCGCTCAGGGCAGGCTTTGACGCTCCTGCCATACCAGAAATTAATCATCCACTACACTCGTGCGTAACAACAAATAGTAATTTAGGGTTTACTCATCTGCACGCCAGCATAGTTATAACGGGTATTGGTGCTTTTGGAGGTGGAGGAATAGGGTAGCCCATCGGCCTTGCCAATTTTGAGTTTGGCATTGACAGCCGGCCAACCATTTATCTCAATGTGATAACTGATTACGCGGGTTTCCCTGCCTTCAAGCATTTCGCTTGCTTCTTCCTTGCACTGCGTCAGATTGATTTCCCCATTTTGGACTCGCGCCAGCAATCTTTGCTCGGTTTCATCAATATTGACTGGCGCGGGTTTCCAAGCCTCCTTGCCCAAACGGGTGTAATATTTGCCGTCAGTTTTAATGGTTTCTAGCCTGAGACTGCCATTGATATCACTGACACTTTGCCAAAACGGCTGCTTCATGCGCGCTTCGCTGGCTGCAATAATGGGCGCACAAGTGGCATCCAAAGCCGAAGAAACTTGTGGAATGAATAACAAAAAACTCAGCGTAAAAGCATTTATTTTCATATCTTTTTTTTTCCCATGTGATGTTTTATTGTTGTATGGGTAACCCGCTTTGAGCGAACTTGAATGCGGGTTATCAAATGGAATTCCCCGTCTCAAAGATAATTGTGTGAAAATCGCAGAGAATGGTCAACAAATTTAAGCTCGATTTAGCCGCATAGGGGCAATCTTGTTGAATAAGCAGTAAAATCAGGCCGAAATAAGCCTACAACTATCTACAAAACTATTCTGCACG
>CAIWDB010000307.1 GCA_903911305.1 uncultured Methylococcaceae bacterium | reverse complement strand
GCGTAGATGTTGGATCAATCCTAGATGATTTTTGATTGGGCCATCATTTTGTTTTGTCCGGTAAGCTTCTATAGCCTGTCCGTAAAGCTGGCGTTGATATTGAGACATAGGCAGATTGCGGCAATCCATGACTTCAATCTTTTCCGGCAGGTCTTTGGCGACTTGTGTCTTGAGTCTACGCAGGGTTTGCGGTTCGATGATCGTCCTGAGTTCTTCAACGCGAGCTTTCTCTCCATCCGTTTTGGCCTCAATCGGCCTACGGTAACGATTGCCGAAGTCATTCAATGCCCCTAACAGCCCCGGTTGGACAAAATCGAAAAGACTCCATAAATCCGCCAAGGAGTTTTCAACAGGCGTTCCTGTACAGGCTATTTTGAATCTGACATTCTGCTTCTTGGCGGCCCTAGTTACCAAGGCGTTGGGGTTTTTAATTTTTTGTGCCTCGTCGCACACCATGACCGACCAACGTTGGGCCGCCAATGAAAACTCTAGGTCGCGCAATGTTTCGTAGGTGGTCAGGACAAGTTTGGCATCTCCCAACCAGTTCGGAGCAAGAAACCTGACAATTCCTTCGTTGATCAACTGAGGGTCAATTTCGGATTTCGATAATTTCTTGGCGCTTAGATCATCGCCGTATAGCGTCAATACCGGGATGGCTCCCGTCATAAAGAACTTTTCCAGTTCCTCTTTCCAGTTGTCCAGCAGGGAAACCGGGGCGACAATCAAAATCGGATCAATCTTGGGATCATCCTCAAGGATGCGGGCAACAAAGGTTAGGATTTGAAGGGTTTTACCTAAACCCATATCATCGGCAAGCAAAGCCCCTCGGCAATGATCTGGAATATTGGCCCACAGATGCTGAAGCCAAGCGACTCCTATCTTTTGATGATATTTGAGCGACACATCTTCTCGTAAAGCACGGGGAAATATTGCTTCCCTGTCCCTCGGTAGTTCCAGCACCTGTTTTCGGTTTTCCCGGTAATCGACGGTCTGTATATTGCTTTTTAGCAGTAATGATTGATTAGGTCGCTTATGTTGTTTCGGGTCAAACTCGCCACGTTTAACCAAATCTTCAGTCGTTTTCAGCGTTTCCAGCAAGCGCTTGGCTTCGACAACGCTAATGGGCTTGTCCACGCCGGGTATGGAAACTTCATCGACACTATTATGCTCTGACTGACTGATAGCGTCCTGAATACAGCGCTTGTCTTCCTCACTGAGTACGGCAAGGCTTGGTTCAACGGCATTCTCCGGGGTGAAACTCACGCCGAAGAAAATGTTATCGGGAATCCAACCTTCGCCGTCAGATTTACGGGCTATGAAAGGTGATACATACCCTTTTTCAACCCCAATTCCATCCACCCGTTCTGAATATCGCCCCAGATCAAAAACATCAGCATAGCGAATCACAACAGAGGGTTTTCGCCACTCATTGAGAATGGCCTTTAGTTCTGCTAGTTGATCTTCGGCTTCACCCAAGATTTCCAGTTCATAACCTTCCCAGATAAAACATTGATACCCTCCTTGGATTCGACGCTCGAAACGGTGAATAAAGCTTTCAAGCCGGTCTGAATCGGGGAAGTCATAACGGTTGGTGCGAATGGTGTTGGACGAAGCGGATTCGATAAGCAGTGCGACACCAGAGAGATTTTTGTCCAATCCATGTTCCACGGCAATGGAGAATCGTTCGAACTCGATACCCGCCGCTGCCCTCGCTTCCTCGAATTGTGCTTCGTCAATGACAGCAACCGCATCATCCCCCAAAGAAGCATAGGGGTTACGGATAAATGCCTCGGCCCTTTGTCCCGCAACCATGCGTCCAGGCCAACGCCGTATTTCCTGTAGCACCGAGCGCACTTGCGGCGCAATAAGCACTTGGACGATGCCTTCACCGTCGGCTATGTCATAGCGTTCAGGGACTGTGGAGAATTTGTCGAAAGTCTCCAGCCATTGGGATGGCGCACCGGCAAAACTGGGTTCAACCTGTACTGTTTTGGCCCCACCTTGGGCAGACTTGTGCATCTGCAAAGACAGCTTTTCCGGTGTCAATATCACTGTCCGTTGAAGAAAATCAGCCATTGGCGCACCAGCGGCTTGAGCATGGCGGCGAATTCTCCCCCATGTCTGGCGATTGCCCAAGGTCGAGCGAGCTTCAATGGGCGTGGTGTAGAACTGGCGCACTTCGCGCACCAGTCGCCAAACCGGCTCAGACAGTAGATACTGGCGATCAGCAATGTTGATGACTGCCCCCACCAATGCCGGCGGGGAGGCGAGTTTCTCGCCTGAAGGATTGACCCAATCACCCAAGGTGATCTTGAAATCCCTATCCTCAAGCGAACCTTGACTGCTGAGACTGGGGCGTAAATCCGTCAAATTGGGTAGTTTAAGCAGCGCAAGCAGTGCCGAAAGGTCGCCCTCTTCCGTGTTCAATAGCTGATAGAGTGCCTCCCAATCTAACCAAATACTGCCGTCACGTTGTTCAACATGGCCCATTTCTTCCATCTGCGCCAATAGTGCAACGGTGGCGGAGTCGATGCCAAAACCATCCCACTTTTCCGCCCAGTCGGACAGAAAAGGAACGGCGACGTACTCAACACCTTCGGACTGTAATGAAACCGCCAATTGGTGCGATGATTCGGGTTTCACCTTGGAAGGCGTATGAAACGGCCAAAGTTTGCTTAATCCGGAGAGGCTAGCCACCAGCCTTTGCCCTCTTTGTAACGAAATCCAACCCGACTCAGAGCGACCTCAACAATTTTACCGTATCCCTGCCCACGCACCCATAGTGCGCCGCCCTTCGATCTATGGTCTTCGATTTGCATACCGTGCGTGGCACAGAATGCCCTCAATTTCTGCATGTCAAAGACTTCGCTGCTAGGGGAAGATGCGGTGGGAGTTTTGGGTTTTACTGATGGGATTTCGGTTTTAGATGCATAACCGCCGCCATTTTGCGAAGTTAAAACAGGTGTAGGGATTTTGACAGCGGCTTTCGTTTGGGGCATCGCAGCGGTGTGACTGCGCAAGAAATCCCTAAACTCATATTGCCATCCCTCCCGATGCATAAGCTTGGCCCGATGTCCGGCATGATCGGTATTCTTCAATCCCTGCTGAGTACCCGATACCGACCTTTGACCTCGCTTGAAGGGCAGATTGTGCGCATCAAAAACATGGCAAGCATTATTCTGTTTGCCAAACTCGATGAAAACATACCCGCCAATTTTCACCATGAACGCATTGTCCTGATTATAACTGCCGCCCTCCAACGCCATGTAACGTCCTTCCATCTGTCGGCGGATGCGCACGTAATCGCGCTGATTGTTGTAAAGGCTGTGCTGCCCCAACGCCAACCAAATTTCATCCATGGCTTCCGCGTATTGCAGCCAGAATTCCATGCGCTGCCGGTCGGCTTGACCGTCGGCTTGGAGCAATTCAAAGAAATCCTGAATTGAACGCTTCTTCATCCATAAGCTCATCATGTCAGTGGCAGGTTCACCGATATGGGCATGCCATAGGGCTTTATTGGCTTCCAGCCACGGGCTTTTCCATTCGCGTAGCGCCACTTCCCGCAGCAGCCAATGCTCGGGGTGTTCCTGGCATTTCGCATAACGCATGATCAGTGCGGCCAGCCCTTTGGTAATCAACAGGGGGTGACCTTCCAGCAATTGCACCAACCGAGTCACATGGGGAACGAATTCATGGTCTTTCAGCGTAGTCGCCGCTAAAACTTGGGCCAGAATCAATTCATTCATCACCCAAGTGTCGTCATCAATCCCCAATCGGTTTTTCAGTTCGTCCACTGCCGAGGTGTCTCCCGCCAACAGTGCCTTGCCATAGGGTTCGCAGGGCTGGTCCGCCAATAAATTACGATGCTCATACAATGCCTGCGCCCACTCGACAGGAGGTTTGTGATTTTTCAAAGATGTGCAATGGTTTGCCAGAAAATCCCGTAGCGCCAGCCAGTTATTGCGTCCCGTTAAGTTTGTCGTTTGCGGACCCGGATAACGCAAATAGCCCTTGAGCAAGCCTTGGTAACAACGGCGAAACTTTCTAGGTTCTTGGGCAATGGCTTCCACCTGAGCCAGCAATTTGAGGAAAAGGCTTTCGTGTTCGATGATGCGGGTTCGTGGCATCCCATATTCCGATGAGATGCCAAAGCAGACATACTTCATTTCCCTAAAACCGAGGAAATACCCCGTTTTCAGATAGGCAATCACCGAAACCGCAATGCCATGCTCGTTCCCACCGCCCCGCGTAATGTCTCCCAACTCCACCCGTAGTTTGCGAGTGGTTTGGGCCATTTCTTCGGACAACTCCGGCAACGGCGCTTGGAAGGTCGTGCTATTGGTTTGTGATAGCCGTTGGCGGAGCTTTTCAACTAAATTCATGATATGCATTATAACATCAGCTAAGTCAGCGACTTTTCAATTTATCCATAACTTCAGCTTTAGCCGCAGCCCAATCTTCTTGTTCAAAGCCAGGTTGGAAGTTTCTTTTTTCAGCCAACCAGTAAGCGGCTTCAGCTATCATTCGAGCAATCTCAGCTTCATCTTCTGATACCTGAATAACAGCATCTGCATCTTCTAGTTTTGTAGTCCTACTAGTGGACGTGGCCCCTATAACCACTTTATTCTTTCTAAGAGCGCTATCCCTAACCTCAATGAATACGCGAATCACATCATAAGGTTGGGCTGGAAACGCTTTATCCGTTTTAGCTTCGATACCTTCGGCTTTGAGCTGTTTGATACATTTTTTGACGATTGAGTTAGGGTCTTTGAAACCTTCATAGCAGAGCAAATGACTGGTAAGCGGCAATTCGGCGCACCAGTCCTCCGGTTCATCCTCTGTGGCGGCTAAGTACAGGTTATAAGGCGGGTCTTCCAACATAGCGATACAGACATAACCGGGCATGGCTTTTCCTTATATTAAAGGCTATAAATAAATTTATATCAATATTTACTAAGCCACTCTATAAATAGCTTATAATTTTCTGTAAATGTTTGGTTATTTTCATTTTTTACATTCTTGGATAATCCCAATATAAACTTGATATCATCACGGGTATGTATGGGAGATATTATTTCATTTGTCACTAATTCTTGATAGGCGTGTTTTTTTATAATAATCTTGCTAAGACCAATAAATAACATTGGATATTGATGCGTTCTGAGCGCCTTAAAATAATCTATCCATAGGTCTTTAGTTTTGTTTTTTTGATCGTCTTCTATAAGAATATTTGATGACTCTGTATATCCATAGTATTTTCCTAGTTCTGCACATTTTAGAGCTACATCAATATTATGTATTTCTTGAATTGAATCAATTATATCCTCTATATTTTTATATGTATCCATAGATTTATTTGTCAATGGAATTGTTATAAAATTTTCTGATTCTAATATATTTAAAAGATCATATTTTAATATCGATAAAGCATATAAATCTATCGATGTGAGACTTATATCTGTTTCTGAAAAAATTATTAATAAATGGTATAAAGATACTAAGTTATCAGGTTCTATCTGTATATTACTATCAATATTTTCTAGCCAAAATCGAAAATTTGACAACGCATCTTTAGTTTGACCATTTTTTGCAAAATATTGAGCATTTTTTAAATAAGCTAGTATAAGTCCTCGATCTAAAGCTAAGTTAAAAAATAAAACTGCACGGCCCATATTTTTTACTCCAAATCTACCATTCATGTACATTTCTCCAAGTTCGATTAATGCATGATAGTTTCCATGTCTGAATGCTTCTAAGTAGAGTGATTCAGCTTGATCTTTATCTTGTGAAATTCCATATTCTTCATTACCTACTCTATAAAAGCGAGCTAGATCTATCATATCTTGTTGATCAATTTCTATCTCATGGTTATATTCTTTTTTGATATTATTGTCATTTTCATTCAATGGAATACTTATTGTGTTAATTATATTTTCAATTAAAAGTTGACTTGTCAAGCATCTTCTAGCTTCTCTTCTAGCTTCTATATAAGTATTGAAACTAACAAAAACATCTAACATAACTTCATGATTTATATTTTCTGATATATTTTCATCCTTAACCAATGCGCGCCATACCCTTATGGCTTCCTCATATAATGGTATAATAACAGTTAGGCGATTATTTATATTATTTATATGTGTTTTAATTAATTCTATTTTATCGGAAAATTCAATAAATTTTAAATAAGAACTACCGTGAAATTCATCAAGACAATACTGTATATTTTCATAAAACTCAAGCATGGCATTTGCCATAACTATAAAATTATAAGTCCAACTTACCGCATACATATTCTCCCAATTATCAGCAGAATAAATCAAACATTTCTTAATTAGTGATATATTTTTATAGATTCCTTCATTAATATCACACTCATCGGATTCTTCTTTATATGCATCAAGATAAATATACACAAAATCTAAAACATCAGTAATAAATTCTGAAGTAGTAAATCTATCTAATGAAAAATGTAATTCATTGCTCATTTTACGCAGCACTATACTCAAATATGATAATCTTGATTCATTGCTATATGAGTGACCATCAAGTAATGCTATACCAGTATTTAATACATTAAAAATAATCAACAAATAATTTGATAGAATTCTTGCTATCTGAAAATTTGAAATATTAACTGATGAATATTCTAACTTATTAATTACAACACTATTTTTATTATAAAAATAATATATAGCATCTTCACTATCTCTGATGCTCTGAAACATATTAGTTATATTGTTAATTTCATTAGTAATATTTTCTTTAGTTTTTATAACCGTTGTAATGACTTCGTGTGGTTTAGCTGGAAATGCTTTATATGGTGTAGCCTTTATTCCAATATTATTTAATTCTTTTATAGACTCTTTTACTATTTCTTTAGGGTTTTCATAAGCTTCATAAAACAGTAGTATACTAGGTAATGACAATTCTAGACACCAAGTTTTTGGTTCTTTTTTTGTTGGCTGTAGATATATATTATATGGTGGATCTTCCAACATGGCGATACAAACATATCCAGGCATGATTTTTCTCCAAATATTTAAACAATTCGAATAGTTGTCCCATAACGGGATAACTTGTCATCGCTGACAATAGAATCAGCGCTTTTGTGAGACTCTGGGCGGCTAAAAAACCGTCTAACGGGCCTTTGTGGCCGTCAGAACAGGCATGGTTGAAACAGCAAGAAAATGTTCGTTGCGGATATCTAACCATTGTTTTCGCCTAAAGAGCACAGGCACCAAAATTCTCCCCTTCCAGTGGAAGCGTTGAGCGGGGTTGTTCCTTGATACCCCGGAATTCAAGTCGCAATTCAATGCGACGGCTTTCTTCCAGTGTTTCCTTTTGAGAGTTTGAGGAATAGCCGCCCACCAGAAACAATTGCCGGATGTCTTCGCGCTGTTGCGGACTCAGTTCAGGCTCGCCCGGTTCCGGCTTATCGAGCAGTACACACAACACGCGCTGACTGCGTTGCATGCTCAGGTTCAAATTGAACAAATAGCTACCGCGCCGGTCGGCAAAACCTTCGACAACAATACGTTTGAGCCAGTCCCTACCCAATTCGCTATTGGCAATATCCAGCACAGAGGGTATGAAGGCACGTAGCAATTTGGCCTGATCTTTATTCAATTGATGGCTGGCAGTCTCAAACCGGGCGCGGTCGCCAAAGTCGATCACTTGCCGATTCCGGTTGACATTGATGCCACGGAAATTGGGGTCCTTCTTCGCTGATTCCTCGATCATGGAAAGCAGCTTGGCAATGGCATCCTTGCGCACATCATCGGCCCGTTGCTCTTCGGATATGGTTTTGGTGACAGCCAGCAAGGCGACACTCATCACCAGCAGAAACATGACCATCAAGGCAGTCATCAGATCGGCGAAGGAAATCCAGAACGGCTTTTCCGCTTCGTCTTTGATACTCTTGCCCGCAGTTTTTCGATTTCCTAGCATGGCTTATCTCCGTGTTGGAATCTTTTCCGCCACTTCGCCCAATTCCTCAATGGCGCTTTTGAGGTAATCCACTGCATCTTTCAATTCTTTCTGGTAAGCCGTATTGCTTTTCTTCAAGGTGTTTTCCACATTTTTGGCAAAAGCTTCGTGGGCATTGGCCAATTCTTCACAAATTTGCTGGAATACACCATCTACCGTGGATTGCACTTGTTGCAAATGTTCAGCGGATTGCCTGATCTGGTCCACCAGCGATTGTGACACGGTGGCATCCTGCTTGGCGACCATGACGATGGCTTTCAATTCTTCCACCATCTGGGCAAGAGTCTTGCCTGCATTGTCGTAGTCAGCCAGTGCGGTTTGTACTGTTGAGGCCGCATGGTTTAGAGAAACGGAGGTGGCAACCATCTTGTCACTGACGGTGCTGGCTTGCTGCATGACACTGCCCACGCTGTTCCCCGCCTTGGCGAAATTATCTGCCGCAAGGGAAAGCGTGTCTGCACTGCCTTCCAATCGGCGTGAAGAATCGTGGGTGACATCGCGCAGCGCGGTAACGGATGCTTGCATGGAATTAACCGCCGCGTTGGTCTGGGTGATCAACACTTGAACCTGCTGACTGAGTTGTTCGATCAGTCGATTGGCTTGTTCTGACAAGCGCTGCTGGTTAGCCAGGTGATTGCTGGAAGCCTGGTCGGTTTGTTTGGCAAGAAGATCGACAAACCCGGACATTTTCTGGTCAATGTTAGCAACCGTATTTTCAAACTTGTTGGCAATAGCATCCAGCGCGTGTTGACTGTTTTGGACGAACTGTTTTTGCTGCTGTTCATTGGCTGCGTTAGTTCTGGTTGAGTTTTCCTTGAGCGAATCCACCATGGCTACAAGCTGCTGCTGAATCGCGGACATAGTGCCTTTCATTTGGTCATCGACGGCAGTGATCGCGCTTTCCACACGACCAGAAAGCGATTCAACCGTGTTTTGCGTGTGTTGGGTAAGGTTGCGCTGTTGTTCGGCATTGGTGGACACCGTTTGCGCCGACTGTTCCCTCAGCACCTCAAGCATGGCGTTAAGTTGCTGTTGCATGGCGGAAGTCGTGCCTTTCATCTCGTCATCCACAGCAGTAATCGCGCTTTCCACACGACCAGAAAGCGATTCAACCGTGTTCTGCGTGTGTTGGGTAAGGTTGCGCTGTTGTTCGGCATTGGTGGACACCGTTTGTGCCGACTGTTCCTTCAGCACCTCAAGCATGGCGTTGAGTTGCTGTTGCATGGCTGACGAGGTGGCCTGAATCTGCGCCCCCAATTCCCCCGTCAAATTAGAAGCATTCTGAGCAAGGCTCGTTTGCTGATTCTGATGGGTCTCCGCCGCGTGACGTGCTTGTCTCTCGATCTGCTCCGTCATCGACGTCACTTTTTCGCCAATCAGCGCAAGGGTTTGTTGCAATTTTGCATTGGTTTCTGATTGTGAAGACTGCACCATTTCACGCAATTGGCTGACAAATTCGGCCATTGTCGTATTGAGCGCATGTTGTCTGGCTTCCATGGACTCCAACGCCGTTGCCAAGCGTTCGCTCATGGCATCGGCAGCATCTTTTCCGGCATCGCTGAGATTATTGGCGAGTTGGTCAAAACGGGCCACGGTGGATTGCATGGAAGCCGTGGTCTGTAGCAGAAGTTGGTTCATGTTGCCCATCTGCCCGCCGAACATATCTTCCAACTTCTGCGAAAATGCCACCAGCGCTTCGCTAAGGGCGCGGGTGACGACCTCCCCATTGCTAACATTGGTAGATTGCACGGATGCTGCTATCTTTTGAATCGGATCGCTCAAACACTCGGTAATGGCTTGGGCGATACGGTCGCCACTTTGCTCCGTAGTCTGCACCTGTACTTTCGAACTGTCGTTAATCGCCGCAACATGGTGTTGGGTGATGTCATGGAAACTGGCGGCGATAGCCTCCGTTTGATGGCGCGTCATTTCGGCCAATATTTCTTTCAGGTCGGAAACCAGGGCATCCTTAAGTTGGGCCGTTTGCGTGGCACTGCTTTCACTTGCTTTTACCAGTCGCGAGAGATATTCCTCGCCAGCCCCACCCTCAAACAAACTGTCCAGCAATTGACAGAGTTCCTCGACCTGTTTGATTCGACCACTCACTATGGTTTTTTCCATGAATGTGGTGATCATGGCGAGAGAAATGGCACTCGCTGAAACATAGAAGGCTTCTAAAACCCCATGGATCAGAGTATCCAAGCTTGCGCGTACTGTCTCTGGATCGCTGCTGACAGAAAACGCAGTTAGCCCTCGAAGCAATCCGGCGAATGTTCCTATGATGCCAATGCCGGTCAAAATACCCGGTTGATGTTTGAAATATTCGGTCCTGAGTTCAACGGCGATTAACGTCTCGACGTTGAAGTAAGCTTCTGCCGAAACGGTGGATCGCCACCGAACAACACGCTCTTGTCCCATTTCGTCCGGTGCGGTTTGGGGGTGAAGAGTTTCAGCAAACTCAGACCATAAGTAGGACAGTTTCTTGGAGGTCATAGCCTCCTTTCCAATACGCTCGACATCGACCAAATTTGAAGATTTTGTTAAGGCTTTTATTTTTTTGATGGCCCGACTCAAATTCCTTGTCAACAGCCATGCAGGAATGAGAAACCTGAATACGAAGAACGCCAAAAGAATGAAAATTAAGCTGCCAAGAACAATAAGATGCCAGTAAGTGCGGAAGCTCTCGTAGTTTATAAAATCCATCAGGGTTCCTTTTTTCGATGCGCAGCAAGCATTATAGCTAGTTGTTTACATTTGTAATTATATTACAACGACCAATGGTGTTAATTGAAACCGATTTAGCACCGCATTTGCCGTAAGTCCAATACCCGCGTCGCCCGACTCTCCAGTGCATCTCGTTTGCGATTCGTATCTTTAAATCTTAGCTTGATAGCCGGAAACGATGTCATCATCTAACAAATTTGACCTCACCAAGCCCTAAAAAAGTGAAGTCTTGCACTGGTCTATGAGACCCTTCAAACTGTCATCAAATGCATCAGTAATTGAGATTGTCATTTGTTCGCGCATGAACAACTCCTTTTATTTTGATCATTCACATACCGCATTTAGGGACGTGGTATTCCTACAGCGTTGATGATGTGTTTTGTGATGTGATTCCATTTTTACTGGAAATTTTGGAGAATTGGCTTTGAAATGTTGTCAACACTGACAAAGCTATTAGGTCTTGACCTTCTTCCATTCATTACATTCTAGCAACATCCAAGAACAACTAAGAAATTCTGATGAGAAAATTAAAGGACTGATAGAAACCCTCGCGGAACGAACCCAACAATCCAAAATCTACACGAAGCCTTCCTTGACGCACTGGGCGATTATGTCCTCGAACTCCTGGAGCAAGGCGACGGGGTTGGACTAGCACATCCTGGTTGCCATCCGGAAAGTCCCAGCCTTCAGTGCGGCGAAGGCGTTGAAAGACGCAGATGGCAGTTGGGGGTTCAAGCCGCTTTGCCCCTCCCCATCTACTCTGCAAAAAATGATCTGACACTTTTGCCGGAACAGGCAAAAGAAACCGATAAAACCTACAATACCTACAAATCTGTCACCTCCGAGAGCAATTAGTTAGGAATGCGTGACTTGCCGCCTATCAATTGAGGTTATGGGCTGTGTGTTGGGAGGCCATTTTATGAAAAGTCAAGCCTGATCGCATCCCGCCATCCAGCTCGCGGCATGGCCCGCTCCACCACAATGATTCGCAACTAATCGGTCGCAAAGCTTGAAGATTCGGTTTTGTAGGTTTTATCGGTTTCCAACCGCGAGGGGCTGAAAAGTGTCAAAAATAAACTTGGTTTCATGGTCAGTGCGCATGTGGGGCTGTGTCCCTAGTCCTGCGAGAGGAAGCCGTGTAGCGTGCGCGCCACACACTCTACATGGCTGATCAAACCGCTCGCCCCTGCCAGGGTTCGATGCCGGCCAGCACACTGGCAAGGGCGTCCTTTGCCATGGCGGTGTCGTAATCTGCCTGCAAGCCGATCCAAAAGCTGTCGCTCATGCCGAAAAAGCGGGACAGGCGAAGCCCCGTGTCGGGCGTGACGGAACGCTTGCCAGCCACAATTTCCCCGATGCGGCGTTGTGGGACGCCAATTTCCTTTGCCAGCCGGTATTGGGTTATGCCATTTGGCTTGAGAAACTCCTCCAGCAGGATTTCCCCCGGATGGACGGGCGGTAAGGTATCGGTGTCTGCCACGTCGGAAAAGTCTAGGGTTTCAAGGTTCTTGATGTGTATGCCCATGGTTCGCCTCAGTTAGTGGTAATCTGTTATTTCGACATCCCAGGCATCGCCGTCACGCCACTTAAAGCACACGCGCCACTGGTCATTGACACGGATGCTCCACTGTCCTTCCCGGTCGTGGCGCAGCTTTTCCAAGTGGTTTCCTGGTGGAACGCGAAGCTCCTCCACGCCTGCCACGCGGTTGAGCATAGCGAGCTTGCGTTGGGCAGCGCGTTGCACTTCTGGGCCAAACCGGCGCACCGGCTTGCGGGCGAAGACAGCGGCGGTTTCCTTGTCGGCGAAGGTCTTTATCATGGGGTATGATAATAACGAGCTACGTTAGTATTG
Source organism: uncultured Methylococcaceae bacterium (assembly GCA_903911305.1). Classification (GTDB taxonomy): domain Bacteria; phylum Pseudomonadota; class Gammaproteobacteria; order Methylococcales; family Methylococcaceae; genus Methylumidiphilus. The sequence goes on along the minus strand of CAIWDB010000307.1, from coordinate 2,499 downwards.
TCAATCGCCACTAAAACGGTTAGACCCCCCCCCCAGAAATAGCCCGGCAGCGGGGTCAAATATTCCAATTTCGACACGGAATGACATCGACCGCAAAGACGCGGTTTTAACTTTGCATTATCCAAATTCGTTGGATGGACAGTCACCAGTGAACATTGCCAGATTTTTACATTTGCGCCGCTTTTTGACCTTGGTCGCGATGCTTTTAGCCGTCGGGTCCCCTGCCGCTTTGCTGGCTGAAGGACAACCGGAACGTACGCTTAAACAAACCGAAAGCAATGCCAACCAAGACAGGCGGCGCTTGGTGGCTGAATATCTCCCGCTAACCCAAACGGAGGCGCATTCGTTTTGGCCCATTTACGAGCTATTTATGAAGGAAACGGCTCAATTGGTTGATAGGAGGCAGGCAATTGTCGCCCGGCTTGGCGAGAATTATGATGAAATGACCGACGAAGTGGCCATGGAACTCACCAAAGAGACTATCGAATACCAGGAAGCCCGGTTAAAGTTATTGAAAACTTTTCTGCCGAAATATGAAAAAGTTCTTCCTCCCAAAAAATTGGCCCGATACTACCAAATCGAGTCTAGGATTCGAGCCGCTGTCGATGCTGAAATTGCCAAACGCATACCCCTCATTAAATAAACTCGGAGACTCTCTCGGTGACATTCTTAAGTTACTGGCTGCTGGTTATCGGGTATTTGAGTTCGGCGGGATGTACAACACTGTCAAACCCTAAGCCTCCGCCCGAAAGTCAGTCGAGTGTCCTCAAGAATAAGGTGACTGATGCTTCATCAATCCGAATGGTTAGGCAACAAAGTGTTCAATGGCGGAACCCAGCCTTCTTTCACATTCAACTTCGACCAATCGCTGCCTTGGGAAATCGACTTTGAATACAACTTGGGGGCAACCCGCACTCAAGACTCTGCTGGCAAAAACGTTTGGGAGTTCGGTTTTCAGTGGGCATTTCAGCGCGACCTGTTTGATAATGACTTTGCCGTCTTTGTCCACGGCTTTTACAATGCCGCGTCGCTGCCTCGCATACCCAATATCAACCTGCCCTACAATGTATATAAATCCCCGACGCAAAATGCGGTCGGTGCGGGCTTCATTTGGACCGCCAGCAAGCGCTTGGCGGTATACGGTCAAGTTAGCGGTGGAACGACGAAGTTTACCCCGTCAATTATCAGTCTATTGAGTTTTGCGATGTCATTTTTGATGTGTCGAGATATGCCGTTCCTTTCCGGCCTGTTTCAGAATGTGCTTGATCACCGGCGTAATGCGGATATCCAGTTTTTCAGAGCAGTTGGACATGGCAGGGATAGTTTTTCACCTCAACGAGTAAGCGTATGGCTCCAGCGCCTCCACATTTTCATATTGACGAGTAAATTGGCATCTGCGGGAATCGCTACGAAAAAAAATGCGCTAATTTGACGACTACAAACGAGATACGATAATGAAGCCGGGGATCGGCAAACTCATGGTCAAGGAAAGGCCGGCCAGAACCGGCAGAAACCCGGCAACGGGCGAGCCTATCCAGATTGCCGCCCGCAAAGCCCCAGCCTTCAGCGCGGCAAAGGCGTTGAAAGACACGGTTGGCGGTAGTTAAAGGGGGCAAGGGAGTTTTTGAGCCGCTTCATTTAACTCCATCCCGTATCCACAAACAAAAAATGATCTGACACTTTTGCCGATGCGGGCAACAGAAACCGATAAAACCTACTAAACCTACAAACCCGCCTCGCCAAGGCGCGTGTAGCGAGGGATGCACAGTCGGTTTTGTAGGTTTTATCGGTTTCCAGCGGCGAGGGTCTGAAAAGTGTCAAAAATAAACAGCACCCAATTTGAACGGGTAAGCTGTACGGCAATAAGATTATTAGTTAGGTTTTGGTTGATTTCTATTTGAGCTAAATTATCGACTCGGTATCAGTTCGGGAATGCTGTCGAACTGGTGTATTCGGCCAATTCCGGACATAGAGAATCGGATTTGAACTTCTGTTTACAACTGTTTAGCAGACACCCATAAAATATTTCTCTGTCTCATCAATACTTTCGCCAATATTCAAGCTACTTTTTCATGAATCCTGCGTTATCCACATTACTTGTATAGGTAAAATCTATCCTTCGAAGTTTTAGTCAAAAACGCACAAATTGCTGTCGGTCATACCGGGCTAAACTCCATCTTCAGAAAGTTCGACGTTAACGACGAAATGAAGTATCTCCTCGACCTTAGCCCGTGAATGACCGTTCAAGCTAGTGCCATAGCGGGGGTTGTACTGTTGGCATTAGTCAGCCGCCAGTTTGTATCCATGTGAAGGCGAAACATGATTTCCCAAATAAATTCTCAGCCCTTCCTCCACAAGATATACAGCGTTTTCAATATCAATTGATTACTTTATTTGATCCGTAGGAGCGGGCCATGCCCGCGATTGTTTGGGCCAAGTCTTCAAAAATAGGCTATTTATCGCGGGCGTGGCCCGCTCCTACATGTTGCATATATTCAT
>CAIWDB010000306.1 GCA_903911305.1 uncultured Methylococcaceae bacterium | reverse complement strand
TTTGCCAGGCTGGATGCCATTCGGACATTGGCTGTAGAATTGGAATCCGCATTAGTCAATGCAATTGGCTATTCGATACTCAAGCAACTTTGCGAAGAGTTGACGCTTGAGATTGAAAAATTTACATCCTTGCAGCGCGAAATACTGGATCTGTTAATCAACACGGAAAGATTACCCGATTTCTTGGGTAATCAACATTGATTTTCTCTGTCTCGAAGTTGTGCATCCTTATACTCTTCCATCCTCGAAGCAAAACCGCACAGTATTAGTATTTCTTTCCGTAATATTATGTGCCAAGTCGGATGCGGTTACTAAGCATAAAACCTTAGCTGCGGGGTTGCAAACCCCGCAGCGCTTCTGACCAAAACCCATAACTTTCAGAGCTACGCTGCTTTTAGTGGTGCAACATCTTCTGAGGTAAGCACCGACGCTCCTAGGCTAGTGAGGACACGGTTTAGATCGTTGACTGAAACCTTCGATGGGGCTGTAATCTCTATTCCAATGGGTTTTCCGTCTTCGGTGTAGTCAATTATCATCCCTGGGTCTGCTATTGAAGTTCGATGACTCTTATCCTTTGTCGCTCGTGGAAGATACAAATAAGCAGCCATTGCACGTCCACGGCGATAGGTCACTTCGAGATAGGGTTCTTTCATTTTATTTACTCCACACGGGGTATGCGGTGACTATCACCAAAAGTTTCTCAAAGTCATCTGGTTCGACAATGACTTCCCAAGGATGACGCTCATGAAGGTTTAGATTTGATCGTTCCCACGCTCCAGCGTGGGAATGAATGTTCGACCGACCCGTGGTATTCAGACGCGAAGTGTCCTAGATCGGGTTCCCACGCAGGAGCGTGGGAACCATCAAAATCACCAAGTCACTCCGTGTCGAGGGTGCTATGGAAAAGATCGTTAGGCATACATTAACCGGCCACGCGGGACGGGGATTTGACGTCCCAATTCTCTCGCAGTCTCAAGCCATTCCCCAATTATCACTTCAGCATTAGTTATGGCTTCTTGATAGGTTTTTCCATCCGCCATGCATCCCGGTAACTCTGGTACTTCGGCAATAAATGTATTGTCGTCTGCACTCCAATAAATAATAATTTCATATTTACTCGACATATTCACCTCCTAGTTTATATTTTACAATGACATTCCGAATCTATTTGGCTTAGTAAGGCTTTGCTTTTGAACCAGATGGTTGCAAGTTGAGAATTTCATCCACCCCAGCTTTCGTGAAAATAGGGTGATCGCCTTTAATGCGCTCATGGAACCCTAAGCTGTTGAGTAAGTGCCTGAGTTCTGAGAATGAGATGTTAGCATCCGATTTACCGGCAAGTAAGCGGGACAGCAAGTCACTATATTTCCCCAAAATTATCCTCGTTCAGTTGTCTTTATTTTTTATGGAAGTGTCGGGCAACGATAAAGTCGTTGCCCAACTTGACTCATCAAAGTCGGAAGGGATTTGCAATCCCGCCCGTAACGTTTTGTTCCATGTTGAATGCCATGACTTCGCACAAAATGTAAGCGGCAGGGTTGCAAACCCCGCCGTGCTTCGTTAAGCTAACCTACTGAATTACACAAAATGAGCCAATATTATTATTTTCAGCAAAATTAATATATAAAAAAATATTGGATAAGTTCATGTGTATAATTAGCTTTTATTAACTATAAGGTTTCTATTCGTATGCGTAAGTTCACATCAATTGATTTATTTGCTGGTGCTGGAGGTTTTACTCTTGGTTTTGAACAAGCAGGATTTTCTAGCTTAGTTGCGGTAGAAAATGATCCACATTGTGTTGAATGTCTTTCAATTAATTTCCCAAATATAAAAATACTAGGTGAAGATATTAGAAATATCAGTGGAAATGCTATTCTTGAAGAAGCAAATTTAAATATTGGCGAAGTTGATGTTGTAGTTGGTGGGCCACCTTGCCAAGGATTTAGTTTAATTGGGCTGAGAGATAGTAAAGATCCGAGAAGTGGCCTCATTTTTGAATTTCATCGAATAGTTTCAGAAGTTAAACCAAAAGTATTTATTATGGAAAACGTGCCGGGTATGCTTTCTGCTAGCGGTGGGATGTTTGTAGATAAATTAATCCAATTATTGGAAACGGATGGTTATAAAGTTGTTAAACCAATACAAATATTAAATGCGCTGAATTATGGAGTTCCACAAGCTCGTCGTAGAGTATTTATTATGGGTATAAGAGAGGATTTAGACTTGCAAATAAGCTATCCACCTATAACTCATATATATAAAAACTCCAAAAAAAAAGGTTATAATATACTGGATTTGGAACTATCTAATGGATTGCTTCAAACTCCGACTGTACGAGACGCGATATTCGACCTACCAGATGTTGACAAATACCATCACCTTATTGAAAGCGATCAGACCAAATACACAAAGGAGCCATTTTCTAGATATGCTCGAATAATGCGGGGGTACGAGTGTGACCCTGGAAGCAGAACAAAACCCCCAAAAAATTGGCCATCAGAAATCTGCACAGGATGTAGAAGAACTATACATGGCGAGGTTCTCACCAATCGATTTAAAGAAACCTTAAACGGACAGACTGTTCCAATAAGCCGTCTATTCAAGCTTGATTGGGATGATGTCGCAAATACTCTTAGAGCTGGAACTCCTAGAGAAAGAGGTGCATATTCATCGCCTAGGCCAGTACACCCATCTCAGCCTAGGGTTCTGACAGTAAGAGAAGGTGCTAGAATACAAAGCTTCCCTGATTGGCATCGTTTTCATATAACCAAATGGCACGGCTTTAGACAAGTCGGCAATGCAGTTCCACCTTTGTTGGCTCGGGCAGTAGCTTTTTCAGTTAGAAAAGCGTTGGAAAACTCTGAAATACTCAATAGATTCAATGATGAAGAATTAATCAAAGTTGCATAAGCTCCCCTTTTGATTTTTTACTTTGTATTTTTGATGCTATATGACTGAATTCAATATAACCAGTATTGGGGTTACTAATTAATGCCATCGAAAGACCTATTATATCAGTTGATAGGCTTTCTTTCTTTTGAAGATAAAATTTATTTTTATTTTCATCAAAAAGTAATTGATAAGAATAGATATAAACAAAATCCTGTTTATCCTCTTCGTGAAAATGTGTTTCAAGATTATAAGCTATTCTTAGGTGATCTAGAAAATAATCCTGAACCAGTAATACCAATCTAAACCTCCATCTTGCAACCTGAGCGCCTTTATGCAATAGTTGAACCATTATTTTTTTGGATGCATCTTTCTGGTTTAATCCATACATGTATTTATCCTTCAATTTCCCATTTAAATAGTCATTTCTTGCAGTCCAAATTGACCCTGAGCTACTAGTACCCATAGATTGGACTTCAATTGCTAAAAAGTCCAAAACATCACCAGATTCATCATAGCCAATAAGTGCAAAATCCAAATTCCCATAGCCTGCTAGTTCCACCTCTTGTGCAAGATAAATTTCTTTACATTTTGGGTTTAACAAAGATTTACAGTCAGTGAATACGGTCAAATCCTGAAGAAATCTTTTCGGACAAACAATCCAATCTTGATCAGGTTCGTCTTTTGGGCAATGTCGCACTACACAGTTGCCAATTAATGGGTTTGGTTGTGCTTTCCTTATCTTGTTACAATTAATTGTATTGTGACTAAATGGGCATTTGAATTCCTTAAATGGTTGATCTGGTTGCTCTTTACATAGCTTATCCCAATCGTTACCTGCAAGAATTGGTGCAGGAAGCCCTGTATATTGCCCAAAGAACTCCATTGGACGTTGTAAACGATTATTCGATTT
>CAIWDB010000305.1 GCA_903911305.1 uncultured Methylococcaceae bacterium | reverse complement strand
CCAATCAACCAAGGGCCAGCCCATGCCAAACGATGAGGAAATCAGACAGAACCTATTTGACGTTAAGAACGCCATCGCCCAACAGCGGCTTGAGGGGCTGATGCCTTCCCGTGAAGTGGTCAGCGATCTTGAACGCGCCGCGCATGGCGAGATCACCGTGGGCGAGGTCATCGCCAACATTGGCATGAGGCACAGGAATGAAGAAGTACGCGGTCAATGACCATTTTGCTTCGTTATCAAAAATTTATAAAATGGGGTGACACCCATTCGCGAAAGGTTCACCCATTCCATCCAGTTACGCCATCGGCGACCACTTTGAGCAGTTCATCAAGACCCAATTGGAAAGCGGCCGCTACAGCACGCCAGCGAGGTTGTCCGCGATGACTTGCGCCTGATGGAAGAGCGGGAACAGTTACGCCAGGTCCAGCTTGAGCAGTTGCGGCAGCAAATTCAAGCGGGCATCGACAGCGGCCCCAGCATTCCAGCGGAAGAAATCTTTGACCGCCTGAGCGCAAAATACCAAGCCATGGCGCAAGCCTAATGCGTTGCCGCTTTTCCCCCTTAGCCGAACTCGATCTTGAGGAAATCGACGACTACATCGTCGGCGACAATCAACGGCGGGCAATCAGTTTCATTGAAGAGCTTTCAAAGGGTTTCGGGCATTCTTTGCCGCATTGCACCCGAAAATTGTTGTAACCGGTAAAGGCAAACAATGCGTATTGTCTGGCTTTATCGGGTCTTCCGATTGCCGTTATCAGTGAACAACCGATAAACAATATCGCTCTTTGTCCCGTCGTCGTCGGCACTCCCCGTGCGGGGCAGGGGGGGCACGCCTTTTCATGGCTAGCGGGGGGGTTGTTTATTTTCGCGACGCGAAAATATAGCCGACATTGGCAAAGCTCTTCATGCCTATTATCCCTCATTCTCCTTCCTTCCGATCCAGTCCGTGTGCCTTGTCAATCAACAGGCCAGCTTCGCCAAGGCCAGCCGACCGGCGACCACACCGCTCAAATTTTCGCGACGCGAAAATCTTGGAGTTGATAGCCTAACCTCCTTAAGCCGTTCCTCTGGCTAGCGAAGCCGTCAGCTTGGGGCATTGCTGGAAAGGGCAGGGCAGAGGATGATTTTCTCGACGCGAAAATATAGCCGACATCGGCAAAGCTCTTCCTGCCTTTTATCCTTCATTCCGTTACAGTCCATGCGCCTTGCCGATCAACCGGGCAGATTCACCAAGTCCAGCCGACCGGCGACCGTAAACGCTTATATTTTCGCGACGCGAAAATTATGAAGCTGATAGCCCAACCCGTAAGCCGTTCATCTGTCTGGCACAGCCGTCAACCTGGCCCGTTGCCGGAAAGGGCAGGTCAGAGGAATATTTTCGCGACGCGAAAATCTTGGAATTGATAGCCGAAATCGTAAGCCGTTCCTCTGACTAGCGAAGCCGTCAGCTTGGGGCGTTGCTGGAAAGGGCAGGGCAGATGATGATTTTCGCGACGCGAAAATTATGGAGTTGATAGCCGAAACGGTAAGCCGTTCATCTGTCTGGCGCAGCCGTCAACTTGGGCCATTGCGGAAAGGGTAGGGCAGAGGACGATTTTCGCGACGTGAAAATATAGCCGACATCGGCAAAGCTCTCCCTGCCATTTATCTCTCATTCTCCTTCCGTTCCAGTCCCTGTGCCTTGCCGACCAACCGCACAGCTTCGCCGAGACCAGCCGACCGCGACCGCAACGCACATATTTTCGCGACGCGAAAATCTTGGAGTTGATGCCGAACCCGCAAGCCGTTCATCTGTCTGACGCTGCCGTCAACTTGTGGCATTGCTGGAAGGGCAGGGGAGTAACGATTGCGCAGTCTTAGCATGGATATAACGGATTGGTCATTTTTTATCCATTTGATGTAGGCCGTAGAAACAGTGCTGTTTGACAGTATAATCACAAAGTTTCCCACAGAATCTGTGGATAAGCCTAACCAAGCCCATTTTTTAGGGTGTGGACTCATTAATTTTATTAACCAACTATAAAAACCCTATGACCGCCAAGCACAGCGAAGAAGCCATCAATGCCCAAATAGCTATAGCTGTTAGCAATCATCTGACGGTCTGTTCGCATAAATCGCTCATTTGAGGAAGAGATAATGCTCGGATTAAAACTGCGGGAGGAATTTCGGGGAAAACATCTCAAGGGAACTTCGATTGAACTCTCCAATGATTCCAATACCGGTGCAACCCAAATTGCGGCGAAATCTCTTTTAGAGATTACTTATCCCACTTTCGATATTCTCAAGGCCATCGAAGCCATTGGCCCGGACCAAGGACGCCCCGTTGTTGTCATCGGTGAACGTGGGCTAGGAAAATCGCACCTGTTGGCCGCGCTCTATCATGCCGTCACCGATTCGGCTTCTACCCGGTCTTGGTTGGAATATTGGGGAAATGTCCTGAACGAGCCGAAAATCGCCGGTATTCCGTTGCGCGGCGATATGTTGGTCATTGGTGAAGTCCTTCATCGAAACCGCTATAAATTTCTTTGGGATGTATTGTTTGACCGTCATCCTCATGGCGCTTACATTCGTGGCAAATGGGAGGGGTTAGGAACAGCCAAGCCGGAAGTCCCTTCCGATCAACTCATCATCGAATTGCTGCAAAACAAACCGACCATGCTTCTGCTGGACGAGTTGCAGACTTGGTATGACGGGTTGACCAACACCGCACAGTATCCTTGGCGAAATTGGGCCTTTACGTTTATCCAGATTCTTTCCGAGATTGCCAAGGAACATCCTGAATTACTGGTGCTTGTGGTCTCGGTGCGCAACGGCGCAACGAATGCTTACCAACAAATTCACCGGGTCAACCCTGTACAGATCGACTTCAAGGCGGGTGGCAACGCAGAACGCTTACAACAAGACCGCCGCCGAATGCTATTACATCGGCTGTTCGACAATCGTTTGCAAATTCCTGTTAATGACATCGAGAAATTGACGGCGGCACATGTGGGTGAGTGTTTCCGTCTGCTTGACACGCCAACTTTGGATAGGGAACGCAAGCAACGCGAGTTCATTGAAACATGGCCTTATGCACCCCACCTTTTGCAATTGCTTGAAGATCAAGTGCTGGTGGCAACCGATGCCCAAGAAACCCGCGACTTGATCCGCATTCTTGCCAATCTCTTCAAAAGCCGGGGGGACAAAGTTCCGGTTTTGACTGCCGCCGATTTTCGCTTGGACGACGACAAGGCGGGGATTGGTGCATTGCTGAATTCGGTTGCAAACGAGCATCACCGATCTCTACGGGAGAAAGCCCTGCACAATCTAAACGCAGTGGTTAATGCGGTTCCCAATTATCTTTCGGTCATACCTCATCTAAACGAAGTGGTTTCTGCCCTTTGGCTACGTTCTATTGCCGTGGGCAATCTTGCCGGGGCCGAACCCGCCACCCTGCATGTAGATGTCACTCGTGATGTTGCGATAGACGACAACGCCTTCCAAGTTGAATTGGCGACAGTCATTGAAAATAGCTTCAATATTCACCTCGTTGGTTCCCGGCTAGTATTCCGTGAGGAAGAAAACCCCCAGGCCAAGCTGATGGCTTGCGCCCGCAACGACAGACTATTTGCCGATGGTTCGGACTTGGTTCAACTCGGCAAGGAAATCCGCTATGCCATCGGCGGTAGCGAAGGGATAGCCAAGGCTTACCTTGTTATTGCCTTACCTAAGTCTTGGGTTTCCGACCCATGGTCCCCGCTGGACGAATCCGAACAACCAGATCGTTGGGACGAGCGTTTGCCGCTACTGATTTTGCCGGAGGAACCGGACAAACTAAACGAAAGGCTAGGTTGCTGGATCAAAGAGCATCTGCAAAAACGCCGCAACACACCGCGCTTCCTGTTGCCGCGATCAGCTTCACTGAATGTCTTCCAAGATCGAGATTTGCTGATTTTAGTCCGTGCTGCCATGAAAGCCTTGGAATGGAGCAATCAAAGCCCAGAGTATGGAAAGCTCCATAAAAAATATCAAAGCGAATTACGCGATATACTCAAAAAGCGGTTCGACCGTTTTGCAGTTTTGCAACGCTGGAATTACACCACCCCGGCATTATGCGAGTTTCAAATCGAGAGCTTGCACGTCCAAGGCGCACAGATTCCAGAGGCTGTCGAAAAGACATTAGCGAACGATCTATTCGTCCCGGAAGACTTTGAGGCATTGGCACTGACTTTCGCCATCCATAACGATAATTTAGGCAAACTACTTAAGGAATTGCAGGAACCGCAACCGCAAGGCAAAATCTGCATACCGTGGTTGGGTGAATCCATTATGAAGGAGCATGTATTGCGTTTATGCGCTCGCGGCAAAATTGCCCTAGACTTGCGAGGTAGTGAACATTTGCAAACCCAAGCCGGTGAGAGTGAAGAAGCCGCTTGGATGCGGATGAAATCCAAGCTTTATGTGACAGGAAACCAACTCAACGAAGTAAAGTTGCTACTTCCATTAGCCCAGCCTACCACGGGCGGAAGTACGCCGATGGTGAAAGAGCCACCTATTCTAACAGGTGGGGAAATAACACCGGTCACTGAGCCAAACAAAACACCGACCGGCGGCGGAATCTTTGGCGGAAATGATGCAGTCAAACACTGGACACCTTATTCAAATCCCGCTACATCGCCAGTGAACCTCATTGGCAAGCTGGAAACGTGGGGCATCAATACGGCAACCCCGGTTAAGTCGATCAACCTAAAACTTAATCAAGCCACGGGTGCGCAACTCAAGGAGTTATTGAAAAAACTCCCGGACGGCATGACGTTTGAGCTTTCACTTGAGAAGGAGCAAGACTAATGGCATTGAGAATGGATGTTCTGCAATTGCTCACCAACGGATCACCTGAAGAGGCTTGGCAACAACTGATTGACCAAGTGACTGCCATTACTTCGGCCCCGCTTTCCATCACCCAACCCATAGGCGAAGTGACAAACCGTGACCGGGCGATTGGCGAACTCGATCTTTTCCTTAGCGTAGGTGGCTTTGAACTCTGGCAGACTTTTGGCGAAGTCGTAGCGCGCACGTCCGATAGGCTCATGGAGTGGTGGGACGAGCCTTATAATGCAAAAGCGGCACTGATTCTTGATGGTTTGTCGCTGCGTGAACTGCCTTGGCTATTGCAGGGCATCCAAGAACGCGGCTACACCCTGCATCAATCCTCCGTGACTGCATCGGAACTGCCGGGGGAAACCAATACATTTGCCCGCGCTCTTGGTTTTTCCAGCCGTAGCCAGCTTCAAAACAATGGAGCGGGGCTGGCCCACCGGTTGCCCAATGCTCGTACCGAAAGCACGGACTTACCTTGGCGGGATTGTGCCGAATGGGTAGATGGTTCGCCCAATTGGGTATTCTGGCATCACTGGCCGGACTGCAAACTGCATGGTGCAACAGGAGCGGGCCAAGGGCTAGACACGCTGACCAAGGATGCGGCGAAACAACTTTCCAGCGATGATTTCTGGCATTTTATCGAACGCCTGACGAAAGGCAGACGACTGGTCATTACCTCAGATCATGGCTATGCGGCAACCGGGCTGTTTGCCGATGCAACCGACGAACAAGGGGTTTTCCTGAAAAACACATTTCACAGTGGGCGAAGCATCCCCGGCACAATTGAGCCAGGTCCTTTTGTGCCGCCGTTGGCGATTCATATCAACAGCCCGCACGGAGCATACCTACTGTCTGTAGGCCGATGGAAATGGAAAAGCCAAGGCGGTTATCCGACGTTGGCGCATGGCGGGCTATCCTTATTAGAAGTATTGTCGCCCTTCATTGAAATATCAAAACCTTCAACGTGAAGTTCGCTCAAAATAGCACGGCTGTTCAGCCTGAACGAATAAACTAATGAAATCAAATAAAACAAAATGAAAAAAAACGACTATTTCCAAGGATTAAAGCTCCGCAAGGAAGAATTGCGTGAAGCGGTTGCTGAAGCTGTTGGGGCTGGCAAGCCAGCCGCGCTGGAAACCGTCGATTTCAGCGACCCGAACCGGCCCAAAACCTGTCTGGAAGTCGATTTCCCCATTTTGCCGATCAACCAAATTGCCATCATCGAAGGCAACGCGGGCAAGCCGATTTACCAAATGTCGAAATGGTGGGCGCGGCGGCGATCCAGCGTGTTTCGTTCCATGCTGATTGCAGCGGCGGCGAAAGCCCCCGAAGACAAAGCCCATGCCGCCAAGCTGGTATGGGACAACTACTATGCCAACCACCAGAAGAAAGGCGCATTCAGCCATTTAAAAGTGGCGGACATCTTCATGGGCGGCGGCACGACGCTGGTGGAAGGTTCGCGGCTGGGGATGCAGATGTTCGGCAACGACCTGAACCCGGTCGCGTGGTTCGTCGTCAAGCAGGAACTCGCCCAGGTCGATCTTGACGAGGTGAAACGCCTGTTGGCCGACATCGAGGCCGAGGTGAAGCCGCAGATCATGCCGTTTTACTACTGCGACGGGCCGAATGGCGAAAAAGGCATTTGGACGCATGTTCCAACCGGGAGGGTGGAAGGCGCGGATTTCGACCCGCTGGCGCTGACCTCCGAACAGCGCAAGGAATACCGCTACGAAGGCCCGGAGATCATCTATACATTTTGGGCCAAGCACGGGCCTTGCCAAGTCACCGGCTGTGGTCATCGCACCCCGATCATGTCCAGTCCAGTGATGGCTGTGAAGACCTTGACCGTCAAATACTGGCCTTACGGTTGCGGCGAATGCGGCGAGATGTTTGACATCGAAGCCAAAGCCGCTCGAATGGCCCCTGATGTACCGCTATATATCGCCCCATCCGAACAGCCTTACACCGTGCTGGACAGCGAAATGAATGTGATTTGCCCAAATTGCAAGGCCAATCACAAAACCCGTTTGTCGCCGAAAGATGGGCTAGTTATCGAAGGTCCACGCGGACAAACTAAGCTCGGCAAAGGCAAGAACAAGAAAATAGAAATGACGCTGCTGGTGCATCCACAATGGCTGGCCGGAAGTCCGCAAGCCGACAATGACGGCAACCCGTTTGGCGGATCAATACAAGACAATGCAGAATCCACCGCACGATGGAATCAAGAGAGAGCGTCCAAAATTCGTCTACTTGAAGTGCGGGGAACCGAAACCCAACATGTGCTTGATAGGAAAACTGGCGTAATCAAAGAGCAGAAAGTTATACCAACACGAGTTACCTGTCCAGAAAGTGGTGTGACATTTTTCACAGATGCTCGGGGAGGCACTGCTGCACTTAAAGATAAAAAAAACGCATTTACTAAAGAGGTTGAATTCGATGAATTCGGTTTTCTGTTAAAAGTTCCTGAAAATTCTACATTTGCATGTCAATCAGATGGCAATAAAAATGATGTACTTAACTCAATCAAAGCTTTAGGCAAAACAGGACCAATGGCAGGATATGCCATTCAAGGCTATGCACCAAAAGCGGATGAACTCGGGGAGGTATACAACGGGCGGTTTTTTGCTCCGTTCGATACATGGTTTGCCACCCAATACGATGCCGCACAAAGAGAATGGGAAACTCGAAAGGAGACTGATCTGTCGCAGTATTGGCCGAGAAGCGAATTGCCTTATGGGTTTATGACGCATCATCTGCAAGGCGGTGTCCCAAATCATGGATTTACCCACTGGTGGATTATGTTCAATCCCCGGCAACTGCTCGTCCATGCGCAATTGCTCAAGGCAATTGCTACCGTTGGAGAATATTCTTGGGAAGCGCGGGAGTATATTACCTGTGCTTTCCAACAATTTTTAAATTACAACAACATGCTCTGTCATTGGCATATGACCCGTGACATGATTGCTCAGCTTTTCTCAAATAATAACTTCCATCCGAAAAATACCACACTAGAAAATTCTGTTTTTTGCCCAACTGGTTCCGGCAACTGGAGAGCGACTTCTGATGCTCTGTTCAAGGCATTTGAATGGAAGCTAGAACCTTGGGAAACTGTAAGCATTGAAATGTTGAATCGAATAAATCCACAGCTTGGAGCGGAATGTTCAGGCAAGAGTGAAAAGGCATTTCTTAGCGACCCTCCCATTCCCTCTACCATTTTTCAAGGGTCAGCAACTGAACTGAATACATTGCAGGATAGTTCGTTCGACTTAGTAATTACCGACCCCCCTTTTGGTGGGCTACTTCATTATTCGGAGCTTTCAGATTTCTTCCATGTATGGCTGCGTTTGGTTTTGCGGTCGAATTATCCCGAAGTCTTCGGTGCCGAGTTCACGCCAAAGGCCATGGAGGTTGTTGCCAACAAAGCCCGCGAACCCGAAGATCCTGACGGCTTTTATCAACGCCTACTCACGCAATGCTGGCGCGAAACTCATAGGATACTCAAATCCGGTGGTATTCTGGCCTTCACCTTCCATCATAGCGAAGACGAGCCTTGGGTTGCTGTGTTGGAATCACTGTTTGATGCAGGGTTTTACCTCGAAGCGACCTATCCAATCCGCTCCGACGAAACTAAAGGGGAAGGAGAGTTCGGCTCCAAGACCATTGAATATGACATTATCCATGTGTGCCGCAAACGCATGGAAGAACCTACACCGGTCAGTTGGGGCCGGATGCGCCGAGAAGTAATGGCAGATGTGCGCCAACTTCAACAAATGCTGGAAAACCACGCCAAAGAAGGTTTGCCCGCTGCCGATTTACAGGTGATACGACGAGGTAAGGCTTTGGAATATTTTTCCCGTCATTACGGCAAGGTGTTCAAAGCCGATGGCGAGACGATTTCGGTCAAGGAGGCATTGCTCGGCATTAACCAAATTCTCGACGAGGGGGCTAACCCGGCTCAGGAACCGCCGCCTGTCACCGCCGAACCCGTCACCCGCCAGTTTCTCCGTATCGTCTATGGTTCTGACGAGAATGACCGGGTACGCACGGAAGATGCTTGGGGCATCAAGCGCGAGTCGATGCAAAAATACCTGCGCGGAACGGGTATTGCGCCGGATGAATTCGTGGGCCGTCAGTGGTGCGAGGAAAGGAGCAAAGTCTATTACCCGGTCGAGCCTTTGGCCTTCGCCCGTGCTTGGCAGGGTAAGCATAAAATCAAGCTGAACTCTGACCTCGATCAAGCCTTGGTGTTAATCGGCGCTTGCTTTGACGGCAGCAGCATCAATGCTTCCGATACTCTGAAAAACGACAACTTCAAACCGCACCCGGCCTTAAAATCCTTGCTGGATTGGTTCATCCAACGCGGGGCAACCCAACCCATGCGCAATGCCGCATCCAGAGCACTGACCATCTACAACACTTGGGTGGCATCCCAAGCCCCCAAACTCAAACAAGCCGATCTTTTTCTATCCGAGGAGGGCTACTAATGATTGACCTGAACGAATTTATTACGATAACCCCTGATGTACGCGGCGGCAAACCTTGCATCAAAGGCACTCGCATCACGGTTTATGACATCCTTGAATACATGGCCGGCGGCATGAGCGAAACGGAAATTCTGGCGGACTTCCCCAGCCTTACACCAGCACATTTGCGGGCAGTGTTGGCTTTTGCCGCTCAGCGGGAACGCCGTCTTAGCTTTGGGATACCGCATGAAATTGCTGCTTGATGAAAATCTAAGCCCTAGGATTCCTGCACTGTTGGAAGACATTTACCCCGGTAGCAGCCAGATCGAGCTTCTAGGTTTGCGCGGATCATCCGACACGCTGGTTTGGGAGTATGCCAAATCAGAAGGTTTTATTTTGGTGTCCAAGGACAACGATTTCCGCCAACGCAGTTTTCAATATGGCGCACCACCCAAAGTCGTTTGGCTAAGCGTTGGCAATGCCGGAACGGGGATTATTGCGAACTTGTTGCGCGATGCAATGGATGAAATCAAACGCTTTGCGGATTCCCCCGACGAGGCATTGTTTGTATTGAGTGTGAGGGATGCGAAATGAGGCAACACCGCGACACGGTATGGCAACGACAGGGGATAAGCTGGATTTGGAGTCCTGATGCATTGAGCTGTATCGCCACCGCTTCGGAGGTTTGGAGCTTGCGGCAATTTCTCCGGGCCGGTCGGCCTTGGCCGGACGAGTTGCCAAGCAATGGCGGGAACACTCTGGTCGTGGCTGGACTGGATGGTTGTTTGGACTTGTTGAATCCCGAAGATGCCGAAACTTGGCTAGGCAGTGAAATCAAGGAGTCCATCCTATCTTTCCAAGATGCCTTCTCCGGCGAACTTGCGCTGGTCTTCTGGCTACCAGAAGGCAAGCGGCGCTTCCATATCAACCCGGCCACCGACGCGGTGACTTGGCGGTGTGCCGCGCCACATTCGGCAGAGTCGCTGGAATTTGGCCGGTTGTTGTGGAGTGAAGCGCATGAGTATCCGCAAGAAATACTATTAGCTGGCGCGGCGGTTGGCCTATTCCATAGGCGTATTTCTTGAAATTGGTGGAATAGTGAGCGCAGCGGATTTTTCCCCCGGTGAGCGCATCACCCATGCTGAATTTGGACCCGGCGTTGTGTTGGATGCGCCTAGGGAAGGCTATGTGCGGGCCTTCTTCGGCATTGGCGAACGTCGGGTTCCCGTTGCGGCTATCCGCCGTGAACTCTCCCGTACCGAACGCCTATTACGGGCGGTGGATGGTGGCGTGGAACGTTCACGCAAAGCTTGGCTCTGTTACGAAGCCAATGCCCTACCTGTCATGGAAAGCGCGTCAGCGTTGACTTCTGCTAAGATCGACCTATTACCCCATCAAGTGGTATTGACCCACCGGGTAGCGACGGCTTCGCCCAGACGATTTCTAATTGCCGATGAAGTCGGCTTAGGCAAGACCATTGAAACTGCCTTGATCTTGCGCGAGTTGGCAAGTCGAGGGGAACTAAACAGGGCGTTGATGGTGGTACCGGCGGGTTTGGTCAACAACTGGCATCGGGAGTTGAACGAAGTGTTCAACCTCGATTTCGAGGTGTTTGGCTCCGAAGGCGACATTACCGACCGCAAGACCAATGCCTTCGCCAAACATGACAGGCTGATTGCCAGCGTCGATACATTAAAGCGTACTGCCCGTATCAAACGGCTGTTGGATGCGCCACGTTGGGATTTGGTGGTGTTCGACGAGGCCCACCATCTCGCCGCCTATCGCACTGGCGGCAAAGTCAGGAAGACGGAGAATTATAAACTCGCCGAAGCTTTGAAAGGCCATACACGGGATTTGATGCTGCTCTCGGCCACGCCGCACCAAGGCAATCATTTCCAATTTTGGATGTTGGTTCAATTGCTCAATCCTACCCTGTTCGGAAGTCCCGAGGAGATGGTCGAACACCGTCATCGCCTTAACACCGTCATGTTTCGCCGTACCAAAGCTGATACATGCCGCCCGGACGGAGAACCGCTGTTTGCCCGAAGATGGGTGCATACCGAATCGTTCTTGATGCAGGACGAGGAACGCCGATTTTATGAGAAGCTGCGAGCGTATTTGGAAGACGGTTTCAACCTGGCCCGTCGGCAAGGCAATCAAGGCCGTGCCCTGGGATTCCTGATGGCAATCTTTCAGAAAATTGCCGCATCCAGCTTCGCGGCAGTGCGCCGAACTTTGCAACGCCGCTTGCTGATGTTGACGCTACACGAAGGCTTGCTACGCGATAAGGAATTAGACATTGATGGGCGGGAACGGTTATACGACGAAGCCCGTGAAATGATTCAAGAAGCCTACAATTTGGCACAGGACAGCATAGGACGTAGTGAAATTGATCGAATTCTGGCAGAACTCAAATACCGGCTAGTCAAAAAGCTAGACGAAGAAGCATTGGAACTCGCTTCCGACCCGTATGGCACAGAGTACGCCGCACTGAATGCCGAGGATGCGGTTTCCGCCGCCGTCAACCTGTACTTGCCCGAAGAACGTATGCGTATCCGTGAGTTGTTGGGCGTGTTTCCCCAACAACGCGAAACCAAGGCGGGCAAATTGCTGGACGGCTTGGGTACGCTTTGGCGACAGAATCCTGACGAAAAAATCGTCGTGTTTGCCACTTATCTAGGCACGGTCGATTTGTTGGCGCGAGAAATCGAGCAAGTCTATCCGGGTCAAGGCGTGGTGGTGGTACGCGGTGGCGACCATGGCGCGAAAGTAGCCGCAGAAAGGCGTTTCAAACAAAAGAACGGGCCGCGTGTATTGGTTTGCACAGCGGCTGGACGGGAAGGCATCAACTTGCAATTCGCTCGCGTTCTGTTCAATTTTGACCTACCTTGGAACCCCATGGATGTCGAGCAACGCATAGGCCGCATTCACCGCTATGGGCAAAACCATACAGCACAGGTTTACAACCTAGTCCTTTCCGACACCATTGAAGGAAGAATTTATCTGCTGTTGGATGAAAAGCTGACTGAAATTGCCCGCACCTTGGGCAAAGTCGATGAACAAGGCAAAGTGGCGGAAGATTTGCGGTCACAAATCTTAGGCCAGCTTTCCGAGCGACTTAATTACGACCGGCTGTATCAGGAAGCCCTATCCGACCCTGAACTGAAGCGCACCCGTATCGAACTGGAAGCAGCCCTAAGCAATGCAAGGGAGGCTCGCGAAGTCGTCTTCGATCTGTTCCAAGACCTTGATGGGTTTAGCCTTGATGACTACCAACCTTTCGCTGATGTTTCCGCAGGAATGGAGCGTTTGGTGCGGTTTATGACCGGGGCGGTCAAGGATCGGCAACAACGCATTGTTCAGATAGATGCGGAAACCTACGATCTCATTAGTAGCAGCGGCACACGGCAAACCCAATTCACACTGAACCGTGATAACGCAGCCAGACGGGACGATGTGGAACTCTTAGGCTTGGACCATCCTTTGGTACGGGACGAACTTATCCGCTGGCGAAACCTACCACCGGAAGAAATTGGCATTGCAGTCACGGGAGATTTCGATACCCTAGTATTACTGTCATTTTGGCTAGTGGAATCCTCCAAAGACAACGGCGAACGCTATGTTTCGGTCCAACCGATAGCCGTCAAACACGATGGAACCCGCATACCCGCCGTGGAGCGGCAAGCAGACCATTACCTACAAGCACCGCCTACCTCACCAAAATTACCAGCGGACGAGCGATTGAATCTTTTCATCAGGCTTGTCGAACCGGCGCTTCAACGAGAACTGAAACACAAAGGTACGGCTAGCGGAGAAGGAAGCTATTCCGCTGAATTGATTGGCTATGTGGAAATTGGCTAGGGAAATGGATGCAAACCCCGTATCGTTCCAAAAAGGAGGGAACTACAAATTTTCGCGTCGCGAAAATTTTACCCTTATTTTGTTGTTAGATTCTAAAACACCGCACCATTTTTCGCGTCGCGAAAATCTGGGGCGTTTTGCCCGCGCTCCGCGTAAAAAGACTTGTCCGCTAAAGCTGATTCCCTATTTTACGTCTCTGCGTGGGCTTGGGTGAGAGACAGAGTAAGCGAAAGTATTTTTTGTTGTTAAATATTTACAACCTAAATTGTTTATCGTGATTAAATCAATGTCGCATTTCAAAAATAATAATTACAAGGTGCGGAATTTTTATAAATACTTGTTTTTATGTGCCGCTTTACGGAATTAACGCGATTTTTGATGAATATTTCCGCATCACTTAAGCGTTTTGCTCAACTCGGCCAGCACTTCCTTGTTGAGCTTTGCCATTTTTTCAACATTAAGAGCCTCCTCATCGCGCTGGGCCTTGGTTAGCCCCCTAAAGTGAGTCAGCAATCCCCGTTCTTGCGAGGTCAACAGCCCGTGGGCTAACAGATCGTCCTGGGGTTGACCGTCTTCACCGTCAATGCCGCTAGGGGGCTGACCGCTACCTAGTATTAACCACTCTGGATCAACTCGCAAATACCGCGCAACCGAGAAGGAGTGTTTTGTGCCTTTGCTTTTTTCCTTACACAGAAGAAATATGGCCTGTTGCTTTAAACCTATGACAGCCGCAAGCTCAGCTTGGGAGACATTCCGAATCTTCAAGGCGTGTTTGAGCCGTTTACCAAAGGTGTCTAATGCTTCTGATGGCGTTGT
>CAIWDB010000304.1 GCA_903911305.1 uncultured Methylococcaceae bacterium | reverse complement strand
GTGGATAGAGAAAAACCTTCCTTCTTCACTTTGGAAGAAATTGGAAGACTAGCCCACTAAAAAAATCCGCCACGAATGGCCGTTTTCAATCTTTCGGAGGTAAATCTATGAGAGGTCGTCATTATGTTCCATGACGTTCTAGCGTCAACGTGGCTTAACTCCCCTTGGGTTCCGGTGATTGTCGTGATAATCGTGGTTTTAGTGTTGATCCTTGACTCACGATAGCCAATGCTATTGACCAGATTCACCCAGCCAGATGCCAAGGAAACAAGGCTTATTTTCGCAATCCCCCATGTTTCAAAGCATGGCTTGATGGATAGCTTGGCATTCCATCCCGGCAATGCGTTGCCTCTGATCTAAATATCCCGTTAAGGCACACGCTCGGGCTTCGGCTTCGGTCATTTCGCCATGGGATCAACACCGAATTTCAAGATGTATGGCTAGGATGCAGCCACTCGGGCTGATCCCTTGCCGGTAAATGCCGGTCGCTGTCATAGGGTGGCGTTTCATGCCCCGGCATGGTATCGTTCGGGAAGTCCTTGGCCCAGTCTTGCCGCGTTTGATCATCGGCATAGTAGCGCAGATATAATTCCATATCTTCCTCGCTGCCACTGCCCACCAAGTCAATGTGCCAAGCCGAATCCTCGTCAATCGGAATGCTTGGGCATTCAACCAGCAACACCTCATGCCACAACACCTGATAAAGCTCACGGTCGCCGAGGTGGTTGGTGCTGTAGAGAAACATGCGCAGCATCGCAAGACCGCGTATCACTTCCCAAAGCTTAGGTTTAAGTTGCTCGTCATCCAACTCTTCGGGAGCAATCAGTTCCATTCCTCCGCGCACCAACAAGTCAAAAAGAAGTGTTGTCGGAAAATCTGTTGTCATCTTTACTCCCCTGCTTCACGCAACACGAACTCGACTACCTTACTGCTCAACCAGATTCCACGCTCCCGCATTCGCCGGATGGCTTCCGCCATGGACAGGGGATAACCCAAGCTCTTGGCACGCAAAAGAATGCCGATTGCACCGGTGACGGTAAGACCGGACAAACGCGCGAAACGCCGTCCGACTGTCTCATCAATGGCCACCAAAGGAATGCCGTGCTGCAAAGCTAACTGGATAACGGCAGCTTCGCCAAGATCGAGCGAATTCCGCAATAGCGGAGACAAGGCGACGGGATGGGTTTGCTTATGTAACCATTCATCCCGCTCGAATTCCAAGATGGCGAAACCCTCGGAGCCACCCGCTTGAATTTCCCGGCAAACCTCCCAAGGTACCCATACCCGGCGGTACAAAAGTGGCAACATGTCCAATGAACCCGCCGCTGCAATCAACGCGAGGATCGGCGTGGTGTTAATGACCAACTCCTTAGGATCAGGCATTGTGCAAGTCCGCTATTAATTCCTCGCTGGTTAAGTCAATCGCTGCGACACCATAACGATGCAGATCAAGCAGAAATCTCACTCGATCCACACCGACCATAGCCGCAGCCGTTCCGCTGGAAATCCGTTTCATCTCGAATAGTTTTACCGCCATCGCCATTTTTGCCTCTTGTTCGAATTGTTCTGGGGATTGTTGCAGGGCATCAGGAAGTTTCTCCGGGTAATTCACTATCAGTTGCATAAGGTTTCTCCTGTTGATTCTATTACTCCTTTCCAAGTTTCAGCTTGAAAATTTAGTTTGGGAGGCACTCGCTTCCTGTTAAGCATATGGGAAGCTGGAGCTTCCAAGGCGGGGTTCCCAAACTGGAGTTTGGGAACCAGCACGTTTATTCCGCATCGCCAACCACCCATTTCGAACCAGTGCGCTTCATTTCCTCCCACTTTTCGATATGGCGTTTCAGTTCTGGATGCTGCTTGCCCTTCTCGATTAATTGTCTTCGGGCTTCCGGGTCAAAGGGTATAGGATTTGGGCCTAGGCATTCATTCCATATCTTTGCAAGTAGGGTTTCGGGTTGGGGGTTGCTGGATGGGGTTTTTATTTCGGCAAAAAGGAAAATTGCCTTATTCCAACTTGAATTAAATGGATATGTATGAGTGTTTACTTTTTGTATTTGAAGAGTTAATCTTTTTACAGGAAGATTATATTCCAAACTTTTATTATGGAAGAGATAACAGCTAATCTCGAAATAATCAGATGGAAATACTTTAAAATCAAAATGTGGAGTTACATCAGAAAATTCCAATCCATGTATTTGTGAATTACCAAGAATTGATTTGTCAAAAGCATGCCATCGTCCGCAAATCAAAATTTCTAAATCTTTAGTTTGTTGTGTAACATTAAAACCATTACTGACCATTTTATCTAACTTCCCAAAAATTTCATGGATATTACTTGGATAACAAGAGTCCGCTGACAATATAGCTAAGTTTTTTTCTTCTTGAATTGTTTTCAATTCTTCTGCCACTTCATACCAAAGGTTAGTTTCTTTATCAGCCAAACCTATGGTTCCAAAAACAAGGCAACTATCCATTTTTAAAAGTGAATAAAGCCAAGTATCAGGCGGTATAAATGAGATGGAAGAAGAACACCAAAGAAAATTGCTAATTAGTAAATCATTTCTGCTCTTAGAAGTCAAAGGATGTGGTTTGTGAGGATTTTTTGTAAAATGAGCCTCAATCTGAGATTTTGGTCCACATATTATTGCGTGAGCAATATAAGAAAGCATAACGTCACGGGTTAATTCGCTTATAAAAGAGAGGTTTCTATCTAATAACCCATAACGTTGAATCGTCAGTGGAAGATTCGCTAAGCTATCATCAACTGAAATATTCGGTGGAATGGTCTGAAATTCTTTAGGCCAATAAAAGTACTCTATAGTATCTTTGGATTGGTTGTTATTTAAATCTCGAATTATTATTCCATCGCAAGTTAATTTCGGAAACTCTGAAAAAGTCCAATATATAGCTTCGAAACCTAGGGGGTTAATCTCTGACCATTCTGGAGGAATTTTAGCTTTGTGTAAATCAACCTCATATTCTTGTTTAACTACCTCTATATGTCCACCACGAATAATCCGTCTAACAACTTTTGGCCATTTCCAGCAAAACCAATCTGTAGACATCACGAAACATATTTCGAGCATTTCTTTGTCATCATCATTGTCTATATTCTTTTGGTCAAGACAAAGACTCCAAAGTAATTCTTTGCTTATATTTATCTCTATCTTTGTCCCAATATTTATGCTGTCTTCATTATTCCGAATCTCTATAAGCTGACTTTCCGCTTCAACTTCAATGTAATAGCCCTCATTATTAGCAGCCCCGACATGCCTAGTCCATAGCCGAAATCTTGGCCCTAACAAAAATATGGCAAACGCTCCAATCCCAAACCGCCCCGCTCTCAATACTCGCGGCTTGCCTTTATCGTCCACAAACTCCTTACTCCACTCAGGACTCTGCCGAAACGATGCCCCGGCGCGTAGGAAATAGTTTTGTATCGTGTCGGCGGTCATGCCTATGCCTTTATCCGTGACCCGCAGTATCCAATTGCCGTCGCCCTTCTCATCAATAAAGTCGATTTGCACATCGGCTTCCTGATCCGCCAAGTCCAAATCTTCCACCCGCTTC
>CAIWDB010000303.1 GCA_903911305.1 uncultured Methylococcaceae bacterium | reverse complement strand
TTATAAAGATTCGCTCCCCAAAGATGTTTTATGTTTTGCAAGCGACCCCGGTAGCAGTTTATTCTTGATTGGAATTAAAGATTATAATTTAGGAAAGATATTTTTCTGGGAAATATCTTACCAAGCCAACATTGGTGAAGGTGAAATACCCAATTACGACAACATCGCCTTTGTCGCCAATTCATTCACCGAATTTCTATTAGCCTTGCGCGAGGAACCAAATGACGGTGAATCTTTGGAGGATTGGGTGAAACGGGTTTATGAAAAATAGTAGTACGACTCAGTTTTTACTGGAGGATAAACTTTTCGAAGTTATCGATCCGGGCAACCCACTTTCTGAAAGTAATATAAAAACATTTGAAGCAAAGATAAGAGTTACTCTTCCATCTCAGTTACATAGTTACTATTCACACAGGAATGGAGGTCTGCCCTGTCCAACTGACATTGCTGACAACAAATCAGCTTGGGTTCGTCTTCATTGGACAAAAGAAACGGAAGCTTCCGAAGGACGTGAGGCGGTTACATTTTCAGGTTTGTTTGAGATAAATTCAACTCCCGGATTAGATTTTTTGAGTACATGGCATGATTTTAAAAGCAATATACCTACTGATTGCTTATGCTTTGGGAGAAACTCCGGCAGCAGCTTATATCTAATAGGCATCAAAGAATACAACCTAGGCAAAATATTCTTTTGGGAATTTTCCTACCAAGCCGACATTGGTGAAGGCGAAATCCCCAATTACGACAATATCGCTTTTGTCGCTAATTCTTTTTCCGAGTTTCTATTAGCCTTGCGCGAAGAACCTAATGACGGTGAATCATTGGAGGATTGGGTTAAGCGGGTTTATTCAGATTGACTGGGCAAATCCGCTGGCATCCGCCTTATGATTTCGCCGCCGCCCGTCCCACTTTTATTGATGCATGGACTCAAGCGTGGTTAGATTTAGCCCCCGCCTGTGAAATCATCCATTTAAACAAGGAGGAAATGAATGCATTGGGTTCACAAATCATTGGTTTTAGACATTGGTTTAAACCAGCATCGGCAAGGCCATTATACAACTTGGCACAAAGGCTTGATGCCGCCATTGCCCGCTTAGGCCGGTCCTGTTTCGTCCGTCTCACCTCGCGCAGCCCGAAAGACTCCCTGCATTCTGTACGCAAAGGCATGAAAGTGACTGACGGACAACAGGCTTTAGCCTTGTTGGTCGAAGGTTCGCAACGTTGCGCGGCTGATTGTCGCATGGCGCTGGATGCGGGTCATCCACTAGGCATTGTCGTGCGGCAATGGATTGATTTCCCGCCATGGGCCGAGTTCCGATGTTTCATGAAAGACCGCCGTTGGGTCGGCGCAAGCCAAGGCCAATGCAAGGAAAGGGCGGTTTTTCCGAAGATAGACGAACATCAAACAGCCATCATCAACACCTTGCACCAATCCATGCAACGCATCATGGCATCTTCGCCTATACAAAATGCCGCATTCGATTGGGTTTATCAACCATCAACCACATCGAATCCACCCTCAAATTTGGCAATCCTACTGGATGTTAATCCATTGTTAAATGTCACCGACCTTGGCTTATTTTGTTCATTCGATGATTTTGACAACACATTCCGGTTTTATTCCTCAGACGGAGTTGCAAAGCTCGCTTTGCCACTGTCGTTTAACGACTAAATTGTTTCCTGTTATCATGAAGCATTATTTTTTCAAACTTGAGGGTTTGGCAATGTTAAAAATGGTGGGTTCAAGCGGTCAGATTACGTTAGGGAAAAAATATTCAGGGCAGTATTTTGATGTGGCTGAACGTGATGACGGCAGCATCGTCATGATTCCCATGAGGATCGTCCCCGAAACAGAAGCTTGGCTGCATACCTCAGATATGCAAGCTCAGCTCCGTTGTGCAGATGACTGGTATAAAGATCATCCACCCATTGAAACCAATCTTGATGCCTTGGCGCAAAAGCTTGGGGTTGATGCGTGAGCGCGAGGGTTAAACTCGACTTAAACTTCCCCGATTTTCAGGCACATCTCTTCGCCCTCGAAGTGAACGAACTCAAGCCACTGTTCAAGACCTTGAAGAAGTTATCGGGCATGGTGTGGACGGATGTTTACCAAGATCCCGGTTTTCACTGGGAAAAAGTTAAATCTATGAAAAATATATACACGATCCGTCTTTCGATCCAGTGCCGGGCCGTAGTATGTCGTAATGGGGATTTTCTTTGTTTCAAAAGTTTACATCTAGATCATGATAGTGCTTATGGCAAAAAATAAAGCAAATGTAACACTTGCTTTGTATATTTAGTAGTGAATTACTTGACACATCACCAAAAAACCTTTAATAATTTGAGCCAATGCGAGATATTTAATTCTAACCAACAAGGAGATAATCATGACCTCAATCCGCATTGATGCCGTTCTAACCGACGAACAACGTGAAAAAGCCAAGGCCGGTTTGGCGCTTTTAAATGAAGCCATGCCATTCTTGGTAGATTTGACCGCCAAACAGCGTTCTGAAATGGCGAAGTTCGGCGAAAAGAACCGTTCCTTCGTCGTCAAAGCCTTAGCCATTGCCGAAGAACATCCCGATATGTTGCCGGGTAGTTTCAGCTTGGAGGAATTTCGGGATGATGTGCTACTCGTCGAAAGCCTTTACCCCATCCGCCATGCCGTCGAAACCCTGTTTGGCAAAATTGACGACACCTATTTCGCCGCCGGTAGTGAAAGCTATGCCGCCGCGCTGTTGGTTTATCAATACGCCAAACTGCACAATATAGCCACCGGAGCATTGGAAGATAGCGTGGATGATTTAGCACGACGCTTCGCCCGCAAATCTAAAAAGCCCACCCCGCCGACATCAGAAGAAGACCAGCCAGCATAAGCGTTGCTTGTTTTTGATCCAATGATGGAACCCGCACAAGGATGTGCGGATGTTGAACCATGAACGACGCATCCAAAAATACGATTCACCGATGTATGGCATCCATCAATCCATTGCCATGATGAAATGATGGATGCGAAAGATGGATAATTCGATGAAAAAGATGGAATGTTCCATGTTGGCGACAGAACAGCGAGTCTAGCGGATGGAAAAGCCATTGAAAATTAAGGAGTGTTTATTTCTAGCCATCAAACCCTGATGATGGGGGATGGAATGATTGATCATAAAATGCTATGGATTCATGAATCAGATAAAATAGGCATTTGTTCAAGACAACATTACAAGGAACCCTAGATGCCGACACTCCATTGGGTGGGCAAGGATAAAGTCGTCCGCCACCATCATGATGTGCCGTTCAAAGTGTTGAAGCGTGAATACCGCTTTGAATCGGCCAACCCGTCCGCAAACACCTCTACCGGCAATAAGATCATCCACGGCGATAATTTAGAAGCCCTCAAAGCACTCCTGCCCGAATATGAGGGACGCATCAAGTGTATTTATATCGACCCGCCTTACAACACCGGCAATGAAGGCTGGGTGTACAACGATAATGTCAATGACCCGCGCATTTTAAAATGGCTGCATAAAGTCGTCGGCAAGGAAGGCGAGGATTTGTCGCGGCATGACAAATGGCTGTGCATGATGTATCCGCGCTTGAAACTGCTGCATCGGTTGTTGGCGGAGGATGG